>JBAXBX010000001.1:0-259634 GCA_037141755.1 Candidatus Saccharimonadota bacterium
ATTTCCCATTTCCCATTTCCCATTTCCCATTTCCCATTTCCCATTTCCCATTTCCCATTTCCCATCTACCATCTACTATCTACTAATTTAGCACTCGTTGACACAGAGTGCTAAATTACGATATAATATCGACATGACAGAGCGTCAGATTCAGATATTAGCGGCGATTATCGAGCAACATGCCGAGATTGCAGCCCCGGTTGGCAGCGTGATGCTGGCCAAACTTTTTAATGTATCCAGCGCGACAATTCGCAGCGAGATGTCTAAATTAGAAGAAATGGGCTTTATTGCGCAACCACACACTAGCGCTGGTCGTATTCCAACTGATGCCGGCTATCGATTTTACGTTAATATGATTAACGACGCTTATGACGACAAATCATTGCCAATGCTCGATCGTAGTGCGAGAACGATTGAAGCTCGGGTTAATACACACGGCAATCACGCCGATCGTGCGATTCGTAGTGCAGTTGATAGTTTAGTTGAACTAACTCATAACTTAGGCATTGCCACAATTGGCGATGAACTTTATATGAGCGGTATCAGTAATTTGTTTTCGCAACCTGAATTTGCGCAAACTGACCATGTTCAAGCGGTTGCCAGATTATTGGATAATCTTGAACCATGGTTGCGTGAAGCGGCTCCAAACGAACCATTAAATGTTTATATTGGTGCCGAGAATCCAATCGGTAAAGGTAGTGGCGTTAGCTTGATTATCAGTCGCTATCGTTCGCCATACAGTGACCGCAGTTATATCGGTGTTTTGGGTTCGACCAGACAAAGTTATGCCAAAGTTATGCGCTTGGTGCGCCATGCTGGGGCGATGTTAGAGGAAGTACTGTAAGTTAGTAGGTAGTAGGTAGTAGGTAGTATATGGTATATAGTAGAAAAAAAAGTATATGCCGCAGGCCATGAGCGAACAAAGTGAGTCGAATGGTTAAAAATAAATAGGGAAGATAATAAGGAAGAGAATATGATTGAAAAAAAGAAGAGCAAAAAAGAATTAGAATTACAGCAACAGTTGGATGAATTAACGGCTGATTTGCAGCGGACTCGGGCGGATTTTGAAAATTACCGTAAACGCAGTGAACTGGATAAAAAAGCATCGATTGAACTGGGTAAAACCGGTACGATTTTGAAATTATTACCCGTTATCGACAACATCGAACGGGCTATTACCTATACCCCCGAAGAATTAAAAGACAACAAATGGGTTCAAAGCGTGGCTGGGCTGACAAAAAATCTTGAAAAATCGCTAGAAGCCATGGGATTAAAACGAATTGACGCCACTGCTGGTGCTAAATTTGACCCTGATTTGCACGAAGCGATTCAATTTGACGAAGATGCCGTCGGTGAAAATGAAGTTATTGCCGAAGAAATGCAGTCGGGCTACATCTTGAACGACCGCCCAATTCGTCATGCTATGGTTAAAGTGACCCGTCAGTAACAAAATACAAGTTGTATTTAAACGGCACATAAGGTGTAGTTTGCATACTAAAATCATATATTGATTAATACCGCTAACGGAGTTATAATGACAGTACAGCACCTCGCTTGGACGTTAGTTCTCGCGAGGTTCTTTTGTTATAATAGACATTATGAAAAGAATTGTCTTGATTGATGGGGAAAATCTAGTTTACGGATTACGTCATTTACTTGGATCAAATGGCAATAAAGCTGACCGCTCAGTTATTAAAGGTTTTAACTTTCGCGGACTATTAGAGGAAATTCTTGCCGATAATATACCATCTGAAATTCTTTGGTTTGGAGCTCGATTGCGGATATACGATCAGTCTGAAGAAATTCGTATTAAGTCCGAGTCGGCCGTGCGTCAGCAATCATATTTTGTAAATGAAATTCAAAAACAAAAAATTACTTTTATTAAGATAGGCTATCTTCGCGCGCGTGAAGTAGACATACGATCTGGTGGTACTGAATGGAAACTGGCCGAAAAGGGCGTGGACGTTGGTTTGGCGGTTAGAATTGTCACTGAAGCGAATCCAAACACCGAAATAGTTATTGTTAGCGCCGATACTGATCTTTTGCCTGCATTTAGGGCTGCATCGAAGCTGGGCGCTAAACTTATACATGTTGGTTATGAATATCGACCAATTGCGTCGCTAAGTCATTTATCTAATGCTACTAGAACGATTACAATTCCACTCGCACAAAAATACAAAATAATAAAAAATGACTAAAATGATTTACATTTCTGCTGTGCAATTATAACTATCGTTGTATTCAACATTACGCTCATGCTATAATCACACTATACAATTAAGTGGGATAATTATAGTTAATAAACAATATATTATGAAAAAAGCAAACTCTCTCTCTCTCTCTCTCTCTCTCGTAATAGAAAATCAACATTCGGCGGTTTTATGACCAGTCTAAGGTTCAATCGCCAGCCTTTAAACTCGTCTACTAATTCGAGCCTACCATCTACTACCTACCATCTACCATCTGCTAAACCTGGTTTTACGATAGTCGAATTACTGGTTGTCATTGTCGTCATTGGCATTCTTGCTGCTATTACAATTGTGTCCTATACGGGTATCAATTCCAAAGCTATTGCCGCTGCTATGCAATCCGATCTGTCGAATGCTTCACAACAACTCAAGCTATATCAGGTGTTAAACGGCGCTTATCCAACCAGTCTTGATGGCAATAATTGTTTTGTTCCGATTGGCGTCGACAGCAATAGTATTTGTCTTAAACCAAGCACTGGTAATACTTTTTCGTACAGTGTTAATAACTCATCAACGCCTCAATTATTTGCTCTTAGCACCACCAAAGACACGACAATTTATCGTGTGACTAATGATTCATCACCAGTTGCTGTTGTTGGAGTCAGTTGTCCAATTGGGTATATTGTCGTACCTGGCAGTATAACTTATGGCACATCAGACTTTTGTACTATGAAGTATGGTGCCAAAAACGTTGGGGGTGTTGCCACGTCTCAGGCTGCATTGACGCCTTGGGTATCAATATCTCAAACCACATCTATTACCACCGCTGCAGCTGCCTGTACTGGCTGTCACCTAATCACTGAAGCAGAATACCTAACCATCGCTCAAAATGTCTTGAACGTTCCGTCTAACTGGTCGACTGGCACGGTTGGTAGCGGTTTTATCTATAGTGGTCACAACGACAACGCTCCAGCTAATGCTTTGGACGCCGACGTCAGTGACAGTAACGGATATTACGGTACAGGTAATACTACTGGTAGTAATCAACGTCGCACCCTAACGTTATCTAATGGTGAAGTCATTTGGGATTTGGCTGGCAATGTTTGGGAATGGACAAATGGCACCTCGACTACTGGACAGCCTGGCATAACAGCCGGTGGTTATGGTTGGCGTGAATGGACAGCAGTTACAGCCCTTGGCACATTATCACCAAACGTCTTTCCATCTGGCACTGGTCTAACTGGCGCAAGCACCTGGAACTCATCTAAAGGTATCGGTCAAATATACAGTAACGCTGACGAGACAGCCCTGCGTGGCTTCGTCCGGGGCGGCGATTGGAACTATGGCGGCGGCGCTGGCGTGCTGACGCTGAGTTTGGGCGGCGCCCCCAGCTACACGGGCGCGGGCCTCGGGTTCCGTGTTTCCCGGTGATACAACTGACGAATGAGCGCCTATCCAAGCTTGCTTGGGTAGGCCGAGAGAGACAGTTACATATTTATTGATTTAATTGTTGATAAATCTGTGCCGATTAGTATCCGATTACTTATAACCAGTCTTGGCCTTTTTTCAGTTAGATGGCAAGACGAATACGATAGGGCTGTACGGTTAAGTCACGTACAGCCCGCTTTGATTGTACTCAATCTACTAAGTGATAATTTTGTACAAGTCGAGTATAATATAAACATATCATTCAGTCATTAGGGGGCACATGGCGTCAGAATCGTTAACACTTGTAGTAAATCCAGGCAGCGCCAGTCGCAAATATGCTGTGTTTGCTAATGGTTTTTGTTGGGCGACAATTAATTTTGAATTTGTTGATGGCCGAGTTTTTGGCAAGATTGAACATGCCGGCCAAGAATATTCGACGACTTACGAAGACGCCGATTTAAGTGGCGTATCACGTTATGTCATGCCGCTGTTACGTGAACGTCAGGTGATTGATGATACTGATGAAGTTAAGGTAATTGGTATCAGGGTTGTGGCGCCTGGCAGCCGTTTTATGCAAGATGAACTAGTCACCGTTGAAATTGAGGCTGCTATGCACGAAGCTCAACAGATTGTGCCGCTACACATCAAAACAGAATTATATGAAATTAGACAACTAAAACAACATTTTCCAAGTGTACCAATTATTGCCGTATCCGATAGTGAATTCCATGCCACCAAATATCCATGGGCGTGGCATTATGGAATTGATACCGAACTGGCTGACAGGTTTGAGATTAAACGCTTTGGTTATCATGGTGTTTCAGTCGGATCAATTGTCAGGGACTTGACTGAAATAAATATGTTGCCATCCAAAACAGTTATTTGTCATCTGGGCAGTGGCTGTAGTGTGACGGCTGTGTTGGACGGCGTCAGTGTCGATACGACTATGGGCTATACGCCACTGGAAGGTCTGGTGATGGCCTCACGCAGTGGTAATATCGACGTTTCAGCCGCACTGGCGATTAAACGCGAGTTACATTTGGACGATGAAGAGTTGGAAAGATATTTAAACAAACAAAGTGGTTTGTTAGGTATTAGTGGTACGTCGAACGATATCCGTCAATTAATAACCAGCGAGCAAAACGGTGACCAGCGGGCCGCCTTGGCATTAAAATTATTTGTTTATCGAATTCAACAGGCGATTGGTCAAATGGCCGCTAGTATGGGTGGAATCGACAGCTTGGTTATGACCGCAACTATCAGCGAACGGTCCAGTATCATTCGCAGCCGAATCCTAGATAACCTTGGGTTTTTGGGCTTTAATTACGACCATAATTTAAACGATCAAACTTTTGAACCAGCCGAAGCAACCAATATTGCAGTCGAATCAAGTAAGCCAATCATCATTATCTCAACCGACGAAGCCGCCGAAATTGCCCGTCGTGCTGAGAACTACTAGTAATCCTTTTTCATATTCAATCATCCAGGGTCCGACCCTGGTTAAGCTTATCTTAAGAAATTACACGGCACTTATGATTATATATATGAAATATCTAGCACTCTTGACATACGAGTGCTAATTAATTTACAATGAATACATTGGCAATCTAGGCACTAGAGTGCTAAAATTAATACAAGATAGATAATAAATAGGAGATATAAATTATGGGTAAAATTATTGGAATCGACCTAGGTACAACTAACAGCGCCGTGGCATACATGGTAGCTGGCAAACCAGAGGTTATCGCAAACGCCGAAGGTAATCGTACGACACCAAGTGTTGTTGCGATTAACAAAAACGGTGAACGTTTAGTTGGGCAAGTTGCTCAACGTCAACGCGTCACAAATGCTAAAAACACTATTTATGGTGTTAAACGTCTGATCGGTCGCAAGTTTAGTGACAGCGAAGTTCAAACTGACTTGGACATTATGCCATACGAAATCGTCAAAAACGGCGACGCCGTAGCGATTAAATTGGGCGACAAAAATTATTCACCAGAAGAAGTTTCAGCTATGATTTTGTCCAAATTAAAAGCTGATGCCGAAGCTTTCTTGGGTGAAAAGGTAACCGAAGCGGTTATTACCGTTCCGGCCTACTTTAACGACGCTCAACGCCAAGCTACTAAAGACGCTGGTAAAATCGCAGGTCTAGAAGTAAAACGTATCATTAACGAACCAACTGCAGCCGCCCTAGCATATGGCTTGGAAAGCAAAAAAGAAGAAAAAATTGCCGTATTCGACCTTGGTGGTGGTACGTTCGATATTTCGGTGCTTGAACTAGGTGATGGCGTGTTTGAAGTTAAATCAACCAACGGTGATACGCACCTTGGTGGCGAAGACTTTGACAACCGTATCGTTAACCACTTCCTTGATGTCTTTAAAAACGAACAGGGAATTGATTTAAAATCTGACAAAGCAGCCATGCAACGTCTAAAAGACGAAGCTGAAAAAGCTAAAAAAGAACTTTCAACTACTAACGAGACCGAAATCAACCTGCCATTTTTGACAGCTGATGCCGACGGTCCAAAACATTTTGAATACAAATTAACTCGTTCAAAATTAGAGGAATTAGTATCTGATTTGATTAACCGTTTAGCTGAACCAGTTGAAAAAGCCCTAAAAGACGCCGGATTAACTGCTAAACAGATCGACGAAGTAGTTTTGGTCGGTGGTATGACTCGTATGCCAGCAGTTGTTGAAAAGGTCAAAGCAATCTTTGGCAAAGAACCACTAAAAGGCGTCAACCCAGACGAAGTTGTGGCCGTTGGTGCTGCTATTCAAGGTGGTGTATTGGCTGGTGACGTCAAAGACGTCTTGCTGCTGGACGTTACTCCACTATCCCTAGGTATTGAAACCATGGGCGGTGTTGCAACTAAATTAATTGATCGCAACACGACTGTTCCAACGTCTAAATCTGAAACATTTAGTACGGCTGCTGATAGCCAACCACAAGTTGAAATTCACGTTACTCAGGGTGAGCGTGAACTTGCAAGGGATAACAAGTCACTTGGACGATTCACACTTGATGGCATTGCGCCTGCACCTCGCGGTGTGCCACAAATTGAAGTTACGTTTAATATTGATGCCAACGGTATCTTGCATGTTACCGCCAAAGATAAAGGTACTGGCAAAGAGCAAAGTATCACAATTTCGAATAGTGGGAACCTCAGCAAAGAAGACATCGAAAAGGCTCAAAAAGAGGCCGAGATGCACGCTGATGAAGACAAGAAAAAACGCGATGCTATTGATGCTCGCAACCACCTAGAAAGCGCAATCTACCAAGCTGGTAAAATGCCAGATGAATTCAAAGACAAGATCAGCGATGAAGATAAAAAAATCATTACTGATGCTATCGAAGAAGCTAAAAAGCATGAACACAGCGAAGACAAAGACGAGCTGGAAGCAGCCGCCAAAGCCTTAAACGACGCTATCATGCCAATTGGTGCCAAGATGTATGAACAGGCATCCAAGGAACAATCAGCACCCGCAGAAGGTGAAGCCAAGAAAGACGATGAGCCTGTTGAAGGTGAAGTTGTCGACGAGAAGAAATAGAGACTGTTATGTCACTTTATGAAATAGCAAAAGATGCACTAAAACTTGCACAGAAGGCAGATAACGTTGAATTGGTGCAAAAAATATATGACATTCAATCACAGGCGTTAGATATGCAGGATAAACAATTTCAACTGAACAAGAAGATTGAAGATTTACATAAGGAAATTGAACACTTAGCTCTAAAAAAGAAATATTATTATGAGTCTGACCATAAATGGATGATTAATGATGATAACGCAAATGTTAAATTATGTCCTGTATGTTTGAATCGTGATGAGTTTGAGAGTCCACTTAGTTCGTCTCAGGATGGATATCGTTACTGTTCACAATGCAAAGGAACCTATAATTAAAAGGTAATCTAAGTTTTGCCTAAAAGAGTTGCCCTGATCGGCAGCTCTTTTACTGTTGCCCATTGTAAATAATATGGTTTTATATATAATTTAACCTAATACCTCGCTTAATAGCTTGAGGTAAGTAAATTTTTATTACTATTATTTCTCTCATAATAAAACCTCGGAGGCTTTATGTTAATTACTTGGCGTGATGTAAAAAAAGATTGGTCAAAACTGCCCAATCTAATTACATTGTCAAGACTATTGCTTTGTTGGGTTCCTGCCGCAGTCCTTTCGGTAAATTGGGATTACGAAAGCAGGATACTTATGCAATGGACAATGTTGTATTTTGTTGCTGTATTGGCTGCAACAGATTATGTTGATGGATATATCGCTAAAAAAAGGAATCTGATTACGCGACTGGGTACTTTTTTGGACCCTATCGTTGATAAGATTTTTTCCAGCGCTATCCTGTTGGCAATCTGTGTATCTAACAGTAGTCACATAATTTGGGCGTTTGCATTATTTACTACTGTTCGAGAAATAGATATAGCTGTAATTCAGTTTATAACTATCCGAAAAGGTAAAGACGCAAAGGTTCTTTATTCAGGCAAAGTCAAAACTTTGGCTTTATCGGTAACAATAGCTTTGTTGTTGTTGCCACCTGGAGTTTGGGAAACCACTAAGTATGTGTCTATGGCTTTGACTTTTTTATCGGAATTATATTCCTGGATAGATTACGTCAGAGTTTATACGACGCGTATTCAGGATGTTTCTGAATATTTTTCTAACCTATCACTGGTTAGATACTTCAGAGGAAACATCTTGAACGGGGAGTGATGGGAGTGAAAAATAGTAAAATAGAGGTCCGGTGTAACCACCCGACCTCTATTATTATGTCCAAAAATAACTGCTTTTGTTTGCCTATTGTAAAGTAATGTGTTTTTATATATAATTATCAACCATGCTGCAATAGTTGCGGCAGGTTCTTCTAACTTTTTAAACAATTTAATAACAGAGGTGATTATGTTTAGCTTGGCGATGTTAAAAAATGATTGGTCGAAATCGGCCAATTTGTTTTCAATCGGACTGATTGCTGCTGTCTTTTTATCGAGCCTACTAATCTTAGTAGATCCAGCCAGTGTATCAGTCAGACGTGTTGTCGTACTTGTATTTGTCGCTACCGTGATTATTGATTATGTAAAAAACCACACTGGCAAAAAGTTTGTTCGGGATTCACATCTTGAACATTATTTAACCCCAATTGTTGGTAATTTGCTATCAATTCCAGTATTGATAATTATATGTATAGTGCATCCGTCAATAATGATATTTATCATATCAACTTTAGTGATTGTCCTCGAGCTTTTAATTTGTAAAAACAAAATATCAGCCGTCAATTGCGGAGAAGAGGTATGTGAATTTGTCAGCGATTTTATCAAAAGGGTCCTCTTGACCATTATGATATCGCTTTTCTTATTTACGTATAAAGGAATTTGGTTGGAGGAAACTCTATGCTTAATGCCTTTATCGGTGTTGTTTGTTGCTTGGTCTTATTACGATTACCGTAAAAGGTATAATCGTAAATTTCGTCGCCAATGCGCGATGTAAAGCCAAGCAAAAAAGTTAGTTAAGGACAAAAAAACAAAGGGTCAGCAGCTGTCTGACCCTTTTTCAATGCCAAAATGTCTAGGCTGATTGGTCATTGAAAAATACGACTTTTAGTATATAATAACCTGATATATCATAGTGATGTGATATTGTATCTCACTATTTATTTAACCATAAACCCAAAAAGGGGTAATTATGATTACGATTGAGGAAATTCGCAAGGATTGGTCGACTCTAGCTAACAAAATTACTATTGCAAGACTCATTTTGAGTCCACTGCCAGCAGCGATAATATTCGTTGGCTGGGATAGTGAACCACTTCGGTGGTTAGCGGTAATTATTTTTGTTTTGGTTGGTTCGACCGATATCCTTGATGGGTATTTGGCTCGTAGTCGAAACGAGGTAACAAACCTCGGTAAGATTATGGATCCAATTGTAGACAAGTTTCTAATTTTAACGCCTCTTGTTACAATGAGCTTTATCGAACCCAGTAATAAACTTATTCTGGGTGTAACGATAATCATTGCAATACGAGAAATCTCAGTTACATTCATGAGAGCTCGCGCAAAAAAGCGTGGAGTTATCATTTCTGCTAATCTGAGCGGCAAAATTAAAATGGTCTGTCAGTTTATTGCTGTATCAATGTTGTTAATGCCGCCCCTAAGCGATACATTTAACGCAGTGATTATAGCAGTTCTGATTGTGACTATTTGGACGACAATGTCGTCTTGGGCAGTCTACATTGCCAAATATTCGGAAAACTCATCCGAGCAAAGCCCGGATGAGAAGTGAGGTACTGGCAGCCTGAGTTTACAATAAACTCGGCTGCCTTTTTCCTAGAAAATTATTCATATTAGCACTCTTGAAATAAGAGTGCTAATTTTATACAATAGTATCAATGACAAAACGTGATTATTATGAAGTATTAGGCATCCAAAAAGGTGCATCTGATGATGAGATAAAAAAGGCCTACCGCAAGGCTGCTGTTAAACATCACCCTGACAAAGAGGGTGGCGATGAATCAAAATTCAAAGAAGTTAGTGAAGCCTACGAAGTCCTAAAAGACAGTTCTAAACGTCAACGTTATGACCAATTTGGTCATGCTGGCGTTGGCGGTAACGGTGGCGGATCGGCTGGCGGTAATCCATTTGGTGGCGGCTTTGGCGGGTTTAGTGGTCAAAACGTTAATTTTGACTTTGGTGACGGTGGATTAGGCGATATTTTTAGTCAATTCTTTGGCGGCGGCAACAGTCGCAACCAAGGTCCAAAACGTGGCCGCGATGTCGAAGCAACTTTGCAATTATCTTTTGAAGAAGCCGTATTTGGTGTCGAAGAAAAAATCGAACTTGAAATGAACGACGAATGTTCACATTGTCACGGTACAACTGTCGAACCTGGTTACGAAATGAAAACTTGTCCAACTTGTCGTGGTGCAGGCCAAGTTAATCGTGTCATGAATACGATCTTTGGACCAATTCAACAGGCGACAACCTGTGAAACTTGTGATGGTCGCGGTAAAGTACCTGAAAAAGTCTGTACTGTCTGTCATGGTCGCGGTATCGAACGTCGCAAACGGGTTATTAATTTAAAGGTGCCAGCTGGTATTGATGACGGTGCAACAATTCGCTTGCGCGAACATGGCGAAGCAATCGGCAATGGTCAAAAGGGTGATTTGTACGTTAATATTCGTGTCAAAGCACACAAACACTTCACGCGCGAAGGCGATATTATCTTGTCCGAACAACATATCAGTATGGTTGACGCGGCCTTAGGCACTGAAATTGAGGTTGCTACGGTTGATGGCGAAATTCGCATGAAGGTTCCAGCTGGTACTCAATCGGGCGCGGACTTTAAACTGTCAGGTCATGGCGTACCGCAAATGAAAAGTGACAAACGCGGTCCACATATTGTCAGTATTATCGTTGATACGCCTACTAAATTGTCTAAAAAACAGCGTGAATTGCTGGAAGCTTTTAAGGGCAATAAAAAATACAGCATTTTTTAACCATTTAGTTTATACTTATTATAAACAGGGGGTTTAAATGGAATTATTGTTATTAATAGCGTTCATATGGTTTATTTGGTGGATATTAAAAAAGACCAGCAATGGTCCAAATGACGCAGTTGATACTAATAGTAATGATTATATGCATGGATACTGGGATGGGTATCAAGCTCGCCAGACTGAACTAGATAAAGGCGAAAAAGATCCTAAATACAGTGCTATGCCTGATAAGATCAAGGCTATTCCAACGGCTGCCGCTTTGAATATAGCTGAATCGCATCAGCAGAAAATACAATATCGGCCACCGGTCGAGAATGTTACCCCACCACACATTACTCCACATGTTGTTGCCTCAACGCATGTCGCTACTCCGCAAGTTGTAATCCATTCCGCAGTGCCTGTTAAATCTAGCGCCGACCAAGCCGCTGAAAAGAAAAAGCGTGATTTGCAAAATATTAATACGACACTTTATGTAGCTAGCTTTTTGTTGGTTGCGGCAGCGGCATTGTTTGTCGCGGTGGCAGATATATCGGCATCGATACGTTTCATCGGTGTTTGGTTGGTCACGATAGCCTTCTATTCAGCTGGTTTAATACTTCACGGTACCGTCCCCAGGTTGCGTCCAGCCGCGATTGCGTTTGCTGGTACTGGTTTGGCGCTGTTGCCGTTCACGGGTATTGCGATGTATAACTTTATACTGCCAAATGCGCCTCTTAGCTGGTTTGTAACGTCGTTAATAAGTTTAGCTGCATTCATCTTGGCAGCAACTCGTTTGAAAAACGAAGTATTGTCATATTTGGCAATAGCATTCGGCATTAGCTTGTCGACATCTGGTATTGCAGTGCTCGATGCTGGTCTGATTTGGTATTATGTTGTTTTGATTTTATTCGGTTCAGTACTGACTATTTTGGCAACGGCACGTCCAAAATGGCTGCCAGATTATTTTGCTAGTCCAATTCAAAAGACAAATCACTGGATTGTGCCGCTGACGATAATTTCTAGCATATTCGGAGTTAACAGCCTGACTGTCACTGATTTTTGGATTATTTCACTTGCCAGCACATTGTATTACAGCGCTGTGGCAGCTACATCAACAACGACGCGTGATATATCGATTTTTGTAGTTCGGTTATTGGCCAGTTTGACTGTTATTTTGATGGCCTATGACCTATCAGATGCATCTTGGACGGTGGTTGGATTGGCGATTGCCTTTGTTGGATTGTTACAAACTTTGGTTTCGATATTATTCTTGCCTCATCACAAAGCCGGTGAAGACAATAACGAGATATGGTTGTGGATCGGTTTTGGCATGCAGATGCTGAGCGTGTTATTCATTCCGAATGATAGTTCGTGGAACACGGTCGTCTCTATTCAGTTAACTATGATGTTGGTATCAAGTTTGGGCATATCATACTGGCTGCGCCGAATTAATCTATCTATATTTGGAACTATTAGTTTAGTATCACTACCAGTCATTGTCGAAAGAAACATCGTTCAACCACCTCTTGAAAACCAATGGATAGCATTAACATTTATTGCTTTTGCGGCCACTTTACTGGCAATCCGATACGCAAAACAAATCATAGCTAAATCACCGTCACTTATACCATATATTTTTGTTAACTTCAGTCTGTTTATTATTGAGGCGTTGTTGTTTACAAGTGGCAACATTAGTGCGGGCTGGGGCTTTACAATTTGGTCGTTGTCTACGCTGTTGGTCTATGGATTAATGTATATCGAACGTCAGCCATGGCTCAGTATTGTTGCCAACGGCATGATTTTTGTATCAATTGTCGCGTATATCAAACCTGATTTGGCGTCGCATTGGATAGCATTTATTTTTATTACCTTAGCTACGATTACATTTGAACTGTTAGTATATGAAAAACAAATTAAATCATCGATAATAATTCGCCCATATATTATCGCTAACCTAGCCTTGTTTATCGCTCAATCATTGTTATTTACGATAAATGTTCCTGCTGGTTGGGGTTTTGCAATTTGGTCTGTGGCTACTGTTTTGATATACGGTTTGATGTATCTCGAGCGTCAACCATGGCTGAGCATTCTGGCAAATGGTATGATTTGGGTTTCAATTGTAAGTTTTGTCAAACCCTCGATTGATGATCAATGGGTTGCTTTGGTATTTATTATTTTAGCCTCGATTGCACTTGGTATATTGTATCTTGAAAAATATATCGAAGATTCAAAGAAGGCAACTTTTAGGCCGTTTGTTGTTGCTAATATTGTTCTATTCATCCTTCAGTCGCTAATGTTTACAGTTGGTATTGAGGTAATTTGGGGCTTGATAATATGGTCAATCGCAACGGCTATTGTCTATGGTGTGATGTATCTGGAATCCAAGCCATGGGTCAGTATCGTCGCCAACGGCATGATTTTGACACTTGTCATGCAATTTGTTCGGCCATCAATTGAATTTCATTGGCTAGCTGTTATCTTTATTGTTTTGGCAACTATTGCATTTGGTATATTGTCAGTCGAAAAGTATATCAATACAAACAAAGACTTGGGTATTCGACAATACATACTTGCCAACATAGCTATATTTATCATTGAGTCGTTAATGTTTACGATTGGTATCGAATCTGGCTGGGGACTGGCCGTTTGGACGGTTGCGACAGTTATCGTTTATGGCGTAATGTATTTCGAGCGCCAACCATGGCTGAGTATTTTGGCAAACACCATGATTTGGGCAGCAGTAACACAGTTTATTCAACCATCAGTTGAAGTCCACTGGGTTGGCTTGATATTTATGACCTTGTCGGCTATCTCGTTGGGATTGCTGTCATTTGAGAAGTTAATTTTTGCGAATGCCCCAAGTTCTACCCAGCAGAGCATAGTGGTAAACTATTTGTTATTTACATTCCAATCGCTGTTCCTGACTTATGGTATGGATCATAATTGGGGATTTGGTTTGTGGTCCGTGGCTACTTTATTCGCTTATATCTTTGTATATTTGGAAAGTCAGCCATGGTTAATTTTGATAGCCAACGGCATACTGTTGGTATCGACATCGAGGTTACTGAATATTATGGATATCGCCACTGAATGGAAGAGTTTAGCAATTTCATGGGTTGCCTTTGGTATATTTTATGCAATCTACTGGATTTTAAAGCTATTGTCGCAAGACAAATACGCTGTTTATCAGTGGTGGTCAGCTGTTGTCGTCGCTGGGCTAATAAATATACTCAGCTTGACGGCTCAAAGTCATGATGTCGCTATTATGGCTGGATGGGGACTAGCGGCAGTGTCAATTGCGGTGATCGTGGAAGGATTTGTCGCCAACAAATATCACTATATTGATATTGGATCGATATTAGCGACGATTGGTCTACAAAGAGTGTTGTTTATGATTGCACCAGATACAAACGTACTAGTTTATACTCACTGGTGGGCAGCTGTAATTGCGCTAGTTAGCTTTGCATATTACTCAGATGGTAAAGTTACGTCTGCTAAATTTAGGGGCAATATTGCGCTGACATTTATATCATTATTTGGTGGATTGGCGGCACTTGGATTCTTTGGCGTCAGCGATGTACCGTACCAAGTAATATTCTTGATTGAGCATGCCCTAATCTTGGCGGTCGGTCTGTTATTCTCACGCAAATCGTTTACAACGTGGGGTGCAGTTGGTGTCGTCTTGTCGGTTGTTTGGATGATAAAAGATATGACATATCTATTATTAGCCCTGGCAGCACTTGGTTTAATTGGTTTTGCAGTTTACGCTTTAAATAAGCAATCAAAAAACGCCAAATAGCATTGACTAAAACATAAAAAAATGATACAGTATACAGATTAAATTACTGAGTTTTATATATGAATAATCACGACGACATTTTTGGCATTTGTGAGCATGTTGATCTGCCGGAACTCGGTCTTCATGGTGTGTTAGCGAAAATTGATACTGGCGCTTATTCGGGTGCGTTACACTGCTCAAAAATAAAAGTCGTAATTAGAAAATCTGATGGCAAAAGAGTTTTGAAATTTACTCCATCTGATAATCATTCAAATTCGATGGAGCTAACTAGATTTGTCAGTTCGTATGTCCGTAGTTCGACCGGTCACCGAGTTAAACGCTATCTATTTGACACAGATATTGTTATAAAGGGAAGGGCGTATAGTATACGAATTGGTTTGTCGAATCGATCCGATATGAATTACGAAATATTAATTGGCCGACGTTTCTTATGCGAAAATAATATTTTAGTCGACGCGCGTATAAATCAAGAATTTGATATAGATAAGGAGAAAAAATCATGAAAATTGCTATTTTATCCAATGGCCCTGCCAATTATTCGACCAAGCGCCTTAAGGAAGAGGCTGTTAAACGTGGTCATGAAGTAGAAGTTATCAGATATAAAGAATGCTATGCTTCAATCGAGCAGAATAATCCAACCGTTAGTTATCGGGGTGAAGATTTAGCTAAATTTGATGCTATTATTCCGCGCATTGCATCGTACATGACATCATACGGCACGGCGATTGTTCGTCAGCTTGAGATGCAAGGTTTATATACGGTTTCTAGTTCGATTGCGATTAGTCGATCACGCGATAAAATGCGTAGTTTGCAGTTGTTGGCAAAGTCGGGTGTCGGAATTCCAAAAACTGTTGTATCACGCAATACGACTGATATCGATGACTTACTTGAGCAATTGGGCGGCATGCCAGTTATTATCAAGTTGGCTCGTGGTACGCATGGTAATGGAGTTGTTTTGGCTGAAACTAAAAAAGCCGCTAAATCAGTTTTGCAGGCATTTTATTTGACAAATGATGACGGTACCAACATATTGTTGCAAGAATTTATCAAAGAATCAGCCGGTACTGACATTCGTGCTTTCGTGGTTGGTAGTCGGGTAGTTGCTAGCATGAAGCGTCAAAGTCTGGACGACGATTTTAGGTCTAACCTTCATAAAGGCGGTGAAGGTGTAAGCATTAAATTAACAGATGAAGAAAAAAAGATTGCTGTCAAAGCTGCTAAAGCAATGGGACTTAACGTCGCCGGTGTTGATTTAATGCGTAGCAGTCGTGGTCCACTAATTTTGGAAGTTAACGCCAGCCCAGGATTTGGCATCGAAAAATTAACTGGTCGTAACGTTGCTGGTCCGATCATTGAATATATCGAAAATAACGCCAAACGCAATAACAAAAAAGACAAAGTCGGCGCCTAGTTAAATTACAAACTGTTATAATATGCTTATGATATTTCATAGGCAAGGCTAACATGGACGTTATATTGATATTTATCGCACTGGCAGTGGCTTTATTTGCGGCCTCATTTATACATAAACGTCGATTTGGCTTGTTGGGGCTGGCGCTATCTGCTGGATCATTATTAAGTGTTATTTGGGGGTATAATGCGGGTTTGATTGCTAGTGGACTGGGCGCGCCGTCAGGAGCTGTCACGACGGCAATTGTGCTATCGATTATTGTGTTATTACCAGCGGCAGTCTTGTTGTTTCATGGTTATGTATATCATTCATTAATTGGGCGGGTGATTGGGGCTAGTTTATTTACAATATTAGCGTTGGCTTTTTTAATCGAACCACTTAGTCACGCGTTAATGCCACAAGGTGTCGGCGCAGATGCCTATAATTGGCTGGTTGATAATCGAAATTATATTATTGGTTTCGGTCTAATTGCTGCTGTTGTTGACTTATTTTTAACAAAACCGGCACATTCATCCGATAAACGCCATAAACATTGACAAATTACCCCTAAAAATGGTACATTTTTTAGATATGAGGCCATAGCTCAGTTGGTTAGAGCGCTTGCCTTTTAAGCAAGATGTCGTGAGTTCAAGTCTCACTGGCCTCACCAAATAAATACACCTATCGGCTGATAGGTGTATTTATTTGGTGAAAGCCCGTAGGGCTTTGAATTCACGACATCGTAGATGGAGTGAGTGAGAACTGCCAGTGGCAGTTCGCAAGGAAACCTTCCGATGGCAACTGGTTGCCAATCGCGAAGTTTCGGGGTCGCCGAAGGTGACCAAGTCTCACTGGCCTCTATCGAGATTTGCCAGTGGCAAATCGGAGCGATAGTCTCACTGGCCTCACCCATATTAATTTGCCACATTTAAGCTATAATTAAGCTTATGCTACACTAAGTTTATGAACTGGTGGCTCCTCAAACGCAAACTTCATATCTCTTGGCTGATTGCGGTCGTCTGTGCTGGAACATTTATTGGTGTCGTGTTGGCACAATATTTAAATAGCGAATATCTCCCATTAGGTGGTATTTTAATAATTAGTTTAATTTTAATCATCGTGCCACTATGGCGAAAATATATTTATTTAATTCCATTTTTATTAATTGGTGGCATCATATTTGGTTTATGGCGTGGGTCTATATCGCAGTCTGAACTAGCACAATTTAAACCACTTTATGGACAAACGGTTTCAGTCATTGGTAATGTCAAAGACGATATCGATATTGGCGCGTCAGGTCAAATTGTGATTCGTTTGGATAGTTTAATAATCAAAGGCAGGGCAATGTCAGGTAATTTGTGGGTGACGGCGGATAACGCCGATATTAAACGTGGTGACAAAATAATCGTCAGTGGCAAATTAACGACTGGTTTTGGGAATTTTGCTGGTATTATTTATCGGGCTAGTCTTGATAAGATAATTCATCCGCAACCTGGTGATATTGCCCGTGTGGTGCGTGATTGGTTTGCGGATGCGGTGCGACGGGTGATTCCTGATCCTGAATCAAGTTTGGGGATTGGCTTTTTAGTCGGCCAGCGGCGGTCTTTGCCGGCAGATTTGGTATTGGCACTACAACTGGCTGGTTTGACGCATGTGGTGGTCGCTAGTGGTTATAATTTGACGATATTAGTGCGACTTGCCAGGCGATTATTCGAAAAAGTATCGAAATATTTGTCGGCCTTGTCTGCCACAGTTATGATTGTGTCTTTTATGGCAATAACTGGCGTTAGCCCTAGTATGTCGCGGGCTGGATTAGTATCGGGCCTAAGTTTAGCGGCTTGGTATTATGGACGTAAATTTCATCCAATTATTTTACTTTTAATTGCAATTGCTATTACGGTCATTACTAATCCTGGATATGCCTGGGGCGATTTGGGCTGGCAATTGTCATTTGCGGCCTTTGCTGGTGTTATGATTTTGGCTCCACTGGCGACTAAATACTTATTCGGTGACAAAAAGCCTAGTTTTATCGGTCAAATATTAATTGAAACCGTGTCAGCGCAAATCGCTACGGCGCCAATTATTATTGCAGCGTTTGGGATGATATCAAACGTAGCGGTGGTATCTAATTTGTTAGTTTTACCGCTGGTACCACTAGCGATGCTGCTGACTTTTATTGCTGGTGTTGGCAGTTTGGCGTTGCCAGCAATTGGCGGCATTATCAGCCTGCCAGCGACGTGGCTGTTAACTTATATGGTCAGCGTCACTGAATATTTAGCCAGTTTGCCGTGGGTATCCAGCACGGTGCAATTAACGTGGTGGATGGTGGCGATTTACTATGTGATTTTGGTTGTAATTTGTGTATATATGTGGAAGGTTACAAAATATAATTTAAGGGACTCGAATTTGGTTGAGTAATCTGTTATAATATACAAAATACCATATCAAATAACGTGGAGTTTATAATGTCAGGACACAGTAAATGGTCAACTATCAAACGCGAAAAAGGTGCCAAAGACGCTAAACGTGGCGCTGTTTTTACCAGATTAGGTAATTTAATTGCAATCGCCGCTCGTGGTGGTACTGACCCGAATATGAACTCGACACTTTATATAGCAATTGAAAAAGCCAAAGAAGCCAATATGCCAGCTGTAAATATTCAACGGGCAATTGACCGTGTGTCAGATAAAAACGCTGCTGTGTTGGAAGAAATTGCTTATGAAGCCATGGGTCCAGGTGGTGTTGGGATTATTATCGAAACTGCCACTGACAATCGCAACCGGACATTCCCTGAAGTTAAAAACGCTATTACCAAAAATGGCGGCCGTGTAGCTGATGCTGGTAGTGTGTTGTTTCAATTTACTCGCAAAGGCGTAATTCGGGTTCAAGAAGTCGGCGAAGATGCGCTGTTGACGGTGCTGGACGCTGGGGCTGACGATGCTGTCGAAGAAGATGGTGAATTGGTTGTTTATACCGAACTTAAAGATTTAGCCAAGGTTCGCAGTGCAATTGTGACCGCTGGTTTAACTGTGCTAGGTGCCGAACTGCAATATGTGCCAAATAATCTGATTGAAGTTAGTGATATTGAAAGTGCGCAAAAATTGATCAAGATTCTTGACTCATTGGACGATCTGGATGATGTCGTCAATATCAACAACAACGCCGACATTACTGCTGATTTAACAGACTAATCTTTTAGTCTTCAAATACAAGATAAGTTATGCCAAAACCCACCGCGGGTGACTTTCGGCGGGGCAGCCCCAATTTACTACAAAATGGTAATCCATTTTTATAAATTAGGGGCGGACCGGAAGGCAGGACCCGAGGGGGTTTTGATTACAAAGCTAAATAAATATAGCTTGTAATTAGCTTAGAATAAGCATAATATAAAACTATGCATAAGCTTTATGTTATTGCGATTATTATATTTTCGGTGATTATTTCGCTGTTTATTGGACAGATATCGAACGCGATTAGTCCAAATATTGTCATCAGCCAAGTTCAACTGGGTAATGCTGCGTCGGCTAGTAATGAATTTATTCAAATATATAATAACAGCAGTGATTCGGTTGAAATTACTAACTGGTGTTTGTATTATGCCAGCGCTTCGTCAACTCAAAATGGCAGTAAGCTGACTTGTTTTACGGTTGAAAATGATAGTTTACATATATATTTACCAGGCCACGGATCGTTATTCGCAATTTCTAATCAATACGCTATATCTGTGCCAAGTTTAGGCAGTGATTTTAAGTTTTCAGCCACGTTGTCTGGTACGGCTGGACATGTCAGATTGGTCGATAACTTAGGGGCTGAAGTTGATAAAGTTGGTTGGGGTGCGACTGCCGCATCAGCCGAAGGCAACAGTCCAGTGGCATTGCCAACGACAGGTAAAATTATGTCACGAAAAATAGTTAATACAAATCAGCGCCAAGATACTGATGTTAATGGTACTGATTTTGAAGCAATATCACCCGATGCTAATTATGCTTTTGGGTTGATTTATGAAGTGCAAGATTTGTGTATAAATATTGTCGGTATTCAGGCGCTAATTCCTGATAATTATCAGGCCGATGCTGCTGGAATTTGCAGTTTAATTCCAATTGATATTTGTATAAAGTTGGATGGAATTCAGGTGGTTGTACCAGATGGTTATACGGTTGACGATGTCGGCAATTGTACCCAAATTCCGGTTGATGTCTGCCTGAATTTGGATGGTATGCAATTAGTTGTTCCGTCTGGTTATGGACTTGATGAAAATTCAAATTGTCAGCCAGATGTCTGTCAAAATATTGATGGTTTACAGCTAGTTGTGCCTGAAAATATGGAAGTTAGTGATGGTAATTGCGCTTGGCATGATGAGTGTCTGAATTTGCCAGATATTCAAGCTGATTTGCCGAATGGTTATAAACACGACGCTGATAATAATTGCGTGTTATATTTGTTGCCACTAAAGATTACTGAGTTACTGCCGAACGCAACTGGTAGCGATAATGGCAATGAATTTATTGAAATCTATAATTCAAATGATGCTGATGTTGAATTAACAAATTATGTAATTTATGTCGGCACCATTAATCCAAAAATGTATAGTTTTCCGATTGGGTTGCACATTAGTCCGCATCAGTATTTGGCGTTTTATAACACTGATATAGAATTTACATTAGTTAATACCACTAGTCAGGTGCGACTGAGTTCGATTGATGGTGTCTTGATTGATGAAACGCCTGCATACGATAGTCCTGGTGATGGTATGGCGTGGGCTTTGATTGATGGTGTTTGGCAATACACCAATCAACCGACGCCAAATGATGTCAATTTGCCGTTATTGGTCGAAATTACACCTGAAGTAGCAACTGAGACTAGTCTGCTGCCATGTCCGTCGGGTCAATATCGTAACCCTGACACCAATCGCTGTCGGCTAATCGTTACGACAGCCTCGACGTTGGCGCCATGTGCTGATGGTCAATATCGCAGCGAAACGACTAATCGTTGCCGTAGTATCGCGTCAGATGTTGTGGCGTTGGTGCCTTGTGCTGAAGGTCAAGAAAGAAATCCCGACACTAATCGTTGCAGATCAGTTACGACGGCAGTTTTAGGAACAAGTGATTTAACACCGTGCAAAGAGGGCCAAGAGCGTAACCCAGACACTAATCGCTGTCGCAATGTCGTCAGTGCTATCCCTGATGCAAATTATGCGCCAGTCCAAACAACGGAACCCACCAATAATTATGTTGTTTGGTGGTCACTGGCGGGTGTTGGTGCAGTGGCGATCGTATATGGTTTGTGGGAGTGGCGACACGAAATTGTTGGGCTATTTCATAAAATAACTAGATTTCGCCATTTTGTAAAATAACTTATAATAGATGTATGAGAATTATCGGCATTGATCCAGGTACGGGTATTTTGGGCTTTGGGGTGATTGACGTCATTAATGGCAAAATCAAGTTGGTTGATGCTGGCGTGGTGACGACACCAGCGCATACGCCGCTAGACGTTAGGTTGGAGGATATTTTTGATAGTCTCACTGAAATTATTGCCGATACTAAGCCAGACTTTATGTCGATCGAAAAACTATTTTTTGCTCAAAACGTCACAACGGCGATGAGCGTGTCGCATGCCCGTGGTGTGGCGATGTTGGCTGGTCGTAAGGGTGGCTTACCGATTACGGAATACACGCCGCTACAGATTAAACAAACCGTCACAGGCTATGGCAAAGCTGGTAAAAAACAAGTTCAAGAGATGGTACGAATTCAGTTGGGCTTGGCTGAAGTGCCGAAACCAGATGACTGCGCTGATGCTTTGGCGGCAGCGATTACCCATTATCTGATGACTCGGGTATAATCATAATATGATTGCACACGTATTTGGAGTAATTGTCGAAAAGTTTGGTACGTCGGTTATTGTTGATGTCCATGGTGTTGGCTATGAAGTTCAGTTGGCAGCGGGCGACTTTGACGATACTTTGATTGATTCAACCGTTAAATTTTATACTTATCATCATGTGCGCGAACAAAGCCAAGAATTATTTGGTTTTTCAAGTTTGATTGCTAAAAAGTTATTTGAGTTATTAATTACGGTTCAGGGTGTTGGACCAAAGGCTGCTTTGGCGATATTGTCACTGGGTAACAGTGAAGTTGTGCGTAACGCAATTGCAAATGGAGATGCAGTATTTATTACACGGGCTAGTGGTGTTGGTAAAAAGACGGCTGAACGTGTGGTAGTTGATTTGTCTGATAAAGTTGGTCATGCTATCCGAACCGATGTTAATGGCATTGGACTATCGAATATTATTATCGGCAGCGACGAAGCAGTCGAGGCCTTGATGGCACTGGGCTACAACCTAAATGACGCCGCTAGGGCACTGGAAGGTATTTCGACTGAACTGTCGACGGCCGAACGTGTCACGCAAGCCCTGCGAGGTAAATCATAATGGCGATTGAACGTATTATTGATTCCAGTGTTCATAATAATGATGCCGACGAGCAACAAATTGAAGTGACGTTGCGACCAAAATCGTTCAACGAATATATTGGTCAAGATCGCTTGAAAAATAATTTGAAATTGGCGATTGATGCCGCCAAGAAACGTGGTGAGCCGATTGATCACGTTTTACTATATGGTCCGCCAGGACTTGGTAAGACGACTATGGCGACAGTTATTGCTAACGAAATGGGCACCAATATTCGTGTCACCAGTGGTCCAGCAATTGAACGGGCTGGTGATTTGGCTAGTATTTTAACTAACCTTAGCGATGGCGACGTGTTATTTATTGATGAGATTCATCGTTTAGGTAGGACGGTTGAAGAGGTACTTTATAGTGCTATGGAAGACTTTAAATTAGATATTATGATTGGCAAAGGTCCAGCTGCTCGCAGTGTGCGCTTGGATTTGCCCAAGTTTACAGTGATTGGCGCTACTACTCGGACTGGTGCTTTGTCGGCGCCTCTGCGTGATCGCTTTGGTATCAGTCATCGATTGGAATTTTATAAACCAACTGAAATAACAGATATTATTACGCGAGCATCGAATATTTTAGGCAGCAAGATTCATCCGGGTGCGGCTGAATTACTGTCAACGCGGGCTCGTTTGACGCCACGTATCGCTAACCGTTTATTAAAACGCGTACGTGATTATGCTGATGTTAATGGCGATGGCATAATTGACGTGCCAACCACCGAAGCAGCGTTAAATCTACTTGAAATTGATACACTTGGGCTGGATCCAGGCGACCGAAACCTGATCAATAGTATCATTGAAAATTATGGCGATAATCCAGTTGGTTTAAATACTATTGCGGCGCTAACTGGCGATGAAGCAACGACAATTGAAGACTTTTATGAGCCATATTTGTTGCAGATTGGTTTTATCGAACGAACGCCACGCGGCCGTCGGGTGACGCCAAAAGCCTACAAACATGTTGGCAAAAAACCTTCAGAATCGCAAAATCAACAAAGATTGGTATAATGTAAGTATTATGTTTAAAGAATTACCTAATGTAGAAAGCGAAAAACCGGTAGCTTACGATAATGACGGCCATCCTTTGTATTTGCATCCATCTAATGGCTCAGAGTCTCATCCGCAATTCGTCCATATGACTCGTTCAACCGACCCAGCCAAGATGGTTGTCAGCCCCGAGACTAAACTACGACACGATAGGGCGGTCAAGGCTTATCCAAGCCTAAATTTAAGTGAAGGCGAATATATTATAAGCGACGTTGGTCGTCATCCAGCGGGGCTTTTTGGATCATTAAGTGTTGGGTTATTTTTAATAACTCTTTCGTTAATCGCATTATTCAATTACGATGCAATTATTAAAGCGGTTCGACTGGATAGGTACATTACCGACACATCTGCAGTAGTAATGCCGATTTTGATTTTTATTGTTTTAGTAGCGCTGGGCATGTATGTGGCCTACATAGTTTATATCAACAATAGACTATATTTGACGAATGAAAGCGTGATTCAAGAAATTCAGACAGGGCTGTTCTTTAAATCTGAACAAACAGTTAGCTTGTTGAATATCGAGGATGCTAGCTATACTCAAAATGGATTATTCCAACAATTATTTGATTATGGTTCGGTTAGGTTGAGTACTGAGGGTGACGAAACGACTTATCGATTTACGTATGTTGCGAATCCAAAACAGCATATCGCCAAATTGAATAACGCTGTTGAAGCCTTTAAAAATGGCCGTCCAGTTGACGAATATTAGTTATTGCGACTGGTTTTTGTGTAATCAGCTTCTTTGTTTAAGGTAGTTTTTAACGTGTAGCTTTTACATTTTCCGTCGGTACAGTTTGTTGGCGAGTAAGTGTAAGTACTGCCAGCTGCGCCAAGTTTGATACCATTCTGGTCGGTAAATAATGATGGATCGACTGATTTTAGGTTGCTACTGCTGATTGTTTGAGGGTAGTATTGATTTGCTGGGTAAAATACTTCCTCAAGGCCGTAGTACATAGCATTTATCGCTGTCTTACTGGTGTTGTCTTGGGCGACGATTGATAGGTTATGTTTTTGGATAAAGAAGATAATACTAGCCGCACCAATTAATACGACAACAAATAATATTTCAATAACAGTGAATCCGCGTGAGTGTTTTATCATCTTGCATACCATTATAACATTATTATTTATTCTCTCGTTTGCTTTCTTGTAGTAAATTATGGTCTAGCGACGTATAATTAAGTATAGATTAAAGAGGGGATTATTATGTCAGCGAAAAAAGTTGAAAAACCAGAGTTAGGCGAGAAGCCTATTGCAGCTGAGGGTAAGCTTAAAGCCCTTGGTTTAGCACAAGAACAAATTAACAAGCAGTTTGGTGATGGTGCAATTCGTCGATTAGGTGATACTAAAACAGTCGATGTTGAATTGGTCAGTAGTGGTGCTTTGTCACTAGATTTGGCGCTTGGTGGTGGTTATCCAAAAGGCCGAATACTCGAGATTTTTGGACCAGAATCATCAGGTAAAACGACATTAGCATTGCACGCTATTGCCGAGATTCAAAGACGTGGTGGCACAGCAGCCTTTATTGATGCCGAGCATGCTTTGGACCCTGCTTATGCTCGTCGATTAGGTGTTGATACCGATAATTTGTTAGTATCACAGCCAGATAACGGCGAACAAGCTTTGGAAATCTGTGAGACATTGGTGAGGTCAAATGCGGTTGATATCGTTGTTGTCGATTCAGTTGCAGCCTTGGTACCACAAGCCGAAATTGATGGTGACATGGGTGATAGCCACATGGGACTACAGGCACGACTAATGAGTCAGGCACTACGTAAACTAACTGGAATTATCAGTAAAAGCAAAACAACCGTATTTTTCATAAATCAAATTCGTATGAAGATTGGTGTGATGTTTGGTAATCCTGAAACAACTACTGGTGGTAACGCCTTAAAGTTTTACGCTTCAGTTCGTCTAGATATTCGTCGCACGGGGCAAATTAAATCCGGTGAAGAAATTATCGGCAGTCGCACAAAGGTTAAGGTTGTCAAAAACAAAATTGCGCCACCATTCCGTGTCGCTGAATTCGATATCATGTATAACGAAGGTATCAGCAAGACTGGTGATGTCTTGGACCTAGCAGTTTTGCATAACATTGTTGGTAAATCTGGCGCGTGGTTTGATTATAATGAAGCCAAAATTGGTCAAGGTCGCGAAGCCAGCAAAGAATATTTGAAGGCAAATCCAGAAATATTGGCTGAGATTGACGCTAAAGTTCGCGCAAAAGTTGCTGAAGAAGCTTTATCGGCATAATTAAAGCTGGTTTTTGATGAAGATTACTGCCATCAGCTTACAGATACGCGATAAAAATCGCGTATCTGTGTCAGTTGATGGCAAATACCGGTTTAGTTTGGATCTGTCTCAGGTTATTAGTCTTGGCCTAAAAAATGCCCAAGATTATACTGACGAAGAATTGTTGGCTTTTGAGGCTGAAAGTCAACTTGGTAAATTATATGGTCGGGCGCTGGAATATTGTTTGATGCGACCTCATAGCGCCAAGGAAGTACGTGATTATTTGTATCGCAAAACGCGGCCAAGTCGCAGCAAAACTGGTGAATTAAAACCTGGCGTATCACCCGACTTAACAGTGCGTGTTTATGATAAGTTAGTCGAAAAAAGATACATTGACGATCAAAAATTTGCGAATTATTGGATAGAAAATAGGTCATTAACCAAAGGCGCTAGTAGGCGAAAATTAACGGCTGAACTGCGATCCAAAGGCGTTGAAGCTAGTATAATCGAGCAAATATTAGGCTCAACCGAGCGTAACGATAGTCTAGAAATTCAAAAAATAATTGCCAAAAAAAGATCCAAGTATCCTGACGATCAAAAATTAATGATGTACTTAGCACGTCAAGGCTTTAATTATGACGACATCAAATCAGCGCTAGGCGTTTAATCTTTATTATTAGTTTGAGGTGCGTTCGATCTGAAAGGGTTCATGTATGCCATTTGGTTGGGTTTAGTGATTGCTTCTAGCTTTTTGGCAGCTGCTTTGACCGTAATCGTACTATCCGTTATTTCTATGATTTGTGAACGATGAACCAATAGTTCTGGTTCAGATAGGCTTTTGACTATACTACGTTTGACAGTAAGTTGCTGAATAACAAAACTATCAGTATCAACGTTATAGCCGTTAACTTTTCCAAGTTTATGTTTAAGCTCATCGATTACATCAAGCCCAATCAAATGAAAATCTAGTTCAATAATTTTCTGTAGTGTAATAACGTCACCAATGCCTACAAACTCATCGTTGCTATCAATTATCATTCCAACATCACTAAGTTCGCGGACATCGGCAATACGAATATAAGCTGGCCGTTCGGACAATAACGGCCCGTCAACTTCATAGGCTAGAATTTTTAGGTCGCCAGGGTTAATAACGGGCAATTTTGTGACAGCTAGACGTGTACCGGTCTGAAGACCCATGATTGGTGCACCGATTAATCTTGTTCCAGGTAATAACATGTATATAGTATAAGCGTTTTTTTGTTTAGGCGCCAATTTACTGGGCGAACGGATTAATTTTGCCAGATGGTAGGGTTTGGGCTACGTTATTATCGCTACTTTTTTTCAAGCTACTTAAATTACTTATCAATGTTTGATCAATTATCGAGTTGGCAGCTGCCTTGTCATTAGCTGGAGCCAGTAGGATGTTATCTAAAACAAAAATCGCATAAATTAGGCCACAAAGTAATGTTAAGATGAAAAATACCATACTTAAGCTTCTGAACTTCTCGATTAATTTTGTCATTCCATTACTGGTAGAGTTGTTTTTTATAGTACTAATTTGAGAATACCTCCAAATTTATTGGGTTAACAACCACGGAATTTTTGTCTGAGGATGGCGTCATGTTTAAATTCACAATTTGCATTTTTGGTAGATTTCTGTCGATTGCCTGCATAAACTGTAGTAGGTTATTTAGCGAAACGGGATTTTTTAATGTTACTTTGATGAAAACCGAACTGGCACCACCAACAATTGGTCCAGTCACGCCAGTTGGCGTCAGGTTTAGATTGGATATTGTGACACCATTAGCTGATGCGTATAGCTTTAAGTCATTTTCGACTTGTGTCTGGTAAGTTTGGCTTGACACCAAGATAGAGCCTATCTTTTCGCTACTGACTTTTGTGGCGGTAATCTCATCTTGCATTTGTTTCAATGTCTCTGTATCAGTGCTGCCAGTTGTTGAACTAGCAGACGTGCCATTAACTTGTGCGGCATAAGAGCGAAGTGAATCTTGTGCGAAATAAAACCCGCCGGCTAAAATAACAATGGACAATATTACCAAACTAGTTAAAACTGTGTGTAAAGTGGTAGCTTTTAGGTTAGGATTTTTCATAAAAACACTCCCTTATTGATAGTTAGCACACAGTTAATTGGTGCGTCGCTAGCAGAACCACCGCTTGAACTCTGTTCGGTTGGCTGAACACTGAAATTAGCGAATAGTGGTGATACGGAAGATGCGAAGTTGGTCTTTAAAGATTCGGCAGTTACCGTCGAACTTCCGTTTATTTGAAAAGTTGCTGAGGTGCCCGATATTGATGAATCGATTGACAATTGGTTAATGGCTGTTCCTGCTGGTAGTGCAGCTGCAATAGCTGTTATTACAGAACTATATGATACTCGTTCGGCAAATATATTATTAGTGATAGATATGCTACTTTTTAAAGAGTCGAGCTGCTTTTTTGCTGCAGCATATGTTCCTTTGTCTGATCCAGAGTTAGAGCTGGCAAGTAGATAAAAGTATGATACGCCACAAGCAAGTACCAAAAATGCCATACCTGCACCTAAAAAGGTAATATACTTCAGTAATATGACATTGTAATGAGCGGCACGTAATTGTTTTTTTGTGTCTTCTGGTAATAAATTAATCATTTCCAAATACTCCCTTGAGTAATACTGGCCAGTCCAGCAACTGTTACATATCTTGACCGGAATTGTCTAGCAGGTTCAGGCAACTTGCCAAAGTCTAGTTTTTGCCAAGGATTAGCAACACGGGCGGGCATGATTAACTCATTAGTAAAGTATTCACCAATACCTGGCATATTACTGCCGCTGCCGACAACTAGTAATTGTTCAAGTTTACGGTCATCACTGATGCGTTCGTTATAATAACGCATGACTTTACGGGTCTCAACTATGATTTGGGTTAAACTCTGTTCGACTGCACCTCGAATTTTCTCTTGACGAGGACCAGCACCTAGGCCGTTTAATACCTTTAATTGGTGGGCATTTTCAAGTGTAACTTCAAGTCGTTTGGCGATATCAATTGTGAAAGTGTTACCGCCGATTGCTAAACCGCCAGTGACTCTGACCGTGCCACTGTCAAGGACAGCGATATCTGTTGTTGCTGGACCGATATCGACAATAACACTCGGTAAATTTCCTTCTTCGATAGCTGTTAATAATCGGGCGACTGCACTAATGCTTGGTTCGACTAATACTGGTACTAGTCCAGCGCTTTCAGCAGCGGCAACGCATTTGTCTATAATCAGACGAGGAACGGCGCTCATCAGGACTGTAATTTCTTTTTTATTACGCTCGATAACTTCAGAGTCTATATAAAGCGTCGAAGCTGGAACTGGAATATATTGGTCAACTTCTAGCTCAACGGCTTCTTTAAGGTGTTTTTCGACATTTAAGGGCATATTAAATGTTCGTGAATAACTGCGAGTGGTCGGGATTCCGATAACGACGTGGTTACTTGGTAAGACTCCAATTAATTCTTCTTTGACTAGGAGTTTTATATTGTCGGCTAAATAAGGGCTATCGCCCTCCAAGGACTCTTTCATTTTGATTGGGTCTAGATCAATAGCTCCGTAACCAAGAACAAGCCATCGTCTAGTGTCGATAGCCATAACTTTTATACCAGTACTGCTGATATCAAGTCCGATAACCTGTTTATCTGTAAATAATAATTTTGCCATGATGCCCGCTGGTCAATTCTGTATTAATTATAGCATGAGCAGATTGTATGTGAACAATGTTTTTTGTTTATTTTATGCTGGTTGCTAGGCCGGCAATTGGTAACATGACACTAGCAGCGATTAACCCCACCATGCCACCCATAAGTACGATCATAACTGGTTCGATAATAGAGCTCATTCCTTCGATTGACCTGTCAACTTCTTCTTCGTAAAAGTCGGCAACTTTAACTAAAACTGTATCTGTTTGACCAGTTTCTTCGCCGACCAAAAGCATTTGAGATACAATTGGCGGGAATAGTTTATTAGCTTCAATAACATTAGACAATGGTTTACCTATTTTTACCTGTGCCTCGGCATCTAGTAGTGCTTGCTCAAAAATAGCATTACCGATTGCCCTGGATGTAACATCCAATGCTTCCAAAACAGCGACGCCAGCTTCAATAAGAGCCGAGAAGGTACGTGTAAAGTTGGCAACGGCAATTTTCATGATAATTGTCTTTAGGACTGGTACCCTAAGTAGAATGTAATGGAACTGATATTTGCCTTTTGACGTCTTGATATATCGTAATAGCGCGTAAATTGTTATGCCCATAAAAGCAAATATGATGTACCAAAATTGTGTAAAAAATCCGCTGGCGTCCAACATGAATTGGGTCAAAGCTGGTAGTTTGGCATCCGCACCACCAAGGTCTTTCATGATTTTGCCAATCTGAGGAATAACGAAGAGCATTAACCCAAAGAAAGCGCCGACGGTAATCACTAACAGCACCATTGGATACGACATCGCACTTTTAATTTTTTTGCGCATGGTTGTGCTTTTTTCTTGCTGGGCCGCTAAACGTTTTAAAATATCATCCAAAATACCAGCTGCTTCACCAGCGCGCACCATGTTGACGTAAACGTCGTTAAAGGTATTTGGATATTTTGCCAAGGCATCGCCAAGGCTTAGGCCACCTTCAACGTCATGAATAACACCAGTTAATATTGATTTCAGCAATGGGCTTTCAGCGACGTGATCAGATAGGGCTGTCAGGGCTCTTAGCAGCGGTACTCCAGCTCCAACCATGGCGCTTAATTGGCGCGTGAACATAACTAATTGGTCGGGTTTGACCTTTTTTGTGCCCATAAAACTTCCGATTTTTGAGCTGGATAACTTTTCTTTGGATTCTTTGATACTGACTGGTCGAAGTTTTAACTTCGCAAGGGCACCAATGACACCCGCTCGATCAGGTTGATCAATAGAATTGGTGACGGATGCACCTTTGCTATCGACTGCAACATAAATAAATATTGGCATGTTATTCTTTCGTTACCCTTATGACTTCGTCGAGGGTAGTTTCACCGCGAAGGACTTTAATTAATCCGTCTGTCTGCATTGTCGCCATACCTTCACTAATAGCTTGTTCGCGTAATTGGTTACTGGTAGCGTTGCCAACAATTAATTCTTGCATTGGGACTGTGTTTTTTAGAACTTCATATATACCCAATCGGCCTCTATAGCCGTCCATAGCTCCATCAGTATTATCGTTAGGATCGTTGTGATATAAAGTGTTTATACCATGTTCGTCGGTCGCAAGTGGAGTGTCGCCACCAACACCTTCGGAAGCAGCTTTTTTATCGAGTTCGTGAATAAAGCTGAAATCTTGATCTGGTTTTAGCTTAAACATCTTTATCATCAACTCCTGCTCTTCTTTACTTGGAGTATAACTTATTCTGGTCTCATGACGGACTCGACGAACCAGACGTTGACCAACAACGGCCCTAACAATACTGGCAATAAGGAATGGCTCGATACCCATGTCCAGTAAACGTGGCAAACAAGTAGCAGCATCGTTGGTGTGAAGTGTACTAAAGACCAAGTGTCCCGTTAGCGCTGCCTGGACGCCCAAGTCAGCGGTTTCTGTATCGCGGATCTCACCGATCATAATAATATCTGGGTCTTGACGCAAAAGAGCGCGCAAACCGTTGGCGAATGTCATTCCAGCTTTGGCGTTGGTCTGAGTTTGGTTAACGCCGATAATTTTATACTCGACAGGGTCTTCAACCGTTGAAATATTAACGTCAGGATTGTTGAGGATTGAAAGAATACTAAAGAGGCTAGTTGATTTACCACTACCAGTTGGGCCAGTAATCAAAATCATACCGTTGGCTTCTGTCAAAGCCGAGTTGATGTTGACAAGTGATTGACCCCAATAGCCCAAAGACTCCAGGGTGACTGCCTGGTTTGATTCATCCAAAATACGCATAACTATCTTTTCACCGTCGGCGATAGGCAATGTGCTGACACGAAGAGCGTATTGTTTGCCTGCAACTTTAATCTTAAAGCGACCGTCCTGTGGCACACGATGTTCGTCAATCTTAAGGTTACTTAAAATCTTAATACGGCTGACTAACGCACCTTGCACATTATGTGGTAAGCGGTTGACTTCTTTTAACACGCCATCGATTCGATAACGGACTTGAATATGTCCCTCACGCGGTTCGATGTGAACATCGCTGGCGTGCATACGGATAGCATATTCTAGTAGCAAATTGATGGTTTTGGCGATTGGTGAGTCTTCGGAAACTTCTTGGTCGGATATGTCATTGTTTTCAGTGTCATCTGACCTTTGAATGTCGATTACATCGTTCAACTCGTTGGTCACATCACCGCGATAAGCTTCAAGTGCAGAAATGATGTTTTCGTGAGTTGCAATATAAATCTTAGTGTTAGTGCCAATTTCTTTTTCTATAAAGTTTACAGCCTGAACATCGTCGGGGTCGTCCATTGCCAAGTGGCAAAGACCGTCGGCATCAACTTGAAATAGAATTGCATTGTATTGACGAGCGATACGTTCAGGGATTCTTGCTAGGACGTCTGACGGTATATCGTGTGCTTTGACTTCGGTGTAGGGTATCTGTGTGTATTCAGCAAAAGCTTTAACTAGTGTCTCATCATTGATTAATTCATTTTGGATAGCTAATTCTTGCAACGACTGCTTGGAGTGAGCACCTTCTTCTTTCAGGGTGTCAATTTGCTCAGCAGTAACTGTTCCACTGCGAATAAGCAACTTTTCCATTGTACTGTCTGGTATGCGCATAATGCTTGTGTCTATTGTAAATTACCATGCCAAAAAGCGCTAGATGATATAATGAATAACAAATGTTTATAGAGGTAAAAAGCGAAAAAGAAATGCAGCAAATTGGCGCAAAAATAAGCGCAGCTTTTTTGGGTGGTGAAATTATTGAATTAATTGGTGATATTGGGTCCGGAAAAACAACTTTAACCAAAGGAATTGCTGTTGGCTTAGGTGTGACTGAAAATGTTCAAAGTCCAAGTTTTACGATAAATCGCGTTTACGAGGGGCATGATGGCATTACGTTGTCGCATTACGATTTTTATCGTCTGAATGATGCTGGTATTATGGCCGACGAATTGCAAGAGGTGACAAGCGACCAAAAAACAGTCACGGTCATCGAGTGGGCTGGAGTTGTAGAAGGTGTGTTGCCGATTGATCGTCTGTCAATTAAAATTACGTCTCCAACTGAAAATACGCGCCAGCTTGAATTAATCGCTGGTGGTGAAAACAGCCGTAAAATATTGGAAGGTTTAAAGTTATGATCTTACTGTTGAACACTAGTACCCCAACCTGTTATTTATCGTTGGTTGATGGTGATTGGCGTCAAGATTATGAGTGGTTAGCGGCCAGGACACTTGCAAAAGGCTTACTTGGTTTTTTGAAAGAAAAGCTTGATGAAAATGGTAAAAATTGGTCAGATATTTCGGCGATAGGTGTTTTTGAGGGTCCAGGAAGCTTTACAGGCCTCCGAATTGGCATCACGGTCATGAATACTATTGCCGATGCGCAGGCCGTTCCAATCGTCGGTGGACAGGGCGACAACTGGCAACAACAGGTGATAACCAAACTTCAATCCGGCCAAAATGACAAGATTGTTTTGCCTTTTTATGGTAGTGAGGCCAAGATTACGGCCGCTAAGAAATAGTTAGTTATTTATTCTTTGTAAACCACCCCCTCCTTCCCAAACCACTAAGTCGCCACTTAGATTACGCGTTATAAAATAGACTATTTCGTTCTTTGTGGTCTGCGGAACGACCTTCGCTGTACAGGTCGCGTGGACGGACCTGAAAAGTGAAGGATCGCCCTCAATCCTGTTGTTCTCTATTCAGCGAAACAACAGGTATCGGGTGGTCCTCGACCAGCAACGAACAAAACAGCCGTATTTTATCGGTAATCTAACAGCCGACTTAGTTGTTTGTGGCGGAGTTGGTGGCTAGCGACACTCCAAATAATACCAAATGATTAAACGACAATGAGTTTAGATATGTAGCTAGCCACCAAACGGACCATTACTAATACAATATCCCTTTGTTTGACCGTTAAAATTAAATCGACTGAACCATGCTATCCGAGTATGTTTGAGTGGTAACGAGTTACGCAGGATACATAGTTTAGTTGATTTAATTTTAAGCGCGTCAGACAAACAGGATGTTGGATGAGTGATGGTCCGGAGGGTGGTGTTGTAGTAAATAATTAGTGAAGTTAGGTTATTGAATATTAAACTTGTACATTTTATATAAAAAAGGCTACTATATATACAGTCCATTTGGACTCTGAATAACTTTGAAACCGACGCTACAGGCTAACTGAAATTTTAATTCAAGCATTTAATACTGGAAATTAATACCGAAGTCGGCCTTTTGCGAGGAAAGGATTAACCATGTTAGAGATTATTATTGCCGTAATTGCGGTGTTTGTTGGTGTCGGAGGCACAATCACCTACGAAAAACGCCAACAAACTGGCGGCAAATTAAAGGCCGAAAAAGAATTAGCTTCAGCTAAAACCAAAGCCAGTGAAATGATATTAAAAGCCAAAGACGAAGTCTTGCAACTTGAAAACGAACGTCGTCATGAATGGAAAAAAACTGAAGGTCGTTTGGGCGAACGTGAAGTTGCCTTGGACCGCAAAATGGACGAACTCGACAAACGATCTGAAAAACTTCGGGCCGAAGAACGTGATGTCGAAAAACTAAAAGACGAGATTCGTGAAATTCGCGTCAAACAACAAGAAAAACTTGAAAAAATTGCTAAATTAACCAAAGAAGATGCCGCTGGTAAATTAATGCAAATGACCGAGCGCGATATCAAACAAGACATGATTGGTCTGATTAATAAATTGCAAAATGATGCCAAAGAAGAAGCCGAAGATATTGCTCAGACAATTTTGGTTACGGCTATGGAACGCATGTCATCAGAGGTTACAGCTGAACGTACTGTAACGGCTGTTAAACTAACGGATGATGAAATGAAGGGTCGTATTATCGGCAAAGAAGGCCGTAATATTCAGGCTTTGCAACGTGCTACTGGTGTCGACATTTTGGTTGATGATACCCCAGGTATGATTATTCTTAGTTCATTTGACCCAGTTCGTCGTCAAGTTGCCCGTATGAGTCTTGAAATGTTGATGAAAGATGGTCGTATTCACCCAGGACGCATCGAAGAAGTTGTTGCCAAGGCTGAACAAGAAATCAACAAAGAAATCAACCGTGCCGGTGAAGATGCTGCCCGTGAAGTTGGTGTTGTTGGTATTCCAAAGGAAATGTTGCGATTACTGGGCGAATTAAAATATCGTACCAGTTATGGTCAAAACGTTTTGATGCACAGCGTCGAAATGGCTCATATGGCAGGTTTAATTGCCGAAGAAATCGGTGCCGATGTTCGCATCACCAAGATTGCAACACTTCTACATGACACAGGTAAGGCCGTAACACACAAAATGGAAGGCAAACATCACCATTTGGCAGCTGAATTTGCTCGCAAATATGGTATGAGTGAAGAAATTGCCCATGCTATCGAGGCTCACCATGATGATGTAGAGGCTACAACACCTGAAGCTTTAATTGTTCGTGTCTGTGACTCGTTATCAACGGCTCGTCCGGGTGCTCGCAACATTAGTGCTGAAAACTTTACCGAACGTATGCGTGATTTGGAGAATATCGCCCTTGGATTCAATGGTATCGACAAAGCCTACGCTATCAGCGCTGGCCGTGAAGTTCGTGTTATTGTCAGTCCAAAGGCAATCGATGACCTGAGTGCTATTAAATTAGCTCGTGACATCGCTGTTAAAATTGAAAGTACCATGCAATATCCAGGTACAATCAAAGTTAACGTCATTCGTGAAACTCGTGCCATTGAATTTGCTAAATAGCTGTCAATCAATAATTAATCCGAGGTAGGATTATTAATAAAAAAACTATAATACTAAAAATCGGCGGTAGTGTTGTTACCGAAAAGAATCGCCCAGGCGTGTTTATTCGTCGTAAGTTGCTGACTGAAATTGCCAAAGATTGTGCTGCGGCATTATCAGCTAATAAAAATACACGATTGATTATTATTCATGGCGCTGGCTCGGCTGCGCATCAGGTCGCTAAGAAGTATAATTTGGAAAATGGGACGAAAAACGATTTTAAGAAAATTGAGGGGGCGTTAGCAATACACGTTGCTAATCAAAAATTAAATTTGGCAATTGCGGAAATATTTTTAAAACATGGTGTCAACATTTCACCAGTACATACGGCATCGGCTGTTATTCAAAATAATGGAATAATTGAAAAATGTTTTTATGATGTTATTGATGGGGTACTAAATTTAAACTGCGTCCCGCTGCTTTACGGTGAAATTGTTTTTGATGAAATCTTAGGGATGACGATTTGTTCGGGTGATGTAATTGCTGTTGATTTAGCTAAAAAATATAATGCTAGTAAAATTGTTTTTGCGTCAGACGTTGATGGGGTTTTTGATAAAGACCCACACGTACATCGTGATGCGAAAATAATCAGATTAACTACTTTAGATTCTATCAGTAAAAGCGAAGAGGTTGCATTATCCGGATCGCATAACGTCGATGTGACGGGTGGGCTTAAAAACAAAATTGCTGTTTTATCAATTGGTAATATTCCAAAATCATTAAAGCAAGTAGTGGTATGTAACGGATTCAGCGCCGGTTTTATTGCTCGGGCATTTAATGATACTGACGATGGGACGATTATTCAGATATAAAATAGGTGTGTAATGGGTTACCATTACACACCGTTAATGAATTTGAAGTAAGCATCCAAGATTGGGCTAACTTCAATTCTTCGTTTTTGCGGGGCTAGTCGCAAGACATTGATAGGATACATCCAGCCGAAATGTTTGATATCTGTATCGTTAGGATAAGATATAAAGCTCTCGTCACTTTTACCTACATACATAGATAAAAGCACTGAATATTCTTCGCTCAATGGGATTAGTAATGTATCGAAGATTCTTGGAGTTGGCGTAATTATTACGCCGATTTCCTCAAAAATCATACGTTCCATTGCATCATCTTTTGACTCATCTGGTTTCATTGTCTCGAGTGGACAACTGACCATTCCCGCAATTTTGTTAATGTGCGGTTTTGCAATTAATTCCTCAAGCAAAAATATTCTGCCGAGGCCGTCAAATAGCAACAACCCAACTCCATTTATAATTTTCATACTACACCTCTTATGGTAAAGGGTTATAAAAATATAACATAACTATAACATCAAAATTCAAAAATTCAAAGTCACATCTGACTTCTATTATCTAACCATATGCATTATTATGGTATTAATGACCAAGCCGCAAATCCGTAAAGACTATTTTAAAGATACGTATGTTATCATTGCCCCTAATCGTGCTAGACGCCCTTTAGAGGTTAAACTGGCCGCAACTGAACTGACAACAGTTTGCCATTTTTGTCCGCACGATTTTCACAATGAGACAATTACTTATCAAGATAATAACCCCGAAGGTGATTGGGAAGTCGTTTCGGTTATCAATAAATTTGCTGCCCTAACACCTGATAATCACAGTGCCTATGGTCAAACCGAAGTCATTATCGAGACGCGTCGTCATGGCATGGATATTAATGATTTTTCAACTGACCATATTGTCCGAGTTTTTGATGCTTATATTGATCGGTTTATGACGCTTCGCAATATGGACGGCATTAAACACGTTATTATCTTTAAAAATGAAGGTGGTAAAGCTGGAGCCTCGATTACTCACACTCATTCACAGGTTTATGCTATGCCGATATTGCCATCTAAAACCGAAGATGAAGCCAGGGCTTATAGCAAATACCGACTTGAACATATGACTTGTCCATATTGCGATATTATTATTGCTGAAGCCGAAAAATCGCGTGTGATTTGGCAGGACGAAAATTTGTTTGTGTTGGCGCCTTATGCCAGTGATGCTCCCTATGGTGCTTGGTTGATACCAAAAAGACATATTCGTTTAATTTCTGAATTGACACACGGTGAAAAAGAATCATTTGCGACAGCGTTAAAGATTTTATTGGGTACATTAGACAGATTTGGCATTGCTTATAACTATTTTGTTGAAAATGCTGTCAATAACGAAGATTATCATATGCATATCAAACTGGCTCCAAGACCAAATATTTGGGCCGGATTAGAATTAGGCACAGGTGTTATCATTAATCCGATTGCACCAGAATTTGCGGCCAGAATTTATCGTGGTCAAGTCAAGATTCATACCGATCCAAGATTCTAATATTTCCATCGATGTCGTGATAAAATATTACAATGGACATAAATCGAATCGAAGGTCTGACAGCTAGGGAAGTTGCAGCCCGACACAGAAAATTTGGTTTTAATGAGCTCCCAAATAAAGACAGCAAAAATATATTTAAAATAATCTTTGGCTTACTAACCGAGCCAATGATCTTTTTATTGATGGCGACAGTCGCCATATACTTTCTTTTGGGCGATTCAGGTGAAGCATCATTATTAATGATTTCATTTTTTGGAATTATCGGTATTGAGTTATATCAAGAATCCAAGACCGAAAAATCACTTGAAGCACTTCGTAATCTAGCTAGTCCAATTTCAGATGTGATCAGAGATGGTAAAAAGATTACGATTCATGGTCGCGAAGTTGTAGTTGGCGACATTATGTTGTTGGCTGAAGGCAGTCGTGTGCCAGCTGATGCTAAATTAATATCGGCTGAAAATCTCCGGATTGATGAATCATTACTGACCGGTGAGTCTGAACCAGTCGAAAAGCATACTCGCGAAGTGACAGATTATCGAATTAACTCTGTTTTTTCGGGCACATTGGTTGTCAGTGGCCATGCTGTTGCTGAAGTAACAGGCATCGGCCTTGAAACTGAAATAGGCAAGATTGGCACATCGTTAAATTCAATCAAAACCGAAAAAACATTATTACAAAAAGAAGTTAACCAAGTCGTAAAAGTTGTCGCCACAATGGCAATTAGTTCGTCAATTTTGTTGACGTTAATTTATTGGATTGGACGAGGTGATTTTGTGCGCGGAATGTTGGCTGGACTAACCTTGGCAATCGCAATTTTGCCTGAGGAATTTCCGGTTGTTTTGGCGATATTTTTGACACTTGGTGCCTGGAGATTAGCAAAAAGTAATATTTTGGTTCGTCGGGCGCACACTATCGAAACGCTTGGTAGTGCCAGTGTGCTTTGTGTCGATAAAACCGGCACGCTGACCGAAAATCAGATGAAAATATCAACGATTATTGATGAAAATGGTGTGTTTTATAGTGATGACTTTCAAAAAGTCAGTCAAATAGTTAAATACGGTGTGCTCGCTTCACAAAAAAATCCATTTGACCCAATGGAAGAAGCCTTTATTCTGTCTGGTACGGATGTTTTTGGTGATATCGAAACTGTCTATAAAAATCAGCAGATTATCAAAGAATATCCGCTGCAAGACGATTCATTATCTGTCGTTTATGTTTGGGGACATGATGACGTTATCAAAACCGTTGCTTTAAAAGGTGCACCTGAAACTGTTTTTGAACTTTGCCATTTAACCGCTACTAAAAGACATGAACTAGATAAAAAAGTTAAACAGCTGGCCGGTCAGGGATTACGTGTCATTGCGGTTGGTAAAGGCGAAAAGACAACTGAAATACCAGCTGATCGTCATGATTTTGATTTTGAATTTTTAGGCCTGGTAGGTTTAGCCGATCCGATCCGCAAAGAGGCCGCTTCGGCGGTTAAAATGTGCCGTGATGCTGGCATTAAAGTTGTGATGATAACTGGTGATTATCCAGATACGGCTATGAATATTGCCAAACAAATCGGACTTGATTATGGCAATGTTATTACTGGTCCAGAATTTGAAAAATTATCAAAAACTGAACGTAAAGACGTTATTAAATCCGTTACCGTCTTTAGTCGGGTGACACCTGCAAACAAATTAACGATTGTAAATGCTTTCAAAGAGAGTGGTGAGATTGTCGCAATGACTGGCGATGGCGTTAATGATGCTCCAGCGCTTAAATCGGCCCATGTTGGCATTGCGATGGGTAAAAAAGGTACAGATGTCGCCCGCGAGGCTGCCAGTATTGTTTTACTGGATGATAATTTTACTTCAATCGTCCATGGTGTCAGGTTGGGCCGCAGAATATATGATAACCTGCAAAAAGCTATGTCTTATGTTATCTCGGTTCACATACCAATTGCCTTACTGTCTTTATTGCCGGCAATTTTTGGTTGGCCATTGGTTTTAATTCCAGCTCATATTGTCTTTTTGGAATTTGTGATTGACCCAAGTTGCACGATAATTTTTGAAAATGAAAAAGAAAGTCATGACATTATGAACCGTCCACCGCGCAAATTATCAGCTTCGATATTTAGTCGTCGCATGGTTTTATCAAGCATTGCTCAGGGCTTGATTGTGGCTGTGATAGTTATTACGGCTTTCAAGCTACTAACAGACATGGGTTGGGAATTAAATAAAGCTCGTGGCATGACATTCTTGATTTTGGTAGTTGCTAATATTTGCTTGATTTTGGGAATTTCCGGTAAGCAGGCAATTGCAAATATAATGCATCGCGAAAATATGGCGATGGTTACGGTACTGACGAGTACTAGTTTATCCTTGATCTTGGTATTTACAGTTCCATTTTTGCGAGAATTGTTTCATTTTCAACCACTAAGCGTATCTGAAGCTGCTGCAGGTGTGTTAATTGGCGCCATTTCGATTTTTGCCATCATTCCACTGAAACAATTTGTAAAAATAGTAAATAGTCGGGCAAAATAATGGTAATCGATCTGGCAATACTTAAGTCCAGGCTAAAGTCAAAAGACACCTTGTTGCTTGCTGCAGTTATAATCGTCGCTTGTTTGTATTTTGTGGTTAATGTGCCGCAATCGTCGTTGAACGTTTTGCGTACAATGTTTGACAAACAAATACCAAGGATTCCGATATTTGCGATTCCATATTTACTATTTTTGCCGTGGTTTTGGTCGGTGGTTGTTTACGCTTGGTACCGCAATCGTTCATTTCGTCAGTTGGCGTTTGCGACTATCATAGTTAATTCGATTGCCTTTATTGTATATTTGACTTTTCAAACTTATGTCCCACGCGAAGCAGTGATTTCGAATGATTTTTTCTCGGGTATTTTACGGTTTATATACGATCACGATCAAGCCTATAACGGTTTTCCAAGCTTGCATTCGGCACTGTCGGCAACAATTGCGACGTACTTCATTTTTATTAAAAGTCGTTGGTCTTGGGCCTTCGTGTTAATGGCGGCATTAATTGTAGTTTCAACACTTTTTGTTAAACAACATTTTATTGCTGATGCTATATCAGGTGTAACATTGGGTGTATTGGTCACTTGGTTGTCGTTTAAAGTGTATAATAGACATACAAGGAGCTTATGTTAATTATTTTTATTGTAGTAATTATCCTATTAGCGGTTGGGCCATTTTTCATTAAAGTCCCTAAACTTGATGGTTTAGTTGACGCAAAAACATTAGTTGATGCCGACAGTAAGTTCATAAAAGTTAATGGTGTCGATGTTCACTACAAAGAAGCGGGTAGTGGCGAAACAACCTACATTTTGCTACATGGTTTTGGCGCATCGACGTTTTCTTGGCGTGAAGTTATGCCTGAACTAGCTAAATCTGGCCGAGTAATTGCTTTTGACAGGCCTGGATTTGGTTTAACTGAACGATTAATTAAATTAGGTAAAAATAATCCGTATGATTCTAAGGCCCAAGTCGCTTTATCGATTGGGTTAATGGATGCACTTGATATCAAAAAAGCGGTTGTCATTGGACATTCGGCTGGCGGAGTTGTGGCGCTAAACATGGCACTAAATTATCCAGACCGCGTTTCAAATTTAGTGTTGGTTGATGCGATTGTTTATGAATCTGGTGTTTTATATAAATGGCTATTGCCACTGGTCAATACGCCACAAATGAATCATCTAGGACCGTTATTTGCCCGAGTAGCTAAAATTGGTGGAGATGAGTTTTTACGAAGTACGTGGCACGACCAAACTAAAATAACGCCAGCAATTTATAACGGTTATCACAAGGTTTTAAAGATTAAAGACTGGGATAAAGCGCTGTGGAATTTAACCAGATCAACTTATTCACTACATCCTGAAAAACATTTGTCGGAATTAACAATGCCAGTATTGGTAATTACGGGTGATGACGACAGAATTGTTATTACAAAAAATAGTATCAAATTGGCAGGTGAAATTGCAGGTTCGAAATTAGAAATAATAGAGAACTCAGGTCATATACCTTTTGAAGAGCAGTCAGTGGAGTTTATGAAAGTACTGCAAACTTTCTTGAATAAATAACTAGCAAAATTTACTAACGAGTCTCGTAGTATTGTAATGCGAGAGGTAGATATTGAACTGGTTGGTTTGAAAGAATCTTGGTTCTTTCTGGTACGTTAAAATCATAACTGCTGTTTACTGGGTAACAAATTGCTAAGTTGAAGGCATAAGCCAAAGTTCCAATAATGAAGACAATAATAGTAATTGATTTTAACCATTGGTTTTTAGAACGAAGTATTGCCGACCAACTGACAACTAATATGATAATTACAAATGGCCATGCTCCGCAGGCGCGGAGTGAATGAGGCTGACCTTCAATAGTTAGTGCTGACCCAATTATGCTGATTAAATAACCAACAGCGCCAGTTGTAACTAGGAATGTTTCATTTGCAGTTAATATTTTCTTTGATTTTTTATGTTTTTTGGAGACCAGTAGATAAATAATAAATACAATTGGGATGATTGCGCCGTATCCCAGCATTCCTTCAAATCCAGTTGAATGCCTTATATTATAATCGCCGTTGACAAATAAAAATGCTGGATTGATTAGGACAGCTAAATTAACGATAAATTTACCGATAGCTTGGATGAAAGACGCGTTATGGAAAATACTGACACTAGAAGAGCGATTTAAGGTGTTTGGTTGCAATATAAAATTAATTAACGGCAAAACTAATATAGTAGATGCTAAGCCAGCGTATGCAATCTGTCGGATTGATACGCGTTTTTTGAAATACAACGTTGCATAGGCTGTGATCAATAATATCGGAGCACTGACCCAATATGGTGGATAAACATAGGCTAATAAGATTAACGCCACAATAAGTATGATATTACCTATTAATATGTTGGTTTTATCTTTACGAGTTAATAATAATAACCATCCAAAGAAAGCCAGGCTTACCATTAGTGGTGCCATTACGGGATCCCATGCCAGACTGCCTTGTAGCCATCCCCAAGGTAGCGCTAAGCCAATTATTACAGCAATTAAACCAGCACGTTTATTTAACCAAAGACGTATACTGAGGCCGACAAAAAGAATGGCGATTATTGTTACAAATTGAGAAAAAGCTCGCAATGAAAGTTCACTAAGACCAAATATTGCTGCCCATAGGCTTAGTGGATAAAGGTAAACTGGCGTCGTAAAGCCACCACCTAAAGATGGTGAGAATAATGGCCAAGATTGACCGTGGGCGTTCGTTTGATGTTTTACCATGGCCACAACATGAGCGCCAGTTGCGGCTTCGTCAACATAAAATCCTGGTGGAGATAATGGCAAAATAACGATTCTCAGTAAAATAAGAAAAATTATAGCCAGCGTCAAGATTGTCGATATTTTATCTGAAAATAGGCGTTTGATGATTGGCGATTGCATGTATGTACTTTAGCATTTATTGGGTAGAGGGGGAAGGATTGGGTATGGACTCAGTCGCGATAAAATTTCCTTGAAAATTTAGTAAGTATGTTTGTTGTTCAAAAGGACATCGCCTTCGGCTCCTCCGCTTGCTTATAAAAATATGTAAACACATTTTTATTTCACGGCGCTACGCCAAACTTCGGCCTACAAATTTTGCATGGCAAAATTTGGGCCGAAAGTTTGGGTCCTTTTCGCCCGCGGTTCAAACAAAAAAGACTGTCCTATGGACGGTCTTTTTTGTTTGGTCGGGGTGAAAGGACTCAAACCTTCGGCCTCTCGGTCCCAAACCGAGCGCGCTATCAACTGCGCCACACCCCGATGGTGTGTTTACTATTAAAAGTATATCGTAAAATATATTTTAATTTCTAGTGGGTTGTTAAATGTCGGTGGTGTGTGGCCAGTCACGATAAATTTTCTCCGAAAATTTTCGCGACCCCGCCTCAACTTACTGTAGGCATAGCCTACAATCAGTTTCCGGCCTTGCGAACTGCCACTGGCAGTTCTCACCCCGATGGTGCTTGTCAATGAATTATAGCGCAAACTTGACATGATTTCTAGTGTTAATTGATATTTTTTTACTTGTCGACCGCAACGTAACAAGATATGATAGGATTAAATGACTATGTTTGCAAAAATATTTGGCCTGAAACGACAACAACCAGGTCTTCGAATTACCGACGGTTACTTTATAGTGGCTGGCCTGGCGGCATTTACGACTATCGCTTTTTGGACAATTACAAAATCATCAGTTTGGTTCGATGAAGCTTTTGGCGCCTATATGATTCGTTTCAATTTTGCTGATATTGCCAGATATACTGCGGCCGATGTTCATCCGCCACTTTATTACTGGTTATTAAAACTATGGAGTATGTTGTTTGGTAGTACCGAATTAGGATTACGTTCGATGAGCGTTTTCTTTGGCGCAATTGCTATCCTATTTGGCTATCTGTTAATTCATCGATTATTTGATAAAAAAACAGCCAGAATCAGTTTGATATTTATGGTTTTATCGCCAATGTTAGTACGTTACAGCCAAGAAATGCGCATGTATACATTGGTAGCGGCGATTGCTTTGGCAGCGACATATGTTTTAACCTTTGCGGCTGAATCAAAAAAACGCAAACCATGGATTATCTACGGAATACTAGTTGGATTAGGCATGTGGGTGCATTATTTTATGGCCTTGGTATGGATTGCACATTGGATATGGCGCGCTGATATGGTTCGTCAGACTGTAAGTAAAGCTAAATTTATCAAAACTTTCTTCTCAAAAAATTGGATATTATCACATATCATTGCGGTTGGAATATTTACACCTTGGCTGCCATTTCTACTTTTTCAAGCCCTAGTCATTCAGGTTTACGGTTTTTGGATACCAGCTGTTACTCCCGAGACTCTAGCCAACTTTTATACGAACGTGCTATTTTATCAGCTATCCAGCGAAACGGCTAGCTGGTTGGCAGTTGGTTTTTTTGCGATTATTGCATCGCTAGCCTGGTTGGCGATCCGAGTCTATAAATCACTTAATGATAAACAGCGCAAATCATATAGCCTTGTCATCATATTAGCCTTTGCGCCCGTAGTCTTGCTTCTGATGATGTCATTACCTCCGCTAAGGTCAACTTTTGTTGATCGCTATTTGATTCCGTCAATTTTATTTACGTATATCTTTATTGGAGTGACTTTATCGTTAGGTCTACGACTTATAAAGCCGATAGCGCGGTATTTTGTTAGTGCTGCGATTATTTTATGTATGTTAATTGGTGTTGTAAACGTCTGGCATTATGGTAATTACGCCAAAACAGCTAACCCACCGGCTTCGAACAACGCCAGAGATATTGTTCAGGCGGTTATTACAAAATCAGGTGACAATCAGCCGATTATTGCCAACTCGCCGTGGCTGTTTTATGAAGCAGTCTTTTATTCGACCGATAAACATCCAATTTATTTTATTGACGCTGAAACTCAATATAAATATGGCTCACTAGATATGTTGAAATATAACGATGACCATAAAATCAAAGATCTTAAGGCATTTACCAAAATAAACCAAATTGTTTGGTATGTTGGCTTACCGCGTGGTGGTAGCTTTAGTGCACCATACAGCAACTGGAAACAATTACAAAAAGTAATATTCAAAGACTCGATAAATGGCAAGCCGGCCTACGAAGCGATTCAATATCAGATTACTCAGTAATTATTTTGACGCATAATTATAAACAAGAGTATAATTAGATTATGAAGAAGTTGATGTCAATTGCGCCAGACTTCACACTACCTGACGAAACAGGCAAGCTACATTCACTTCATGACTATAAACATAAATGGCTGATATTATATTTTTATCCCAAAGATGAAACGCCAGGCTGTACAATTGAAGCCTGCAGTTTGCGTGACGCGCGCGATGACATAGTGGCGCTTGGCGCCGAGGTTGTTGGTGTTAGCCGTGATAATGCTCATTCGCACAGTAAATTTATAGTCAAACATAGTCTAAATTTTGTGTTATTAACAGATGCCGACCACGCTGTTATGGGCGCCTATGGTGCTTGGGGTAAAAAACAGTTTGGTCGTGAAGGAATATTGCGAAAAACCTTCATTATCAACCCCAAAGGTCGCATCGTCAAAGAATATGGCCGAGTTACGCCGTTGGGGCATGGTGATCAGGTGCTAAAAGACTTGAAGCAATTTATAAAATAGTATAATAACACATAGTTGACATAATACTTATGGTATGTTATCATAATGGCATATGAGCAACGAACAGTATTTAATTAGTAAACAAGAAGATCTAGAATCTAATTCAAGTGCAATGATAGTAGTCGATGCTACTGGAGAATCTAAGCGTCATAGCTTAGTCTCGTATCTGAAATATGAGATTTTTAGGTTTGGTAATGAAAGCGACAATGATAATCAAGATGAATTTGTTGAGCAAATCTTTAAGCAGGCTTCAAAAATTTCTCAAAATTATGATAATGGATTTGAACGTAGGACAACAAGGGATGCTGGCTTCGATAAGGCTATTGAATTATTTAAGATAGCCGATCGTCTTTGTGTTTATTACGATAGTGTAATGAAGCTTGAACCTAATCAATCAAGCCAGAGTTTTAATTATTATTTAATGAACCAGCTGTTCGATAAAGGATATTTTCCTGAAGCAGTAAATAACAAAGGTAAATTAAAAAGTTTTTCTGATGCAGTTGAAAATGACATTATGGTAACAGGCAATAACGTCAATAGTAATAATGGCGAGCAAAAGAGAAAAGATATGTTTTCTAATTTTATTATTGCACTTAGTGGTATAGAGCTGCGTCATTATCTTGACATGCCTTATGTGGCAAATGATTTAGATGTTGAAAAAAAGATACTAAATCAAAAAGAACCATACTTCCCAGCAGTTTTCTCTACTTAACTGGTAGAATTTGATATTGTAATTCGTAACCAGCCGCTTCGGCGGCTGATTCGATTTTTGACCTGATTTCTTTGTAGTCGAATTTATATTCAAATTTTTGACCAAACAGATTCGATTGTTCGGCGATATTGCCTTCACGACCACCTTTCATTGTATTATAGCTTTCAGCTTTAAAACCAAATCCTGGGCTGATACCACCATCAAAGTCACCACCAGACGATAGGCCTGATCCAGCTTCAATTAGCATCTCTGAAAAATTTACTATTTTAGTAGTGTCGTCAATTTTAATTTGAGCTGAATAGGTCAACTTTTTGGTAGACAAGAATGCTTTACGTTCGGCGATAGTACTTGTAAATTCCCAAACATCTTTTTTATTCTTCCAGTTTCCGCTGTAGTTTTCTAATGATTTTTGAATTGCCTCAAACATCTTATCCTCCTAACCCATTATGATAATTACAATTATAAATCATATTAATATTAATTGATAATTTACGCCTCAAGTTTAAAAGGGCTATATGGTATAATTAGTAAAAAATAAGGGGCTATATTATGTGCGGAATTTCAGGTTTTTATGGTTCAAATGACCGTAAACTGCTAAAAAAAATGAATGATGAAATGGCCCATCGCGGTCCTGATGGGCATGGCATTTTTATGGACGATAAAGTTGGTTTAGCGCACAGGCGACTGACGATTATTGATAAGACCGAAGCTGGGTCACAGCCGATGTACTCAGATGATAAGAGGTTTGTTTTGGTATTCAACGGTGAGATTTATAATTACCGCGAATTAAAACAGCAGTTAGAAAAAAAAGGACATAAGTTTTCAAGTGATTCAGATAGCGAAGTTATATTAGTTGGCTACGAAGAATGGGGCGTAAAGGTTGTTGATAAAATGCTGGGTATGTTTGCCTTTGCAATTTATGATAATCAAACCGAGCAGTTATTTATTGGACGTGATCGGCTGGGTATTAAGCCTCTGTATTATATTGAAAAACCGTTTTTTGCGTTTGCTTCCGAAATAAAATCATTAATGCTGGTACCAGGTGTTGATCACAAAGTTAATGGCGAAGTTTTATCGCGCTTTATTAAATTTCGAGTACATGACAGCGACGAAGATACCTTTTTTGTAGGCGTCAAACGATTGTTGCCAGGTCATTATTTGATAATAAAAAATGGGAAAATGACTATAAATAAATACTGGTCGCTAAAGTGGAATTCTGAATTTACTGGTCCAAAAACTGATGAGCAATATGCAACTGAATTTTATGATTTATTTCAACGTGTCATGCAACGGCATTTAATTAGTGACGTGCCGCTAGGATTTAACTTGTCTGGTGGGCTTGATTCATCGGGTGTAGTATCGGTGGCATCTGAATTAATTAAGGCTGGAGCAGAAAACACTCATACGAATGGCAAACTTTTCACTTTTTCGGCCCTGTTTCCAAATCAATCAATTGACGAATCAAAGTATATCCATGAGGTAGAAAATCGGGTTGGGTCGACGCCAGTCTATAGTTATCCAAACCCAGATGAATTTTGGGATGAGATTATGGACTGGGTTTATACTCAGGAAGAGCCGACGATTTCATCAGCACCGTATGCTTATTATTCGGTATTTCGTGAGGCTTCAAAGCATGTCAAAGTGTCACTATCTGGTAATGGAGGTGATGAGATTTTGGCTGGGTATTTGCCATATTTTAGAACGTATTTACAAAGTGCTATCGACAGTGGACATTATGGCCGAGCTGTCATTGAATTAGTGCGTGGCTTGCCTCAATTTTATAAACAATATATTGAAAGAGTTAGCATCTTGTTTAAAGGTCAATATATTAAGCCTGATTTGTTTTTAAGCGAAAAATTAGCTGTTTATAAAAGTGATAAATTTACTTATTCCAGAAATTTGAACGAACGACTTGCGGGTGATGTTACGAAATATTCTACGCCAAATCTATTAAGGTACGAAGATAAAAATTCAATGGCTTTTGGGTTGGAATCCAGAGTGCCTTTTTTGGATTCTGAATTAGTAGAATTCGTCTTTAATTTACCGATTGATCAAAAAATCAAGAAAGGTTGGACACGCTATGTTTATCGCAATGCCACAAAAGGTCACATGCCAGACTTAAATCGATTACGACGTAGCAAGATTGGTTTTACAAATCCTGAAGTAGCTTGGATTACACACAACGCAGCCTCGATTCGTAAGGTATTTTCATCAGCTAAATTTGCCGAGCATGGTTTATTCAACCAAGACGAACTAGTTCAAAGTTTTGACCGATGGTTGGCTGGCGACGAACGTATTGACGTGCTGGTTTATTGGAGAATATTAGTCAGTCAACTTTGGATTGAGCGTTTCGACCTTAAGGGGTTATAATTTATATATGACTAAACAAGCAAAAATTGAAGTTGATGATAAAAAATATAAACGTATTCCAGTTAAAACTCATTTAATTTCGATTAAAGAACCGCTTGATGATATATTTGCGCATCAAGTCAAACCATTAATTGAACCAGGTGATTGGATTGCCGTATCTGAAAAAGTTGTGACGATTTCGCAAGGTCGAGTTGTCCATATTTCGGTGGTCAAGCCCAGTAGACTAGCTAAATTAATCGTCAAAGGTGTCAAAAAATACGAAAATGATATCGGCTATTCATTGCCAGCCAAGATGCAAGTTGCGATTTGGCAGGCAGGATATTTTAGGACAGCATTTGCAGCCATTGCTGGCACATTGACACGCCTAGTTGGTCGTCATGGTGACTTTTATCGAATAGCAGGTAATCGAATATCAGAGATTGATGGTTTTAATCCTCATGCGATGCCGCCGTTTGATGAGTTTGCGATGATCGGGCCCGACAAACCAAAAAAATACTGCCAGTGGGTAGAAGACACTTTCGGCATCCCAACCGTAATTATTGACGGCAACAATATAAATGTAGAAGTTTTAGGTATGAGTAAAAGTGTGCCAGTTAGCGCTAAATCAGCTCGGCTTATTTTACTCGATAATCCGATGGGTCAAGATGATGAAAAAACACCAATTATGATTATCCGACAGTAATAAAATTAGTCATGCTTGTGTTACAATAAATATATGTTTTTAGTGGGTATATTGTCATGGTGGTACGGCAATGGCTGGCTTAGTCGTTTACAGATGATTCAAGACAGATTGACAGCTTCGGCTGACTTCTTTTCGATTAGGTCATTATTGTTGTCGCTTTTTGCGCCGTACAAGCAAATATCGGCGGGCAGTATTGATGGTCCAATCAATGTAAAATTTCAAGCATTTTTAGATCGATTAATTTCGCGCGTAATTGGTTCAATTGTACGAAGCCTAGTTATAATCGCGGGCTTAATTATACTTATTGCTGAGTTTGTATTTGGTGCTATCTTACTAGCCTTATGGTTTATTGTTCCATTCTTGCCAGCGATTGGATTTATTATCGCGTTGATTGGCTGGGTACCAACAAGATGAATGATTTAATTCTTAAACATCGCAGTGCGCGCAGTGAAAAAGCTCGTATTAGCGTGAAATTCAACCCAACGGTAATCATTATTTTATATGTGATAACTTTTGCATTACTTGTGGTTGGGTCTGACTTACTGGTTGTTGGGGTGTCTTACGGTTGGGTATTTATTGGTTTTGCAGCCATACCAACAATGATAACTGAGTGGTATAACGGCGAGTTGCACCATATGAAGCCCAAGAAAAATCCCAAAAACATTGATGATGTTTTGTCGGCAGATATTTTAGGGCGATTATCAAAAAAACCGTCGCCACGAGATGTCGCCAAGATTGTCGGTAAAATTACCGGTGGCCAATTTTTGTCGGCCAGATTCGGTATTAGTTCGAAGTTTTTACAAGACATTACGTCAGATGATAGTGAAGATATGCAAGCTATATGGCAGGCAGCTTGGAAGATATATCAGCAGACGAACAGTCTGAATATGTCGGCCACTGTGTTGGTTGCGGCGATAGTCAGTTGCACTCCAAATAAAGACAGATTGCTGAGCCACTTGCAACTAGATATGGATGATTTGATTAGTGGAGTAAAGTGGTATAACTATTTGCGAAATCTGATTGATCAGTCGGCAAAGCCAAGACTGACTGGTGGATTCGCGCGTGATTGGTCCTTTGGTTGGACGCCACTTTTGAACCGTTTTGGTCAAAATATTAGTCAGCAAATTGGTGGCTACGACGCATCACTACATCAGTTAACAGCTCATGAAGAAGCCTTAAACCAGTTGATGGAGATATTTGGTAACAACGGTCGTCAGAATGCCGTGCTAGTTGGTCCGAATGGAGCTGGGAAAACTCAGGTTGTTCATACTTTTGCATCCCGAATCTTAGATGGATCGGCTAGTGTGCCATCAAGCTTAATGTTTCGGCAAATATTCATACTCGATGCATCGTCATTAATTGCGTCTGCCCCTGGACGTGGCGAGCTAGAACATTTAATTCCAAGAATTTTAATTGAGGCCTATAAGTCAAAAAATATTATTATTTGTTTGGATAACGCTCAATTGTTTTTTGAAGAGGGAATTGGATCCATTGATATTTCAAACGTCCTTTTGCCGATTATTGAAGCTGGTAATTTGCGTATGATATTGACGATGGACGAGCAGCGATACTTGCAAATTAGTAAACGCGATCCAAAATTAGCCAGCAGTTTAAATCGGATTTCGGTTGCTCCTGCAACAAAGGATGAAACGATTGCCGTCATGCAAGATAGGTCAATATTAATCGAATTCCAACACCATGTGACATTTATGTACCAGGCGCTTTTAGAGGCTTATCGGTTGAGTGAACGTTATGTTCATGATTTGTCCATGCCTGGCAAGGCGATTAGTCTACTTGAGGCGTCGGCTCATTACAACAAAGAAGGCCTAGTGACGGCTGAATCTGTTAGACAGGCGATTGAAAAAACGATGGACATTAGAATTGGTGTGGCGACAGCTGACGATGAACGTGAAAAACTGTTGAATTTGGAAGAATTGATTCATAAGCGAATGGTTAATCAAAAGCGGGCAGTGCAGGTGGTTAGTGACGCTTTAAGGCGTGCTAGGGCGGGTGTACGCAGTCAGAATCGTCCAATCGGTACTTTCTTATTTCTTGGCCCGACTGGTGTCGGTAAAACTGAATTATCAAAAGCTTTGGCTGATGTCTATTTCGGCGGCGAAGATCGAATTATTCGTTTGGATATGAATGAATATTCAAGTAGTGATGATACGGCACGTTTAATTGCTGATGGGTCAGATAATCCACACAGTTTGACAGCCTTAGCAATGAAACAGCCATTCAGCGTAGTGTTGTTGGATGAAATTGAAAAAGCACATCCAAATGTGATTTCGACACTACTTCAGCTATTGGATGAAGGCATTTTACGTGATGTCAAAAACCGTGAAGTTAGTTTTAGGGATGCAATTATTATCGCTACCAGCAATGCTGGCGCTGACAGGATTAGGGAATATATCGAACGAGGATATAATGTTGAGCAATTTGAAGAGAAGTTTGTTGATGAATTAATCAGTAGCAATCAATTTAGGCCAGAATTCTTGAACCGTTTTGATGAAATTGTGATGTTTAGGCCGCTAAACAAAGGTGAATTGTTGCAAGTTGTTGATTTGATGCTGGCGGGGGTCAATAAGACTTTGGCTTTGCAAAAAGTCAGTGTTACAGTTGATGATGACGCCAAAAAGTACTTGGTCGAAACTGGCTATGACCCTCGTTTGGGTGCCAGACCAATGCGCCGAGTTGTGCAACGAGCAGTTGAGAACACTGTTGCTAAACAGATGCTAAGTGGTGCGGTTGAAGCTGGAAGCACAGTTAATATTTCACTTGATCAGGTCAAACAAATTTTGGACGATCAGGCTAGTGTTAAACAACTAATTGGTGATAAATAAGTATTTAATAATACGTTTTAATTATTATTTTAAATCCAGGCGAAAAATCGTTTGGATTTTTGCTTATCAATGATTTTACTTCATTTAATTCAATCCACTTTGCGTCTGAAACTTCGATTGGGTCAAGCACGAATTGAGTTTGGCTGGATATCTGGCCTTTAAATACACCGTTTAAGATTGTTAAATCTGTGCCGTTATGTTCGTGTTTGGTTGGGATTTCGCCTAAATATTTAATGCTGGTTAGGTCGATGCCGATTTCTTCCTTGGTTTCGCGCCTAATGGCATCCTCGTATGTTTCACCTGTCTCAACGTGTCCACTAGCCGAGTCAGTCCATGTGTTGGGGCTGGTTTTTTTAGTTTGGCTGCGACGCTGTATTAAAATACGGCCAGTTTCATCCTGTAAAATTATTCGTGCAATTCGATAATATTGATTTTCCATTTATTTCCTTTTTGACAATATGTAATACATTAATCATATCAATAATATTCAATTTTGGCCGTCTAATTCAAATATACTACAACGGCAAAACGTCCGTCATCATTTTGTTTTCCGTGTAAAAAGTTACTATGGGAATAATAATTATCATCTGTCGACGAATCGATTGGGGAAACAGTAATTTTACCTGCATCAACACCGGCTGTGATTAATTGTTCGATTGCGACTTCGTGCAGTCCGCGGTTATTGAATGCAAACAGTGGGTAAGTTGATTTTCCAGCGGCTGGACTTAACCAAACAGTCAGTTGGTCTGGCTGTACGTCGAATTTATTCACTAAATATTCAATACATTTTGTGCCACCAAATTGTTCGAGATTGTGTCGGCCCAGATGTGCTAGCATTAAAATATTGACAGTTGAGGCATAAATAACAGCACCGATACAGTCGGCTAGTGGCAATAAAAGGGCGTGATTTGGTTTAGCCACAATCAGGGCGTCAGACAAAATAGTTGATTCGCTGACAATCCCATCGCCCTTGTTTATATCATCGATGCTAACATATCGACAATAATCATTTGTCTCGTAATCTAATCGAACTAATGTAGTGTCGTTTGGGCTAATTCCGTTTTTTTCCAGAAAAATTTTACGATTTTGATCAAATTGTGATTGCTCGTCGGGATTAGTTGATTTCATTGATCCATTCAATCGGGTCGAGGTTAGGATAGTTAGGGGCATGAATATATTGTAACAAAAAGTCGTTGGTTCAATTCCGGCCTAGGATTAAAATAAAATAACCAACCCTATGGGCTGGTTATTTTATTTTGGTACCCTGGGTTGGAATTGAACCAACGACCTTAGGCTTAGAAGTCCTCTGCTCTATCCACTGAGCTACCAGGGCGTGAATGGATTGTGATTTGGTACTTATCTCTGGTAATGAATATTCTCAGTGGATAGAGCTTGCTGATAAATATATTATCGCTTCGCTTGGCACCGAGCTACCAGGGCGAAATTGGTACATTTGCTATTATATCAAACTATAGGTGTTATAGTTGGCTATTGGAATATGGCTATTGGAATATGGCAGGGAGGGGTCATTAAAATCACCAATAGCTGGGTTAATTTAAGTTATAATATAGGCAGAAGGATAAAATTATGAAAACAAAATACAAAGTTACTTTTGCAATCATTGCTATTTTAGCAATAGCTAGTTGGGCGATAACATTTTATTATTGGGATAAATTACCAGCGGTGATTCCGATTCATTTTGGTATTAGTGGTGCGGCGGATGGTTGGGCAAATAAATCTGTTTGGCAAGTTTTTTTGATACCGTTTATACAGACCGCTATGTTGGCATTGTTTGTTTTTGTTTATAAACGACCGCAATATTCAAATATACCTAGCACGATGTGGTTGATGGCGCTTAACGATAAACAGCAGCAACAGGCATATGATTTGATACGTACGATGAATGCCGGTGTGTCTGTCTTTACAGGTGCGCTATTTACTTATATTACATTCAGCATGAATTATTCGGCGATTAATTTTAATCAAAATTTATCATCACCAGTTATTCTTGCTGTCGTTGGATTGATGTTGGTTTGGGTGGTATTTTGGACAATAAAAATTTATAAAATAACTAAAAAACAGATTACGTCCAAGTAACGTCGTATCTTATTGTTCCCCAACTGGCGTATAATAGAACCACAAGGGGGAATAAATTATGACAGAAATTATCGACAATGGACCAGCACCGCTGGTTACAAATATTGAAACCGCAACACTTGAAAATACAAATTATCGGACAACTTTGTGGACAGGGGCTAATTTACAAATTACCTTGATGTCAATCGAGCCGGGACATGATATTGGATTAGAAGTTCATCCAACGCATGATCAATTTTTACGAATTGAGCAAGGCAAAGCAGCTGTCAGTATGGGGCCTACAAAGGACCAACTACAAACTTGGGCAGCAGGCAGTAGTGATGCTGTTGTTGTACCGGCTGGTGCTTGGCATAATTTAGTCAGCACAGGTGATGTAGCATTGAAAGTATATTCAATTTATTCACCAGTTCAGCACTCACACGGAACGGTACATGTGACCAAGGAGGAGGCGGATGCAGCTGAGGCGGGAAAGTAAATCTCGGTTTATTCAATTATCTCAATGATATAATTGAACCCTCATGTATATACTGGTAATATGGTTATATGAGAATTGAGAAACAGCGAGCTGTTGAACTTAGGGCGGATGGCATGTCGTATAGTCTTATTAGTAGTCAGCTTGGCGTTAATAAGAGTACTTTAAGTAACTGGCTTAAGGATTTGCCGTATACTCCAAATGAACAAGTTCTATCTCGTATTAAACATGGACAAGGCGTGCATGGTTTACGTCGCAGACAAATTCGAATAGATGAGATATCTGAATTAAAGTCCCAAGGAATTGCTGAAGTTGGAGAAGTGTCAAAGCGAGATTTATGGATGATTGGTTTGGGTTTATGGATTGGAGAGGGTTCAAAAACCATGGAGCAAATACGCCTAGTTAATTCAGACCCGAGGGTTGTAAGTCTTTTCATCGATTGGCTGCGTGAAATTTGTGAGTTACAAGATGAAAATATAACAATCGCAATGCATTTATATCCAGATTCAGACGAACTTCTAAGTATGGAATATTGGATGAACATTACAAAACTACCAAAAGAGCAGTTTAGGAAAACTCAGATTGATAGACGCTTAGATAAGAAAATACAAAAGTTAGGCAAGACACCACATGGCACTTTGCATATTACAGTAGCAAGTAATAACAATCCAGAAAAAGGTGTCAGGCTTTATAGAAGGATGATGGGTTGGATATCAGGGGTAACTAAATAATCAATATTGGTGCGGGTGTGGAGAGTCGAACTCCAAGCGCCTGATTGGAAGTCAGGAATATGAGCCGTTATACGACACCCGCGCATATCTTCATTATAACAATATAAAGTATATTTTCAAATAGCTTTTTATCTGTTACAATAACAAAGCAAATCACAAAATGTGGCGAATGTAGCTCATCTGGTTAGAGCGTCGGGTTGTGGTTCCGAAGGTAGAGGGTTCGATCCCCTTCATTCGCCCCAAATAAAATAGACGACCTGTGAACGGGCCGTCTATTTTATTTTATCATTAGCGCATTTCCAAATTATTTCGTATAATAAACTTACAAATATGGACATGAATGACCACGTAGTTAAACCAGACGACAACAAACCATTCCACAGTAGTGGCTATGCAGAGGTGGCAAATCCCAATCAGATTGGGTCGACGACTAGCATTTCATTTGGTCAACGTCAGGCGATTGAGCGTAATCGCCAAATAATTGAAAATTATAATCGTTCTACCATAGGCGCTGCTTACGGTGTGATGCGTGCCAAACCAGTTGCTGAAAAAGCCTTAGATCGCAACAGTATTCGTCAGCGGTCAGCGTTGCCACGACGAAATATGCCAACAGCACCAAAACGTTTCAGTGAACCGTCGGGACGAACTTTTAACCCATACGCCTAGGTGACAAATATTACTTAAATTTCGCGTAAGGTTTCGATGTCGGCGCCCAAAGTATTTAGGCGATTTGCAAAATCTTCATAACCGCGGTTGATTGAATAGACATCACGCAAGATCGATCGTCCAGGAGCGGCCAACATAGCGATTAATATTACAACTGACGGTCGCAGAGCTGGTGGTGTTACGATGTCGGCCGGTTTCCATTTGGTTGGGCCGGTGATGTAAACTCGATGTGGGTCAACTAATTCAATATTAGCGTTCAATTTACTAAGTTCGGTAAAGTAAATAGCGCGATTTTCATATGACCAGTCATGGACCATTGTACGACCAGTTGCGACGGTGGCAATCAGGCCTAGGAAAGGTAAGTTGTCCATATTAACGCCAGGGAATGGCATACTGTGTAATTTGTCTTTTGGTGCCTTTAGTTCAGAATGTAATATCTTGACATCAACCAGCCTGGTTTCGCCGTTTCGGGCTTTGTACTCTTCGCTGATTTCGCATTTAAGCCCCATGTTATCAAGTATTGCCATTTCGATTTCGATAAACTCGATTGGTGCGCGTTTGACGGTAATTTCAGAGTCAGTTACGATACCAGCGGCAATCAAACTCATGGCTTCGATTGGGTCTTCGCTGGGATAATATTCAACATTTTTGTTGATATTGCGGACGCCACGAATTTTAAGTGTGGTCGTACCGATACCGTCAATTTTAACACCAAGTTTTTGTAAAAAAAAGCAAACGTCTTGGACCATATAATTTGGGCTGGCGTTACGGATTGTCACCTCGCCGTCGTAAAGTGCGGCTGCCATAATGACATTTTCGGTTGTTGTATCACCGCGTTCGGTTAGCAAAATGCTGTGTGTAACTGGTTTTTCTTTGACCGTGGCATGATAATAATCACCAGTTGCCTCGACATGTAGTCCGAATGGCGCCAAGCCTGTCATATGAGGTTCAACGGTGCGTGTACCTAAGTTGCAGCCGCCTGCGAATGGTAATTTGAATTCTTTGTATTGGTGCAATAGGGGGCCAAGCAACATAATTACAGTGCGAGTGCGTTTGGCGGCTTCGACGTCGATATTATCGAGTTTTAGACGGGCAGGCGGGATAATCTCAAGGTCGTTTTTGTCGTTTAGCCAGCGGACTTTAACGCCGATGCTTTGCAGAACTTCAATAATACGATTAACTTCTTCGATTCGTGCCACGCGACGGATGATGGTTGTGCCGTGGTTTAATAGGCTGGCACAGAGCAGTCCAACAGCGGCGTTTTTGCTGGTTTTGACCTCAATTTCGCCCGATAATTTTTTGCCACCATTGATACGAAAATTGATTTTTCCAGATTGGTTTAAAGTGACAAGTTCGCTTGACAAAACCTCACTGATACGGGCCAACATCTCAAGGCTGATATTTTGACCACCTTTTTCGATGCGATTTATGGCGCTTTGGCTGGTATTTAAGGCTTCGGCAAGTTGTGCCTGAGTTAGGCCTCGTGATTGTCTGGTCTCTTGAATTAATGCTCCGATTTTGACTTTATAATCGCTTGTTTTCATATAATAAATAATATATCAATTATGATATATAAGTCAAGGCAAAGGTAGTAGGTAGTAGGTAGTAGGTAGTAGGTAGTAGGCTCATTCATAATGGTATTTCCCATTTCCCATTTCCCATCTACCATCTACCATCTACCATCTACCATCTACTATCTACTATCTACTATCTACTACCTACTAACTGCTGTATAATTTTAAGTAATAGATTAGGAGGGTCAGGTGATGAAAGATGAAAAGATAGCGGCTTGTATTGCTGGTGAAGAAAACAGACAACGGGACGGCTTGGAATTAATTCCAAGTGAAAACTATGTCAGTCGGGACGTTTTGACGGCTCTTGGTAGTGTCTTTACAAACAAATATTCCGAAGGTTATCCTGGCAAACGATATTATGGTGGTCAGGAATTTACTGATCAGGTTGAACAATTGGCGATTGATCGCGCAAAACAGTTGTTTAAGGCCGATCATGCTAATGTGCAACCACATTCAGGTGCACCAGCCAACGAGGCTGTTTATAGCGCCTGGTTGGAGCCTGGCGACACGGTACTAGCAATGGACCTAAGTCATGGCGGACACCTCACACACGGGGCGCCAGTGACCCGTAGTGCTCATTTGTATAACTTTATCCGATACAAGATGAAAGATGTTTCAACAGGCGAGATTGACTATGATAATTTGCGCGAACTAGCATTAAAACATAAACCTAAAATTATCTTGGCTGGATTTAGTGCATACCCAAGGGAACTGGACTACGCTAAATTTGCTGCAATTGGGAATGAAGTCGGCGCGCTGTTGATGGCCGATATGGCGCACATTGCTGGTCTAATCGCTGGTGGTGTAGCCAAGAACCCATTTGATTATGGTTTTCATGTTATTACGACTACAACACATAAGACTTTGCGTGGGCCAAGAGGTGGAATGATTTTGTCGATGGGTAAGGTAGGTAACCCTTTGAAGGCGCCTGAAAAGACTTTGGAAAATATTCCAACCTTAATCGATAGGTCAATCTTTCCTGGTATGCAGGGCGGTCCACATATGCATTCGATTGCTGCCAAGGCGGTGGCTTTTAATGAAGCCTTGCAACCTGAATTTAAGCAATACGCTCAGCAAATTGTGGATAACGCCTCAACCTTGGCCGACGAAATGCAAAAGCAAGGCTTTCAGCTGGTTACAGGTGGTACTAGCAATCACTTAATTCTGGCCGATGTATATAAAAGCTTCGGGTTGGACGGTAAGGTGGTTGAAAAGGCACTGGATGCGATTGGGCTGACATTAAACGCTAATGCCATTGCTGATGATACTTTGCCTCCATTTAGGCCAAGTGGTATCAGATTGGGCACGCCAGCGATTACAACGCGAGGTTTAAAACAAAATCATATGGCGCAAATTGCTGTTTGGATGAAACAGGCGATTGACAACCGCGACAATCCGACTGAACTGACTAAGTTGAAGCTAGAAGTTACAAAATTCGCACGAACATTTCCACTACCAAGTGATAAATAATTTATCAGGCATAAAAAAATACCCATCGGATTCCGATGGGTATTTAGTTTAGTAAGTTGTATTACTATGATGCAGGAACTGCGAAGTTTGTAGGTACAGCTTGGCCGTAGACTCCGTAAGCAATAGTATTAGTTGCATTGGTGTTGTAATCCCAGTAAGTTATTCTTCCACCAGCAGCGTTACCAGTGTTTAGACATGGCAATGTTGCAACAACTGCTGTAGCACATTCGTACTTAACAGCAACTGTACCATTGGCTACAGTTGGGTTAACGAGTAATACGTTAGATTGCAGGACTAGAGGTAGTTTTGCACTAGCTGCAGTGTTGGCATTGATAGCTGCTGCTGTTGCTGGATATGCACCAGTTTCAGTTCGGATAGCTTGCGCAACAGCAATTGTTGCTTCAGCCAGACCAACCTTGTAACATCCAACTGGGTTTGATCCTGAAGTTGGGTAGTTACCGCTGGTATAACCAACTGTGCTAGTTACGTTTTCAGCTGGTGTACTTAGTGAGTAGTCCCAATAACCAGCTTTAAGGCCACTGACGACTGAAATATCAGAGAACTTTGTTGGACCAGTTGTTGTACCAGTGGTTCCACAGACAATATAGTCGATTGAATCGTTCGATATGCTTGCTGGCCTATATGCTGACATCAAGACGTTGTTTGATGCTGTAGTGAAGTCTACGCCTGTTGGAGCTGATGAAGCTAAGTAGTACGTAGTAGTAGCAGCAGCACCTGTTAATGATCCCCAACTGATAGGCAAGCTAGTTGTTGGTCCGTCTGTGCTGTAAACGGTGGCTTTTGATGTAACTGCGTTCATTGATGCTATGCCAGCTGCAGTGTTTGCCCTAGCTGTAATACCGGTGTAAGAAACAATCGTGATAGCTGCCAAGATACCGATGACAACGACAACGACCAAAAGCTCTACGATTGTAAAACCGTGGTCTTTTTGTTTACGATTGATATTTTGTAGACTCATATTCGTGTTTGCCCCCTATACTTTTATTATATATTACTAATCTACTACATTCTTTTTGTAAACACAAGCACTATTTACCATTTGCAAACATAATTTAATACCCGCCTATATGGCGGGTATTAAATTATGTTTAACTATTTTGATTAGCTAGCGAATGCTACCATCGAACTATAGTTTGTGCTGTTACCTGCACCCCAGTAAAGAGATGTTATATTTGTGCTAAGTTGCCCAGTACTGTAGTCCCAAAATGTGACACGACCACCAGTTGACTGGTTAGGGCTAGCTACTGTGTATAAGCGGAAGTTCGTTGTTCCGGTAAGTGCTGTTGGATCAACAGTAGCGCTAATGACCGTATTGTTTGGTATACGGGCTGTGCTGGCTAGTGAAGTAAATTCACCTGTTGTTACTGGATATTTAGCGCCTAAATCAGCGTTAATAGCCTCAGCAACTGCAACGACGGCTTGTCCATTTGATACTGCTTTGGCAGCATTTGCCCTAGCTGTAATACCGGTGTAAGAAACAATCGTGATAGCTGCCAAGATACCGATGACAACGACAACGACCAAAAGCTCTACGATTGTAAAACCGTGGTCTTTTTGTTTACGATTGATATTTTGTAGACTCATATTCCTGTATGCCCCCTAATTATGTTTATACACCCAATTTACTATAACTATTATATAAGCACAAGCACAATTTATTATGAACTAGTTATTTTATCTGTTAATAATTTAATACCCGCCAGTACAGGCGGGTATTAAGATAGATTTATCAATCAAGCATTCAATACTAGTTGAAAGCCGTCATAGATCCGGAGTTTGTACTGTTGCCTGCACCCCAGTATAGTGATGTAGCTGCTGTGCTGACTAAACCTGTATTGTAATCCCAGAATACGACTTTACCACCAGTTGAAGGGTTGGTGTTCAAAGCAAATGTCTGGAAGTTTGTTGTACCATTAAGTGCGGTTGGCGCAGTGCTGCCGATGACCGTATTGTTTGGTATACGGGCTGTGCTGGCTAGTGAAGTAAACTCAGCAACAGATACTGGATATTTAGCGGCTGTATCGGCGTTAATAGCTTCAGCTACGCTGACCACAGCTTGTGCATTTGATACTGCTTTGGCAGCATTTGCCCTAGCTGTAATACCGGTGTAAGAAACAATCGTGATAGCTGCCAAGATACCGATGACAACGACAACGACCAAAAGCTCTACGATTGTAAAACCGCGACTTTTTTTAGAATTGATATTTTGTAGACTCATATTCCTGTATGCCCCCTAATTAATTGTTAGTTATATACTTAATTTACTCCACAATCTAGATAAACACAAGCACTATAACATATTTCTTATTTAATAGAATTAAACGTTGATTTTGAAGTTGCCGTACCGACATATAAGAAGTTAGTTGATACTTTATTAGTTGAATAGTCCCAGTATCTAAATCTTCCACCAGTTGCCATGTCAGGTGATGTGCCAACGTAGTCATAACCTAATGTTGTTAGACCATTCGATTCTGTAGGGTCTGAACCTTGGATGATAATCTTTGTAGGTAGTTGAGTTGTTTTACCTTTACTAAAATCTGCAACAGACCCTGGGTATTTAAGAAAATCTGCTGCGAATATTTGTGCGTAGTTTTGGGCTGATTGTGCATTTTTTAGTGATTCAGCTGTGCTGGTGTTTTTTGACGCGCCGTTTAACATTATAAATGCCGTTACTGCTGTGACGACTAGTGCGATAATAATCGCAATTACCCAATATATTACAGAGCCTTGTTCTTTTTGTCTGTGATTGATATTTTGTAGAATCATTTATTTGCCTTTTGTTATGACTGCCTTATTGGTTTACTATACAATTATTTATAAGCACAATCAATATAGCAAATATTTATTGTGCGCCAGAGTTGAAAATAAATTGAACTGCTGCCAGCGGAAGAGCGCTGTTGTATATACGTACGTCATCAATTAGGCCTTTAAAGAAAGCACCTGATCCATCGGCGTAACTGCCGATTCTTGGTGTGCTGAAGTTGCCGTCGCCAGTCATTGATGCACTTGTACCTTTACTGACGCCATCGACGTAAAGTGTCCAGGTGGCATTTGTACCGTCTGAATTTACCACGGCTACTACATTATGCCAACTGGCTGTATCTGCCAGGGCAGTGGTGCCTCCAACTGCTAACCAGCTGCCACCAAAATCGCCAAAAGCAATTCTGCCGTCAGAGTTATAAGCGAAATTATTAGTAGCGGTCGATTTGCCGCCAATTATTGTGTTCCAGCCGCTTGCTGTAGCATCCCGTTTTATCCACGCTGAAATAGTATAACTATTAGCCAGTTTCATGGCTGGTAAACTGATGTAGTTTGTAGTACCGTTCAGGCTGTAAGCACTGTTAACACTGCTGTCTTGACCAGTAGTTGTTGCTGCGCTGACTATTACGCCACTATTGCGATTGCCGCTGGCATCGTTTGCATTACCGTCCAGCGCCCACCAACCAACAAGGTTGTTATTAAGAATATTATTGTTAGCACTTGTGGCACGTATTGTTCCAGATTGACTAATATCGCGTCCAGACACAGTGCCCGAAGCGGCAATAGTAACAACAGCAGTGCTGGATGATTGCAGTGCAGCCAACCTGACATTATCCGACTTATTAGTCGCAGTGGCATTTGAATTATAGTTATATGAAGCTGCGTTGGGTGTAGGGAAATATTTGATACTAAAACCATTTGCCTGAATACCATCAACTAATCTTTCGTCCTTGGCGAGGCAAATCGTACCAGAGGTTGTTGGCGCACAGCTAGGCCATTGCCATGGTTTATCAGCTGCTCCATTTATACAACCCGCAGTCGCATAATTAGGCGGTTCGATAACTCGTCGCCATAATGTATTATTCTTTACGAAATATACTATATTCAGCATAACTGGTGGGTTTTGATTAAAAGAAGTAGTGTTGCAGGCATTTGGTTGGTTAGCCATGTAAAGGATGTTTTGTGAAGATAATAATGGATTACTGGTAGTCGCATAAGAGTTAAGTATTAGCATTGGGCCAGTTGTAGCGTCGGCATTATAAAAGTTGGTTGTGTCATTGTTGTAACCTTGAGGAGATGTCAAGGGTATGTTGTTTGTTGACAAAAAGCCACCACTTAAAGTGATATCCGATTCGATTCGATTTAATGCGTCTTGGACGTTGTAGGCAAGGGCATTAGACGCTCTGGTCGAAAGGACGTCACCAGTCATACTAACGATTGAGCTGATAAATACGCCAATCATTAATACGACAATTGGCGCTATTATAAGCATTTCGACGAGGGTAAAACCTGACAATCGGTCGGCATCTGTCAGATATTTGCATGTTTGTTTAGCTTTATTTATCGGCTTTGTTGTCTTTATCGTATATCCTAGCATCAGTGTTACTCCCTACTTAGTAACTCGAAATGTGTATTGGCTGGTTGAGCCAAAACAAGTACTGCACAGATTTATATAAGCATTTAGTACACCAGCACCAGGACAATTATAGCCACAACCCATAGCAATAGCGTATGCACCACCAGTATCAGAGCTAGAATATATCCTGCCGATGCCCTTAGTTGAATTCCAGGTGCTAGCTCCAAAGATACCAGTTGTAGCTGGTGATATATTAGGCGTCATTGTGCCAGGATTCGTTATAGCTGTCCATTCACGGTTTTCCCACATCATACCATTTATACCAGGTTGATTACCTACGCCACCTGTTAAATAACTTGTCCATTCAGTAAGATTACCAGAAAGATCCCATATAATTTGACCATTTGATAATGTTAAAGTTCGACGCTGTGAGTTACCAACTACCCCATAAAGATTAACGCTAGAATCACCCGAAAAATTACCTGTCAAGTAATAACCGTCACTGTCGTTCGAACTGGTGACTACGGCGTTATTTGGGACAAGATCATTATGACCTGAAAACATATAACCACTACCAACCGTACCTGACGACCAGTTGCTTGGAACGCTTAAGACGTTTTGGGCAATAGTCAGCCACTCGGCCAAAGTAATTAGATGGCATCCCGTACATCCAGCTACGTTGGGTGCATAAGAAATTGATGTGCTTCGATTGACGTCAACCCAAGGCTGAACGCCAGCGGTACTAACCGGTATTGTACTAGTGCCTTGAGCTACAGCAGTAGCATCACTTCGACTTGCTTCATACTTCATAACACAAAAGTCCGATGTGCCATAGGTGGCACTGCCAGGCACATTAATGAATCCAGTTGGACAAGAAGAAGCTGCCGCTGCTGTGCTGTTGGTTGTATAAGTTGCGTTACTGACTGTCTGTTGTGGGGAATTATATTTTATTGTGGCTAATACTTTGGATACATTTGGATTTGACGCGTAAGGGCATGAAATTACGACAGTCATTGTAGCAGTCGATAATCCATCGACAGTAACTGACTGATTAGTCAAAGGGGTTTGAGATGTGCAAGGGATAGTTGTCAATGCTTTGTACTGTTGCAGATAATCGTACGTTGCGTTACTGGCGCGTGCTTGGGCACGAGTGTCACCACCATCTTTCATGATTAAATCGTATAATTGATAGCCTGACATTAAAAAGGCAGCAGCAATAAATAGGGTAACCAGCAGCTCAACTGCTGTAAAACCATTCGACGATTTTGAAATTATTTTCATTGATTTTTTCCTGTTACTAAACATATATTACTTGGTCCAGGGCAATCGGTGGTTGCTGTTTCGAGCTTGTAATAAATATTAAATTTACGGCATTCTTGGGTCTCAGCAGTACATAGTGCGCCACTGTTTTGGATGGGTTGATAGACGTATTGAGAGATGGTTGGCTGAGGGGTAACACCTGCTGTCGTCTGGGTATTATTAGTTGCTGATATAAATGTCTGGGTAGGATCGGTAATGCCAGGTGCGGATAATGATGATGTATCTATGTCTCGAAGTGTTTGTTGCATATAGCTAGCACTGCTGGATGATAAGACTGTCGATGGGTATCTGCCAAGTCCGCTGCCGGTGTCTGACCCAATTTGGTAGTACGTGTCTAGATGTAGGATTATTGTTTCGACATCAGTTTTACGCTCGGCGTCTCGGGCACTAACTTGAGTTCCGCGAAGATTAACGACATTAAGGATTAACAAGGCACCCATAACTACGATGACGACCATCAATTCGATTAGTGTAAATCCACGGCGTTTCATAGTATTAATCATAAACGTTTTATGCCCCAATCGCAAGCTATTTAAATCTCAAGTGGCTCTTGTTCGATTTGAACGCGGAAAGTATCGCGTACTTTCCCAACAATTTCATTACGAGCCATTTCAAGGTCTAGATATGATGTGGCAGATTCATTAACTAATACCAATGCATTATTTTCATAAACACGCATGCCATGAATTAATTGTCCTTTTAGACCACAATTCTCAATCAACCAACCAGCAGGAATTTTGTATGTCCCATCAGCCATTTCATAAAGTGGGATGTTGGGGTTGATCGCTTTTAATCCGTCGATTTGCCATTTATCAACAATAGCGTTTTTAAAAAATGATCCAGTATTTGGTGACGTGGCTGGATTTGGAAGTTTGCTATTGCGAATCTGAATTACAATATCTCGGACGATCTGGCTGGTAAATATGTGCATATTGTGTTCGTCAAAATATTTTTGCAAAGAATCGTAAAATGGTGGTTGCGGTTGGTTTTTAGATAATTTTAAAGTAATAGCCGTAATGATATAACGGCCCTTTGCATCGCTTCGAAAAATACTGTCACGGTAAGTAAAGTTACAATCAGTGGCTGGCAACACACCAAAATTATTAGTCAAACTGTCGTAGGCATCGACTGATACTAATGTATCGGCAATCTCTTGGCCATAAGCTCCTACGTTTTGAACAGGTGTAGCGCCAGCGGTGCCAGGAATACCTGACATGGCTTCGATGCCGCTCAGGCCCATTTCAACCGATCGTTTAACGACTGAATCCCAATTTTCACCTGCGCCAATGTGAATAGTCGTCGAGGTTGAATCATCAGCGATGATTTCGAATCCTGGTATGCGCATACGTGCGACAACGCCATTAAATCCTTCATCGCGGACAATTACATTACTGCCACCACCTAAAATAAATACGGGTAATGACTGCTCTTTGGCGCCGTTATATACATCAGCAACTTCTTGGGGTGTATGGACCTCTGTCATAAAGCGGGCATTGCCGCCTAGTTTCATCGTAATGTAGTTTTTCAGGGGAATGTTAGTGTGAATATCCATATTTAATTATTATAACTTATTTTAGCTATTGGAATTTGGTTATCTGCTATTTGAAGGGTAAATAATTTCACCATTACATCTGTAATTGGTATGTTATAATTAACATTAGTACGCACCCGTAGCTCAGTTGGATAGAGTATCTGGCTTCGAACCAGAGGGTCGTAGGTTCGAGTCCTGCCGGGTGTACCAAAGAATGCAGCTTACTTATCGGTAGGCTGTTTTCTTTTGCAAGGTCCGGTCCGTCCTTACAAAGAGATTTTATTACTATTGTGTTAATAATAAATCTGCTAAAATTAGTTAAATGTCTATTATTAATGCGATTATTTTAGGTCTAGTGCAGGGGATTACGGAATTCTTGCCAATCAGTAGCTCGGGCCATCTGGTGATTGTCAGTCATATTTTAGGTGCTGACAATGCTTTTACATTTGATGTGTTATTGAATTTTGGATCGTTATTGGCGTTAGTTGTTTATTATCGTGTCCGAATTTGGTCAATTATTGTCAGAGTATTTAGTGGCAAAGAATGGTTACTGGTGGCAAAAGTTATCGTCGCTACCGTGCCAGCGGTTCTGTTGGGATTGATACTAAACAGTCAGATCGAACAATTAAACAGCATGATTTGGGTGGTTATTGCGATGTTGGTAGTTATTGGTATCCCAATGGTTGTTATGGGCAAGGTAAACGACAATGCTGACAATCGTGAAATCGAACAGTCGGTTGGCTGGAGATTAGCGGTCAAAACTGGAATCACTCAGTCATTTTCATTAATACCAGGCGTATCACGTTCCGGGATCACGATACTAACTGGGCTACGTAATAATTTAAGTGCCGAAAGGGCAGCCGAATTTAGCTTTTTGTTAGCCATTCCTATAATTGCCGGTGCCAGCCTAAAAACATTAATTTCAAGCGCTGGGATTAACTTTGTAAAGGATAATTTGGTAGCATTTGCGTTCGGCAACATCGTCTGTTTTATATCTGGTATATTGGCGATTAACTTCATGATTAAACTGATTGAAAAACGTGGACTGAAAGATTTTGGTTGGTATCGAGTTATTTTGGCGGTAGTGCTAGCGATTTTGCTGCTGCTGGGAATCATCTAGTTATTTGATAATGCCTATGTTTTTGACGCACAGTATTTTATACTATCAATATAATTAATTAAGGATAAAATGAAAAATCTATTACTTTTAAAAATCAGGTTAAGTTACTACTTCATAATATTATTTGTTATATTCATGACAGTTGAGATATTTGCACCCAGTGTTAAATTCGACAGTGGTGCATTAACGCTGTTTTCAGTTAATTCATTTTTGTATGGATTTTATATCTCGCCGATTTTAACAGCTCAAAAATCAAGGGTAGAGGAGTTGCATAAAATAATTAGGGCTGAAGCCAATGCGATTTTTGCGATGGTTATTAGTTTAGCGAAGTTGCCACAATCACTGCGTGAAAGTATCAAAGATATGTTTATTGATTATCTAAAAACTTCTGTCAAACAACACCGTCCAGGCGAAGGCGAGGATAAGTACGAAGCAATAATTGCGTATTGTATTAGCTATCGAGGTGAATACAAAGAAGAGATTGATAAATTATTAGATAAAGTTGTCGCTAACCAATTGAATCGTACTAATTTTGCCATGCAGATGAGCAACAAAGTTTTTAGTAATGAATGGATGATCATCACGATGTTATTTACTGTAACTTTGTCCTTTGTTTTGTTGATGAATACTAGTGGTATATTTATTTACAAGGTATTGGCTGCGTTGCTTTGCACTAGTCTCAGCATGTTGATCGTCATTCTGGTTAAAATGTCGACTTTGACTCACAAAAAAGCCAAACAAATTTGGAATCCTTTCAAGAAACTAACTGAAACACGTTTTTATCGAATAGATTAGTTTGAAACAAAAATAAGCAGCTTGCCATCTTGTATCAACAGAGGTAATAGTGTACAATCAGTTTTTGTAAATAGGCCAGTAACTCAGCTGCCTGTCCGAGGCGCTTGTCGCCGAGTAAGATTATAAATAAGCACCAGGTGCTCTAACCTTATTCTCAAACAAGTGTATTGGTAAAATTTGAGTATGTATTTTTAATTTATTATGGGCCAGTAGCTCAGCTGGTTAGAGCACCTGCCTCTTAAGTAGGTTGTCCGGGGTTCAATTCCCCGCTGGCCCTCCAAAATAAAATAATCTATCCATAGGATAGGTTATTTTATTTTGGAATGTAGCCAGCGGGAAATTGAACCCCGGACTTTTTGCGAAGCAAAAATAGTCGAGGGGTCGCGTAGCGTAGTGAAATAAAAATGTGTTTACATATTTTTATGAACAAGCGGAGGAGCGAAGCGATATTCCCTCCTGCTCATTATAATTTTTCAACTTCAGCCTAAAAGTGGTATCATTGTATACAGATATTGAATAATAATCTACCGCGAGAGATGAATCAAGAACCAACTATGACTAACAACAAACAATTAGGCGCCAATGGTCGCCAGTTATCTAATCAGCTTGCAAGCGCCAAGGATGTAAAAGTCACCGAACATATTGGCCAATATATCAACATTGCAGGTGTTGGCAGGGAAGTTTCGGTTGCTTATGAACAGTTACGTAATGCCGCTGAATACACTCAAGAGCATTTGTTAATTCAAAAAGCGATACGTCGTTTTTATGTCCGTAATCTGTCTTTTCAAAATAATCATTTATCCAGCCGTTCAGTTGCCGAAGAGTTAATTATTGAGTTGATTCAATCAGGATATGTCGAAAATAACACCTTACCAGTCGAAATTATTGATGATTTAGGTGCAGTTATTCAAAAACATTATGATAATTTTTGGAAGTTAAAGGTTTCGGGCATCAAACCAGGCCTCGATCAAGATTGGACTTTGGACTTACTGTCTGTTGCTAGTGAAAAGTTTGTTACCGATAATATAGTTCAGGGCATATTTGCACAGTTTACCTATCGCCATTATTTAGCAATTTTGAATAAAGATTCATTTATTGTTGATAAGTCAGAAGAAGCTAATTTCGAGGCGAGTCTGTATGTAGCTATCTATAAATCACTCTTTAAAACAGATTTATCTAGTGTACGCTTTGAAATGCAGAAATTATATAACGTGTCTGACGAAAGTATTAATGATTACGCCCAATTTCACCAAAATATTGATACTATCTATGCGTCTGAACTAACAGATAAGATTACCAGATATATTGATAAATATGGTGCACCGCTACGTGTCCTTAAAAATATGGTTCAAGAGAATGAAAATATTGTTGATTTATTAAGCAATAGTGATCGTTTTTACTCGGCTTACTCTGTTCAAATTGAGCGCGAATACAATCAATCAAAGTCCAAGTTAAATCGCGGCTTAGTTAAAAGCATTGTCTTCTTGTTGATTACAAAAAGCCTTATCGGTGTAGGTATTGAAGTTCCATATGATATGTATACTGTTCACAGAGTTGACTATTTACCATTAGTGATTAATTTGCTAACGCCGGTTGTTTATATCGCTTTATTGCGTCTTGGTTTGAAAATGCCAGGCAAGGATAACACGCGTGCTATGCAACAATACGCCGAAAATATGCTTTATGGCGATCAAACTCAAGTTAATTTGTACCCTATCGTTAAAAAACACAGCTACCCAATTGGTTTCAAGATTGCCTATGCTCTGATGTTTTTGATAGTATTCTGGCTGGCCACAGACTTATTAATGAAGGCTGGATTTAATATTGTTCAGGGCGGGATCTTCTTTATCTTCTTTGCAACGGCTAACTTTTTGGGCTTTAGGTTGTCAAGAATCGTTCGAGAGCTAGAACTTATCACTGCTAAATCAGGTTTTTTGGCGACAATCAGGGACTTTATTTACATGCCATTTATTTTATTGGGACAATGGTTGTCAGATAAATACAGTAAAATTAATATTGTTGCCTTGGTCCTGGATACGATTATTGAACTACCATTAAAGACAGTTTTGCGACTAATCCGTCAGTGGACTGATTTTATTAACGAGAAAAAAGACCAAATTTAATCGTCTGACTAAAAAAATAAGCCGAGTATATCTCGGCTTATTTAATTTAGCAGTCTACTAAAAGTCGCTAGCTGTGTCCTGTGACACTGCCTTAGTATTGTCAATCTCGGCTTGCCATACCCAGTTATCGATTTCAGGTGTATCGATACCGTTTATCTTGATGTACTCAATATTATCGGCCAGTTTTTGGCGATACTTATCGATAATGGCTTGACCATCTGCATCGCTGATGCGACCAGATTCGATTAATCTGCTAAAGATAGCAATTATCAAGTCGTAACGACTGGTTTTGTTGCGAGCGTGCATATCGAATGGTGTTGTAGTGCTGCCTTGTTCGATATAGCCGCGAACGTCAAAGCGACTGGCATCATTGATGTATTTAAACAAGATGGCTTCGAGTGTTTCAGGATAGCCATGGAAGTTACAAATGACAGGTTTATCAGTTGTGAATTGGTTGTTAAATTCTTCTTCGCTGATACAATTTTGAGCTTGACCGAATCCACGTCCAGTAATCGAACTAATATTAACGCAACGCAGGCGAATATCAGGCCATTCACGTTTAGCTAAATCGATTGCTGCCATGACTTCTTTGGTTGGATAGTCACCGATACCAGCCAAAACAACATCTGGATTGTTATCACTGGCAAATTCCCAAGTTGTAATACCGGTTTTTAACTGTTGACGAGCTAAATCAGGAGTTAACCAACGAGGTTCTTGAGTTTTACCAGCCACAACGACGTTAATTTGACGTGTTGAACTAAGTACTTTTTCCATAACGACTAATGTCGTATTGCCATCGGCAGGGAAGTAAACGTCAACGAAATTACCATGACGACGCAAAACATCATCAATAAAGCCAGGGTTTTGGTGGCTAAAGCCATTGTGATCTTGGCGCCAACCCGAACTGGTCAATATGTAATTTAGAGATGGGAACAATCCGCGCCATTCGTAATTCATCGAGTGTTTCAAAAATTTAGCGTATTGGTCGGTCATACTAGATACCACTTGGATAAAGGCCTCATAACTGGCAAATACCGAGTGACGACCAGTTAACGTGTAGCCTTGGGCCAAGCCTTGCAAGTTATGTTCGCTGAGCATTTCCATGACACGTCCGTCTTGTGACAAATCTTTGTCCCAAGGTTTGATTGGCCACATCCAAGCTCTTGATGTAGCGCCAAAAACGCCGTCAAGTTTATTAGAATAGGTTTCGTCTGGTGACATCATGCGGAAATTGTGGTTTTCTTCGTTTAACCTAAAGACTTCCTTTAGGTATAGTCCAGTGCGAATCATGCTGCTGGACCCGATTGTACCTGGTACTTCGGCGTCTTCGGAGAATTGTTCGGCAGATGGTAGTTTCAAGGGTTTGTAAACAGCGTCGCCACCATGAGCATGAGGGCTCATACCCATTCGCTGGTGTTTTTCAGGCACGATGTTATTAACAAAGTCACCAAAACCTGTTTCACGGTCAAATAATTCATTAATTTTGTATGATCCCAACCAGTCTTGCAACATTTGCAATTGTTCAGGATCGGTTTTGGCTTCCATTAATACAACTTGGTGAGATAAACAGTTGCCTTCAACTTTGTTGCCGTTTAATTCTTTGACGCCAGACATGCCTTTTTCGGTTCGCATGATAATCATTGGCATATGTGGTGCAATTAGGTTTTCGGTCGATTCTTTGATTCGCCAAATTTCTTGGTGAGCCCATTCCAAGGCTTCTTCCATTTGTTGGTCCAGATTATCACCGCTAACAAAGCGTGGTTGGTATCCGTAACCTGTAAATAGAGCAATTAATTCTTCATCACTCATGCGGCCAAAAATTGTTGGAGCCGAAATTTTATAACCATTTAAGTGTAAAATTGGCAAAACTGTACCATTGGTTTTTGGATTGACCAGTTTATTCAAATGCCAAGAAGCGGCTGCTGGACCAGTTTCGGCCTCACCATCGCCAACTAAACAGGCGACAATCATATTAGGATTGTCCAAGACTGCACCATAAGAGGTCGCCAGGGCATAACCTAATTCGCCACCTTCCAAAATTACGCCAGGTGTGCCTGGATTAGAGTGACTTGGAAAGCCATATGGCCAGCTGAAGTTGCGACAAATATAGCCGATACCTTCGTAAGTATGAGTTGCCTCGGGATAAAATTCTTGCAAAGTGCCTTCCAAAAACAGGTTTGCTTGCAAGGCTGGAAAGGCATGGCCAGGCCCTAAGACAAACATCATTTCTTGACCGTATTTTTTGATCAATTTATTCAAATGGGCATAAATCAAGTTAACGCCAGGGCCCGAACCCCAGTGACCAAGTAATCTCGGTTTGATATCGTCAGCCGTCAAAGGCCTTTCTAGCAAAAAGTTATCTTGTAAAAATATTTGCGCCGCTGTTAAATAATTTGTAACCCGTCGAAACTTTTCGAAATCTGATATATTGTTATTCATAGTTATGCTTATTGTAGCGTAGTAATTGTTGTTTGTAAAACCGCTAATGCTACAATTTATCACCGTAATTTGCTAAGATATAAATAGTGAATCCCGTTAGAACTATATTCCATAATTATGTCCCCCAAATGCCTTTGCGAATTCGACGGTTGGTTGATAGTATAGAAAAAATTAGTAGTGAGTTATAACGGTATGAAAATATTAGACGGATTAGAATTAGCAGGATACATAAAAGAGCGCCAAGCAAAACAAGTTCGGGCGCTTCGTCAATCATGGCGTGTTATTCCGCGTTTAGCGATTGTTAGAACTGGCGATAACCCAGTAATTGATACTTATGTTCGATTGAAAAAAATATATGGTCAAGATATCGCGGTTGAAGTCGATGTTTATCAGCCGACCGGCACAGAACTTTTGAATCAGATAAATCTGTTAAATAATGATGAAAACGTTCACGGAATTATTGTTCAATTGCCTTTGGAAGATACTGAAATGACTGAACCGGCTGTTAATACTGTGGCGCCTGAAAAAGATGTTGATGGTTTGGGTGAAAAACCTGATTTCGTACCAGCAACAGCGATGGCAATTGATTGGTTGTTGGCTGGTTATAACGTTGAACTGAAAAATAAAAAGATTGCTATTGTTGGCAAAGGTCGTCTAGTTGGCGCACCACTGGCAAAATTATGGCAGAGTTCGGGATTTGATGTCACTATTTATGGCAAACAAACAACTGATTTAAAATCAGCCACTTTGGGCTCGGATGTGATTGTTACTGCGACTGGCGTGCCTAGTTTAATAACCAGTGATATGATTAGCAAAAATGCCGTTGTTGTTGACGCTGGTACTGCTGCTGAACACGGCAAAATTGTTGGTGATTTAGCATCTGATGTTCGTGACCGTCAAGATCTGACAATTACGCCAATCAAAGGCGGCGTTGGTCCACTAACTGTAACTGCATTATTTGACAACGTTATACGTTCCGCCCGTCGCATAGCCGACCTCAAAGGCCAACAAGATATCTAGCACAAAATAACACTTCTCGAGCACAACACTTCTCGAGCACCGACCTTGAGAAGTGTTATTTTGTGCATGTTTGTTATAAGTGATATTTTGTTGTATATTTTAAGTATGCCTTCAAGAAATATTAAGAAAGTGCAATTACCCGAGTCGTTTTATCACGTTTACGCTCGGGGCAGTAACAAACAAAAAGTATTTATCGATAACAGTGATTACGCATATTTTATTCATCTAATTAATCGTTATTTATCAAAACATTTAGAAATTAGTGAAAATGGTGAAGTATATCCGAATTTTATCGGTAAGGTTGAAATTGTAGCGTACTGTTTAATGAAAAATCACTTTCATCTGTTGATATATCAGGTTGATACTCCATTCATGGAAAAGTTTATGCGTAGTATGATGACTAGCTATGGGGTATATTTTAACTTGAAATATAAACGAACTGGTCCTGTTTTTGAAAGTAGATACAAAGCTGTGCTTGTAGACAATGAAAAATACCTGCAACATATAACAAGGTATATTCATCTTAATCCTAGATACTGGGAACAATATAAATATTCAAGTCTCAAATATTATTTACACGGTAATGAACCGCATTGGTTAGTAAATGGAAAGATATTAGATCTATTTACTTCACGACAAGATTATGTCGATTTTATATCCGACTATAATGAGACGAATGACGACTCTGATGCGCTAAAAGGCCTGTTGGCAGATAAGTAAAAAAAGATGCACAAAATAACACTTCTCAGGGTCGGTGCTCTAACAGAGGGGAATTGTTGCACGTATTTAATAAACGTAAGTTGGGGTAATTGCGATAAGATATCTAGGCGAGGCTAAGGGCTTCTTTGACACGGGTGACGACTTGGCGTGGGGTCAGGTTGGCTTTGACGATATAACTGTGGATCCCTAAGGAACGAAGTTGTTTTGGTGATTCTTCTTCGCCAAGGTTAGTTAAAATAATGACAGGAATGTCTTTACCCCAACTGTGTTTACGGATAATTTCGAGGGCTTCGACGCCGTCCATTTCAGGCATTTGTAAATCAAGTAAAATAATGTCAGGCAAAAAGGCTTCAACCAAGGCTACGCCACGTTTGCCATTATTGGCAAGTTGGACTTCAAAACCGTCCGCTTCAAATTTCATGCGGTACATTTGGCTAATAACTGCGTCATCTTCAACAATTGCTATTTTAGTCATCTCTTTGATGTTACAATATTCTATAGTTAATTACCATAGGCTTTATTAAAAATCAGTTAAGAAAAAGTGGAGAAAAAAATGCCGAATTTGAAACAAAAACTAATTAAATTTAATCAATTAGTTGAGCCAGTAATTGATGAGTTGCTAACCTGTGATGTTGAAGCAAGAAACATCGAAGTAGCTTTGCACCAGATAAAATCCGGTGGTAAAAGAATTAGGCCAGCGCTGGTAATTATCAGTGGTCAAATATTTGGCTGTAAGGTTGACGATTTGCTTTATCCAGCTGCCGCAATCGAAATCTTACATAATTCAACACTGATTGTAGATGATATTATTGATCATTCATTGTTACGCAGGGATGTACCAACAACTTGGAACAAATATGGCAAATCAATTGCACAATGTACGTCATTTATGTATATAGCGTCGGTTTTTGCTGGGCTGAGTCACGCTAATAATTCGCCTAAATTAATTGATCTGTACAGCAATACATTAAAAGTAATTATTGACGGCGAGATAAAGGATATATTGTTTGAACGATCGGGTCGAGATGATGAAAACTTTGTCGTTGAAAATAGATATAAAGTAGTTACAAAATCTGATTATTTAGAAATGATTGGTCAAAAAACAGCAGTGTTACTGCAGGCCTGTTGTCAGGCCGGTGCGATATGTGCTGGCGCCAGTGATGCGCATATAAAAGCAGTTGGCGAATTTGGATTTAATTTGGGAATGGCTTTTCAAATTCGTGATGATATATTAGATATTTTTGGTGATGAAAAAGAATTTGGCAAAAAAATAGGTAAAGACATCATTGAAAAAAAGATGGGCAACTATGTGATTTTGTCAGCAATTAAAAGGTTAGACGATAAAGATAAATCGAAGATTATGAGATTGTTGGAGAGTCAATCAGTCATTACTGATCAGGATGTGATGGCCGTCACGAAACTAATTAAAAAGACTGATGCGTACGATGATGCCGAGGTTCTAGCTGGCATGTATATCGATAACGCCTTAAAAACACTCGACAAGCTACCGCAAAATGAATCCAATACAGAACTTCGTGAAATTGCGCATTTTGTTATTGAAAGAAATAGATAATAGCATTTTTAAATATATATAAAAATGTTAATATAAATACATATGACGGTGGGGGCTGTAATAAAAAAACAAAATGATTTCAGTAGGATGTTAACTAGAATTTGGAATGAGTTTGTTTACGGTGGGCATTTTCATTCTATTGGAGTCGCCTGTTTAGTACTTTCATCTTCTATCGTTATCGGTAGTCCTGCACCGTTTTCATTGTTTGTAATTATATATGCAGGGGTACAATCAGGATATTTATATAATCGATACATAGAATATGAAATTGATATGGAGACTAACCCAGACAGAACAAAGCACATAGGCCGATATCTTAATAATATCCCAACTATTATAGTGACCTTAACTGCGCTAATAATCTTTCTATTTATTAGATATGGAAATGTCTTGAGCCTATTGTATGGGTTGATTTTGTTTATAGTCGGATTAGCGTATAGTCTATTTATTAAAAAAATAACGCAAAAAATTATTGGTTTAAAAAACTATTTTGTAGCACTATCATTCTCTAGTCTTTTGCTTCTATATGCAATATATACAAACCATATCCTAAGCGTCTCATTGTGGATAATGCTAATTGTAATATTAATTAGGGTATTTAGTAACACGATATTTTTTGACTTAAAAGATATAAAAAGCGATATGAAAGAAGGCTTAAAGACCATTCCTGTATTATTGGGTAAAAAGAAGAGCTATATAATGCTCTATGTGCTTAATGTGTTGTCTTTATTGCCGATAATAATTGGAATCATTTGTAATATCATTCCGATTTATTCTAGCTCTCTCTTACTTCTTGCACTCTATGTTGTCTATTATTTAAATTTAGCAAGGAAGAGCAATAACAATATAGCTGAAATTTCATATATATACGCTGATGGTGAGTATATAGTCTGGCTATTACTAGTAGGAGGCTCGAGTTTATTGGTATGAATGTGTTTTTAGTCGAAGGTATTATGTTAATTGTAACGATAGTCATCGGACTAGTTGTTGCATATTTGGTATATCTATCTAACTCAAAATCGAAAGTAAATAGAATATTTTTACTAATGACTTTATTCTCGCTTGCTTGGATATCGTTTTCGTTTTTTGGTAGTGTAATTAAAATTGATTCGTTAGCGTTAATCATGAAAAGATTAAATTATGCGTTCTTGCCACCGTTTTTTGTGACAGCGTATCTATTTTCTGTGTATTTTCCTAATGAATTTAGTCGCAAAAAAATAGTAGAAATAATTATGGAGCTAATTGGCATTATTAGTTTTGTGATTGCTATCGCCACACCACTCGTTGTAGATAGCGTTAAAATAGAGGAATCAAGTAATGTTATTGTTGGTGGAAAAATGTATGACTTACTAAATATTGTTTTGTCTATAATTACCGTAATAATCATATCTAATCTTGTAAGAAAATATTTTACTGTTGATAGAAAGAGTAAAAAACAGGTTATTTTCGTAATAGTTGGCGCTGTACTTTATGCGCTATTTAATGTAATTTTTAATGTGGTCTTACCTTCAATCAACGCTGCATATTATAAGTATGATTCATTTGGCGATTTTTCATTTATCCTTTTTCTTCTTTTGACATCATACGCCATTATAAGGCACCATTTATTTGACGTTAAACTTGCCATAGTCCGCAGTGTTACCTATGTATTTGTTCTAGTCAGCCTTGCATGTTTGTACTTGGATATAGTCTTCATTATATCAGGTATATTTGATCGTGAATTGGCTAGTCCTGGGCAGATTGCTACTGGTGTTGTAACTAGCTTGATTCTGGCTTTCGTTTTTCAGCCTTTAAAACGCTTCTTTGATAAGGTTACTAACAAAATATTTTACAAAGATAATTACAATACTGATGATTTTTTTACGCGGGTTAATGAATCGCTGACGTCTACGACTGATTTGCGAAATTTGCTGGAACAGATTGCGCACGAGATAGGCAATACGCTAAAAAGTGAACAGACTTTCTTTTATATTAATACCGATAATGATCATTACGTTTCGGCTGGTACGCAACATCACCGTCAATTGCCAAAGGCTGATGCTGAAAAGTTGGGTGAACTTTGCGGAAAAAGTGGTGATATTGTGATTGCATCGATGCTAGAGCCAGAAGATGAAGTTAGGCGATTATTATTAAGCCATAGGATTGAATTAATATTACCATTGGTTGAATCTAATAAAATAATTGGCTATTTGTGTTTAGGCGACCACCGCAGTAATTCAGGCTATACCAATCGTGACGTCAAAGCGTTAAATGCGGTTTCAGACGAGATAGCTATTGCTATTCAAAATGCTTTGGCGGTTCAAGAAATTCGCGAATTTAACTCGACATTGCAACAGCGCATTGAAAACGCCACCAAAGAACTTCGATCAAGCAACTCGGCACTGCGACATTTGGATAAAACCAAAGACGAATTCGTTGGTATGGCGTCTCACCAATTGCGTACGCCATTAACCAGTGTCAAAGGTTATATCAGCATGGTTTTGGAGGGAGATGCCGGTAAAGTATCTGACATGCAACGCAAGTTTTTGGAAGAGGCATTTATGAGCAGCGAACGCATGGTTCGTTTGATTGACGACTTTTTGAATGTATCAAGAATCCAGAACGGCAAGTTTATTATCGACAAACACGAAGTTGATTTGTCTAAGGTTGTTGAGCAAGAAATCGATAGTTTGACGCCAAGTGCCAAGATGCGAAATATGAAGTTTGTCTATGATACGCCAACCGATATTCCTGCTGTTAGTGTTGACGAAGGAAAACTGCGTCAGGTTATTATGAATTTTGCTGATAATGCGTTATATTATTCGCACGATAACACCAAGATTGTAATCAATTTGTCGGTGCAAGATAAAGATATCGTTTTTACTGTTAAAGATACTGGTATTGGTATACCGCTTAGCGAACAAGGTCAATTATTTACGAAGTTTTATCGTGCCAGCAATGCTCGCAAACAGCGTCCTGACGGTACTGGCGTCGGATTGTACTTGGCGAAAAAAATTATTGATGCCCATGGTGGCAAGGTGATATTTTTGTCAATCGAAGGTAAGGGCAGTATGTTTGGTTTTCGTATACCAATTGATCAATCGGTTGAATCAACCACCGCTAGCTAATTTGACGATTTGAGCGATTATTATAATGACAAAGACGGCGATACCGGCTGTTATTAAAATTGGTTTTAGCCTGGTTTTGTTGTCAAACCACCATTGAGCTGGCTTGGATCGGTTGACGGCTGAAATTCTAGTTATTACTGGTTTAGTGATAGCCGCGTCGACGCCAGTATATTGTTTGTTGCGTTTCTTTTTATTCTTACTCATGAAATTGATTATATCAAAAACTACCCCGCCATAACAGCGGGGTAGTAATTTGGTCTGAATCGCTTCAGAAAGTGTGAGCGGTCAGACTCGTCTTATCGGTTCAAAGATTTACGGCGGCTAGCTAGGTAATAACCAATGCTTGCAACCATTGCACCAAGACCCAATATCGATAGGATGTCCTCGGTAGGACCAGTGTGAGGTAGTTCTGGAGGTGTTACAGGGTTGCAACGTACGTCGCCCTCAGGAATACCTGGTTTACACTCTTTTGGTGGCTGTACGCAAGTTTTTGTTACAGTGACAGTTGCAGTGTCTTCAGACGATACACTATTTACTGTTCCTTTTGCTTTATTTACGAGCGAGTTTGTGCCGCATGCGTACTCGCTAATTGGCGTGTCAGCTTTGGCTGAGAATTGTAGGTAAGCAGTTGATCCAGGTCGGTAACTACCAATATTTATACCAATTCCAGGTAGGTTATCACTTACTGTTTTCCAGTCTGGGAAGTTGGTGTTTTTTAGTTTCGTTGAGCCAGTGACGTATGTCATATGAGCTGGCAATGTGTCATTTATTGTCACATTATATTCGTTAGTATCGCTGCTGGTGTTGGTGTATTGTACTTGGTACTCAACTGTATCACCAGGATTAATAGCGATTGATTCTTTCCAGTCTGACGTGCCAGCTAGACGAACTTGCTTGTCAATCTTTAGACTAATGTCTTTGGTAAACTGAGGTGTAACGTCGAACATTACAAATCCATCATATTGCAAACAACCAGGTATCTTGCCGTCTAATTTGTCGTATCCAAGTAATGTACCAGGACTCTTAAACAGATCAGTTGATAAAGCAGTACCGTTTGCACCAAAGTAATTGTTGTAATACTTTGCGCTGTCGCTTGTATATACTAAGCTAAATTCATCATTGCTTGTGAACGTTGCGTTGTCATATATGTTAGTTGGCGTGGCATTGCTAGAATCTATGTAGCCTTCGATATTAGCGCTTTTTGTTGGGCTAGTAGGCATACTGATGAATGCAGTTACATTTTCGGCTACAAGATTTAGATTGGCTGCTGCGTTATTGTGCACATACATTCTGACGGTGTATTTTTTGCCTTTTTCGACTGTTACATCGTCAGACCAACTTGAAGTGCTGCCTGATTCTCTGATGCCAACGAAGTTTCGTTCGTCGCCAACATTTGGGTTGTTGGTAATTGAGTTGAATGTCACATGATCGGACGGAGCTTCCATGGTGTAAGTAGGGCGATTTGGCCCCCAGGCAAAAAGCATTGCTGGGATTAATATAGCTGATACTAGTGATGCAATTATGATTTTTAGCTTCTTCATATATTTATCTCCTATAAACTTTTTCATTAATTTAATCCCGCGCCACCTTCGTTAGGTAGGGTTTTAGGTGCTGTTACTTTTTCACACTTAGTCTTATCTTTGTTTAGCTCTTCGCCATCTTTACATTTTGGAATGTTATTGCCTTCAAATTGTCCAAGACCGGTGTTTGCTGCGCTACCCGGCACAACAGTATTTGCTGATGATTGGCTGGCATCTTTTTTCTTTAAACATTTACCATCTACTTCGGTATATCCACTAGGAACGTTTTTTTGATTGCCATCAATATTTGAACAAACGTCTATTGTTTTTTCCTTCTTTTTCTTTTCTTCCGTACAAACGCCATCTTTTTCAGTAAAGTTATTAGGGACTTTAGGTTGGATGCCGGCTATATTATTACAAGCATCAAAAGGAGGAGGGGTTTTAGTTTCGAGTGGTCTGCCAAGGTTGTCGCACTCTTCTTCAATTGTAAATTCATTTTTGCCTAAAACGATTGCCTTGTTGCTTGTTTCAGAACCAACAGATTTACCAGTTGTTGGCCAGAATATTTTGCCATTAATACCACCAATAATTTGGCTACTTGAAACCGTCATCTTACCACTAAGTGGTTTTATGCTAATTTTGCGGCTTGTATCAAGTGCATGTTGGCACATTTTTCGACCAAGTTCAGTCACGCGTTTATCTTTGTCAAATATTTCGCCTGTCTTAAAGTTAGGGTCTGTTTTTTCGCCGCTGACTTTATCTAACGCAATATTAATTTGTCTAAGCTCTTCAGGAACGTGTTTATACGTAACGCCTAGGGTTTTTTCGAATGCTTTATGCGCTTGCTCTTCATTAGTAGCCGTAGCTATCTCTTCCGTCTTTTTACCCCAACCGCCTTCTTTACCTAAAACGGCTGAATCTTCTGACCAGTCGCCAGCACAAGGATCGTAAGCTTCGGTATTATTATCATTATGAGTATTGCCGTCATTTCGGTGTTTATATTTATCAATGCCAAAGAGTACGCCTGCGGTTAAACCTATAGCTACGACAGCAATTATTGCATTCTTTCTTGTAAAATTTGGTCGTATTTTTTCGTTATAAAATACAGCTATTGTTGACTCTGACTTAGGTGGCCTAATGTCGTCTATTCTCTTGTTTTCCATAAACACTTCTCCTTTTAATTCCTATAATATTATTCAAAATAGGTTATTGCCTTGAATAGGCTAATTGCGAATCCTCCGCCACCTCTGGTTCTCACGCCAAGAGATAACTTATAACAACAATTTACCACAAAACGTTCAAAATGTCAATGCTTAACATAATAAATATATATTAAGCGCAAGCATTTTATACTTTTTAAAGTGATATATATGTGCATGATATTACAAATCAGATCGTTTCAAATACATGTAGCGCCGTGTCTGATTTGGCCGTAAGGCTAAAAAAGCAGTGGCTACAGCGTTTTAATCAACCGCGAATTTGCCCAAGGGCAACTCTAACGGGACTAACGTCGGAATACAAATAATATGTTAATAATAAACCTCAAGTTACTGGGCGCAACCCCGTGGCTGCGCCCGATGCAACTTCTATTTCATCGCTTTATCGCTTTCTCTGCCAGAACAAGCCTACGCTTGTTTACATTATTTAACCTTGCAATCTCACGGATTGTGAGAAGCGATGAGTTAAAAAATGTTTTCCCCTCGCCCTTACGGGCGTGGCAAAATATAGCGTATGCTTGCTCTTCTTTGTCTGCGCAATTTAATTCCTTCAGGCCTTTTTGAAGCCTGTCGGTAATTGTTTTTTTACGCAGACCATTTTGTTTTGGCTTTTTCGCCATATGCTTTTTTGTTTATTTTATTACTACTTATATTTTTTTGGCCTATCCGCAGGACGCGGGTAGGGATGAAGGTCGTTGTAATTCGACTTTCTTTTTATTCCATGCAGCCAGGCCTTCACTTTGACCCGGATTGCATGTCTTCCCCGTGGTCCGCGTCTTGTTTTTTTGTTCATAAGAACATCTTAGGTTGGATAATACGAACCAAACACGCTAGCGTGGCTAGCCATAGCCGTGATTGTAATGCATAGGGTTTTGTATTTATTTTATCCCAACAAAAGCACTAATGTGTTTTGTCGAGTTAAATTAAGATAAATTTGAAAGGGTTTATTAAAACATACAGTAAGCATTCGCTACATGTATGAAATGATCTGATTTGTTAATTTAACTCTGTTTGTGCGGGTCCTCACACCTAGCACAACTGACACTTATAGTTTAGCACAAAACGGCCAATAAGTCAATGCGCTTACGGTGTTAAAGTGGCTTTTAATGTAAAAAATTAGTATAAGATACATGCCTCTAGTCAAATAGGGCTATTTTTGCTACAATCGTTGGGTATCTTTAATACAGTCTCATATCATTGATATAGAAACAGTTTGCCTCGGAATGAAAAATGGATACATTCATTTTATCTTTCGCTCGGCTTCACGGTTTTATCGTCTAATGGTGAGAACTGCCCAAAATGATTCATACGGTCTCATCGTCTAATGGTTAGGACACCAGGTTTTCATCCTGGCAATCCGGGTTCAATTCCCGGTGAGATCACCAAAATAAAATACTCATCATTTATGATGGGTATTTTATTTTGGTGGCGTCCCGCGGGACTGAACCCGGATTACGAAGCGCAAAGCGCTACGCTAAATCCGGGTTCATGAAGCGACGGGAATAAAAATTAGCTTGCTCATTTTTATGACCGAGCGGAAATAGGGAGGCTTTAGCCGACCGCCTGACCGGCTGAGATCACATTAGGTTCAACACGAATTTTATCGTGACCAATTCCCGGTGAGATCACCAATCAAATAGTGACCGACCCTCGCTGAGACTACTTTTTACTAATTGGCAATTCAAACCAAAATTTACTGCCTTTATCTACAACGCTTTCGACTCCAATTTTACCGCCAAGGTGCGCAACAAGTCGTCGACAGATGGCTAGCCCCAGACCCGTGCCACCGGTAGTACGCTGCAAATAATTATCAACTTGGCTAAACTTATTAAACAGCTTTTCCATAGCCTCTGGCGGTATCCCTATGCCGGTATCAATGACGCTGATGACGACCATGTCGCCCTTATTATCAAGATTAGTGGTGTCTAATTTGACATGAATATTAACACCGCCTTTTTCTGTAAATTTATAGGCGTTAGATAATAAGTTGGTCATAATTCGATCAAAGTGAGCTGGGTCGGTATTTATATATAGTCCACGATTTGTAGGTGAATAGGTTAATTTTAATCCTTTTGTCGTGTACATCAGATTTACTTGATCAATGGCGTGTTTAACAAGATCATCGACTGAGCAGGTTGACAGATTGAGTCCAAGTTTATGGGCTTCGAGTTTTGATAGATCTAGCATATCGCCGACTAATGAAATTAGAGTTTGTGTATTTTCATTAATCCTTGTTAGTACATTTTGCTGTTCGTCGTTTTGAGGTCCAAGTTGTTGTCGTTGTAACAAATTAACATAACCACGGATGACAGTCATTGGGGTTCGCAACTCGTGGCTGGCAACTGAAACGAATTCATCTTTGATTTTGTCAATTTGACGCAATTCGGCGTTACTTTCGCGGATTGCTTCGACTGATAAAGCGTTTTGAATAGCGACGACAAGGCCGTTATCGATCATTGACAGGACTTTGACGTCGCGATTGGTGTAATGAGAGGTTCGATGATCACCCAATAGCAGATAACCCAGTAGTCCGTGGTGCACTAAAGGTAGGATAACTTCAATCTTGTGTTGATCCATCAAACGGCGTAATTCGTTTGATTTTGAATCGGATTCATCCAGTAGTGAGGCTAGGATTATCTGGTCGTTCTTTTTGATTCTTTTTTTATCACTTTTAGTTACTTCAATGTGTTTTGATAATTTTTTAAGTAAGTGAGCTGTTGCATTTTGTATTGCAATGGTTTCGGTCTTGGACAATGGGTTATAATTTTCCGTACCAGCTGTAATGTGGTGTCCGTCATGGGTGCTAATTAGAAAAAAGGCACGCTCACTTTTAAGAGTTGAAGCTATTTCGACGGCAGATTGTTCAAGCAAATGCCGAAGGTTGGTGGTTGATGTTAGAATCTTGTTGAACCTGTCGATAAAGGCATCAGAGTTGTAGTAATCTCGATAGAAGATGCGGTTAGTTAGCTGGTCAAAAAAGCGTTTGATTGGTGGAAAGATAAACAACAAAGCGAAGGTTAACACGATATCCAAAGGTTTTTGCGAAATTAAATTATCGTTTTCGGCGGTAAATAATCTTGAGATTAGAATGACTAATAAGTAATAGACAGCGATTAGTAACCCTAAAGTCAGCGTATAAGCTAATGTGCGGACAGCAGCCAAGCGAATATCAAACAGGTGATAGCGAATGACAGAATAATACAAAGAAATGTCTAGGACGGTCATCGTAAAGTGATGGTAGGGGAATAATTGCCACAAGCCCATCATAGGCATCACCAGGCCAGTTATGATTACAGGTAAAACTGCAATAGTAAAACCTATAATAACAATAAGAGTTTGTTGTCGACGAGTTCTGCTGCTGGTTCGTGAAGCTAGGTAACCTCCGAAAACTGCAATTGCATAAAGGACAGTGACAGTTACTAGGTATAACCACGTTAAAGGTCCGTAAACTATTGACCAGTAGTCAAAGTTAGTGCTAATTTTGACTACGTCACTTACGAATAACGGGCTGGCACTAACAATAAACATAGAAGTAAAGATTAAAGCCGTCCATTTGGCAGTTTTTATATATTTTTGATTATCAGTTAGTTTTGAAACGAACAAAATAAATAGAACTTCCATTACTACGGCAGTTGAGTAACCCAGGTAATTACCTAATAGGCCGATGTTTTTTGGCATGTCGCCTGAGCTCACGAAATCAAAATTACTAATCCATATAACAAGGAAAATACTGAAAGTAGCGTAGTATTTGTTGATTGGGTTTTTGTAGCCACCCTTTAATAGGCTGGTTATACCCAGTAAAAACACCCCAGCCATCGTAATAGAATCAATGATTATAAAGATGTGCATACATAAGCATTATAATACAGAAACTATATTATGACGATATTGTAATTATCGTAAATTTGGTTTTAGTATACCATTGTATCGTCAGAGTAAGTATTTACAGCTGGGTTTTGTCTAGGCTCGCTTTTTGGATGGCTTGCCATAAACTCATCAACTTTGGCGACTAAGTCAGGTCCTTCGTAATCAGATTTGACCAAATATAGGCTGGCGCCGGCTGTAAGGGCTTTTTGTTTGTCGCTTTCTTGACTAAGATTGGACGTGATGATTATTGGCATTGAAAGTGAAGTGTTGGTTGTGAATGCGCTTAATACTTCAAAGCCATTCATTTCAGGCATCATTATGTCTAACAGAATAACATCAGGTTGATATTCAATGGCGTCATTTAACCCATCTAGCCCATTACTGCTGGTTTTTACCTCATAACCACCGGCTTCAAAGGCATATTTGTAGAGTTGCTGTATATCAGAATTATCTTCGATGATCAAGATTTTACGTTTGTTTTCCATGGTAGCAGACTATCTCCTTTGATTTATATTATCTATGATATCGTATTGTTAGTATTATTTTCAACTATTGGCATCGTAAAACAGAATTTACTGCCTACGCCTGGGGTGCTGGTTACCCAAATTGTACCACCAAGTCTTTCAACCATTTGTTTGCAGATTGCTAGGCCAAGGCCTGTGCCACCATATTGTCGTTTAAGATAATTGTCGACTTGAGAGAATTTTTTGAATAAATTGCCAATTGATTCAGGACTGATACCAATGCCTGTATCGGTAACACAGATAGTGGCTAGATGTGTCGTGTTATCAACGCAGCTGGTAATTTTTACACTACCGCCGCTGTCTGTGAATTTATTTGCGTTAGCTAGTAGATTAGTCATTATGTGTTCAAAACTCGATGCGTCGGTTTTTATTTGGACATCAGATCCTTCGTAAGTCAGGCTGATCGATTTGTCGTCGTACAAAATTTTGTTGGTATTGATTGCTTCATTGATTAATACTGCCAAAGAGGCATTAGTTATATGAACGATTGCTTTGTTAGCCTCCATTTTGGACAAATCCAACATATCATTAGTTATGCCAATTAGTGCTTTAGCATTGGTGCCTATTTTGTTAATAATGTCTAATTGTTTTTCATTTAAACTACCGAGTTGTTGACCTTGTAACAGATTAGCGTAGCCATTAATAATAGTCATTGGTGTGCGTAACTCGTGTGACGTTACTGACACAAAATCGTCTTTTTCTTCGTCTATTTTTATCAACATAGCGTTATTTGCAGCTAGCTCTTTGGTGGCGCTGTCGATTTTTTGTTGCATACTGGCAGCGTTGACGTCCTTAATTTCCTGGATAGATAATGCATTTTTGATAGCAATTACTAACCCGCCTGCAGTCGTATCTAGTACTTTTATGTCCCTAGCGGTGTAACGTGACGAAAGGTGTTCGCCCAGGCAAAGAAAACCAATATTTTTTGCTTGAGTCAGCGGTACAATTATTTCAATCTTACATTGACTAATTAAGTTGCGGATTGGGTCGTCTTCTTCTAGTGCCGAGGCGACGATTGTTTGATTATTTTTTGCAAAGTAGGATTGTAGTTGCAGAAAAATTTCATAAGGCATTCGACAATGATCCTTTGTGCCGGCGTTTATGTATTTGTTGCTGTATTTAACACAGATTAGAGCCTGCTCGCTTTTGATAGTTTCGGATACTTCATTAGCGCTACAATCCAATAGCCTTTTCAGGTCGGCAGTATTTTCAGAATATATATGGTTTAATCGGGCGAATAATTCATCGCTGGTGTAATGCCCTCGAAAAAATACTCGGCTGGTCAATTTTTCGAAAAAACTATTGATTGGCTGAAATATGAAAAGAAGGGCTAAAAACAAAACAGTGCTAATTGGGCTTTGATTTATTACAGAATCGTGGTCCAGAAAGAACGCCGAGATGGTTGCGACGGCAACGTAGTAAATGACTATTAAAGTAGACATTGATAACAGGTAGGTTAAAGTATGGACAATTGCCGACCTGATATCAAGTAATTTATAACGGAAGGCGCCGTAATACATATAACCTGACAATAATAATAGCGGCACGGTACTGTAATAAGTCCAAGAATCAGATCCAGTTAAAAGCGGCATAATTAACGCCAAGGTGACAGTGGCTGGCATTGCTAGTGTTATTCCGATACCAACGATATTTAATTGCTGATTCTTGATTCCTTTGGCATGGTTGAGCCCATATATTATCTCGATACCAATGAAAATCAGTACATAAACCATGGCAAGTAAATATAGCCAAACTAGTGGGCCATAGGTTACCGAGTATCCTCCGTAGTTGTTAATCGAAGCCGTAACAGTGCTGTTGATTAGTGGTGTCGCACTTAGGGCGCATATAATCCAAAGTGGCCACAACGACCATTTGATATATTTATTAAAGACTGGAAAGTCAGCAAGTTTACCTACGAATAATAATAAAATAACAAAACAGGCAAGGGCGGCTGCTGTTGAAACGGCATTAATGAATTGCAACAAATCAATAGGTAATTCAACGCGATCACTAAAGTCATAAGCTACTAGCCAAATAGCACTTACAAGGCTAAATAAAAAAAAGTACTGATTAACTGGTTTTTTGTAACCTTTTTTCAATAGACTAGCAGAACCAAGCAATAAAAGGCTAACGCCAATCACTAGGTCTCGTCCATATACTAAATAATCGTTCATTCATAACCATTATATATCTAGTGGCTTTTTTGGCAAAGAAGGAAATTTAATCTGTTTGTGTTAAGATAACTTTATGATAAATGATTTTCAAAAAGAGCTAGATGTTGCGGTTCAAATTGCTAAACAGGCCGGCGAGATTATGTTGCAATATTTTGACAATGATCAAAATGTTAAAAGAAAGCTTGATGATACCTTGGTTACAGTTGCCGATACTACTATTAATAGCTTAGTTATTGAAATGCTGGCTAAAGAATTTCCTGATGATGGTGTGATTGGTGAAGAAGAAAGTAACACTGAATATGGATTGGGACGCAAATGGTTTTGTGATCCGATTGATGGTACAAATGCTTTTGTTTGGGGAATACCAACGGCGATGTTTTCTTTGGGATTGGTGATTGATGGACAGTCACAGGTTGGGGTCGCCTATGACCCATTTTTGGACAGAATGTATACTTCGATAAAGGGACAGGGTAGTTATTGTAATGGCAAAAAATTATCAGTATCGACGGATGCTTTGCGTGATGGATTCGTGGCGATAACGGGGAATATTAAAAGAATTTACGGTGGGCTGCAATCTGTTAAGAATTTGATGAGCGAGAATATTAAACCCGTGGCGTTTAGTGGCGCGGTCTATAAGTCTGTTTTAATTGCGCGCGGTAAATTAGTTGGATATTTGGAGGAATTAGTTAATGCGCATGATATGGCGGCGGTGCAGTTAATTGTCGAAGAAGCTGGCGGTAAAATATCCGGCATCGATGGCAGCAAGCTAGATTATTCCAAGCCGTTTCGCGGTGCAATCGTGTCAAACGGACTTGTCCACGACGAGTTAGTCGAAATTATTAATCGCATCTAGAATAAAATTAACAGATTATGTTACAATACTCGTTATGAAAGTTATCTTTAAACGAACAAAAATACTAGCAACTTTAGGCCCATGCACAACATCACCCGAGATGATTGAAAAGCTGGCACTGGCGGGCGTCAACGGATTCCGATTGAATTTTAGCCACGGATCATACGAAGAGCGTGATCAGCAAATCGCTTGGATTCGCCAAGCAACCGCAAAATCAACTAAACCAGTTGCAATTTTGCAAGATTTGCAAGGTCCAAAAATTCGCTTAGGTATGTTGACTCAGAATACTGACGTCAAAACTGGTGATATTATTACACTGGATTACGCTGCCGAACACGATGGTAAATTAATCGTCCCAATTCAATACAACTTGGCCGAAAAAACTAAACCAGGCGAAACTTTGTACATTTTTGATGGTAAAATTCGCACAACTATTATCGGTAAAGTTAGTGATACTGCAATTACAGTAAAAGTCGAAAATGACGGTACTTTGATGAGCAAAAAAGGTATCAATTTGCCTGATACTGACTTTGGTGGCGATATTTTAACTCCAAAAGATTTGGCTGATATTGAATTTGGTGCCACTCGCGACTTTGACTATGTCGCTTTAAGTTTTGTTCAAAGTGCCGAAGATATTAATAACTTACGTCAATTATTAGTCGCTCAAGGTTCAACCGCGCAAATTATTGCCAAAGTTGAGACTAAAGCTGCAATTGTTGATGCGACTTTGGAAGAAATTGTCAAAGCTAGTGATGGTGTGATGGTTGCCCGTGGTGACTTGGCGGTTGAAGCAGGGGCAGAGATTGTGCCAATTGTTCAACGTCGAATCATTGCATTATGTCGTAAGTATGGAAAACTAAGTATCGTTGCTACACAAATGATGGCCAGTATGGTTAGTGCGCCCGAGCCAACCAGGGCTGAGGTTAGCGACGTTTCAAACGCTGTTGTTCAAGGTGCTGATGCTGTCATGTTGTCAGACGAAACTGCCAACGGTCAATATCCGCTAGAAACTGTAGCAGCTATGAAAAAAGTGATTTTGTACACTCAGGATCATGAGCCTGTTCAGCCAACAACTGAAAAGCAGGCTAATCACAAAAAAACCACAAATGCCATTAGTGTTGCAGCTGTTAAGTTAGCTGAACAATTGGATGCTGTGGCTATTATTGCTGAAACCAGGTCAGGTGCAACGGCGGCTAATATTGCAACTCATCGTCCAAACTTACCTATAATTAGTGTTACTAGTGAATTACGTTCGGCACAGCAATTGTCGTTAAGTTATGCTAATCGCAGTTACTTCCGTCCACTAACTGACAATATGGGGTATGAGATTGCCAAAGAGTTAAAAGACCAGGGCTTATTTGGTTCGGAACCTGCAACGGTAATTATCGTCAGCGGTCGTCAACCTGGCGTTATTGGCGGGACTGACACAATTGAAGTTCGCATTGTTGAATAATTACTAGACGTCAAGTCGTAATTAGAGTAAACTAAAAAAATAAACATAAGTGATATATAATAGGCTGTATAGATGGCAAACGAAAAAAAACTAATAGTGGGCAATTGGAAGATGAACCTCGATATGCACGAGGCTAGTTTGTATTTACATCAGTTGTCAAAATTAGTTAAAGTCCATCGTGATGTTGAAGTTGTTTTGGCGCCTTCAATGTTTACACTCCAATCGCTGAGCTTGCAAGTAAATTTGCGTCAATTTAAACTGGCGGCTCAAAACTTTTATTGGCGTGATCATGGTTCGTACACCGGCGAAGTTTCGGCCGCACAACTGCGTGGAATTGTTCAATTTGCATTAGTCGGTCATTCTGAGCGTCGTCATATTTTTAATGAAAATGACAAAGATATCCGCAACAAAGTTGCCGCTGCAGTACGAAGCCATATTCGTCCAATTTTATGTATTGGTGAAACTGCCTGGGAGCGATCGAGCGGTGAAACTCACTATGTTTTGCATGATCAGTTAATTGGCGGACTGTCGAATATTACCAGTGATGAACTTGAGCAAGTTATTATCGCTTACGAACCTGTCTGGGCAATTGGCGCTGGTCAAATGGCATTACCTGGTGATGTTGTTGAAGCCGTCAAAGCAATTCGCCGACAGATTGAACATTTGTATGGCAAAGCAGCGTCAGAATCGATTCAAGTCTTATATGGTGGCAGTGTTACGGCTGATAGTGCGGCTGAATATTTGAATTTACCAGGTATAGATGGGCTGCTGATGGGTGGCGCCAGCTTGAATGCTCATGAATTTAGTGACATAATTAAAAAAGCACATAACAGCTTAACGGCAGCTAAAAAAGGGTAGGGGAAAATATGCAAGATTTAGACTTTGATGAACTTGATAAGGCGGTGAACTCTTTGGTTCAATATACTACTCCAAAATTAACAGCTGATAACGAACCAGAGGACACTATACTTGATCTTGGTACTGGCGATATTATTTTGCCTGATTTAACTGCACATCCTGTTATTACGCCTATTTCTAATTCTGCACCATCGCAAACCCCATTGGCTGGTCGACGAAGTAATGGACGATTTATGGACGTTGTCCCACCATCATCAAATACTCGTGTCAATCCGACTATGCCTGAACGCGTTTCTCGTCAGGGTATGACGATTAATCCTGATGATAATTTGCCAATGGTGCCGGAGGTTGCATCGGCACCTGCTGTTATTCCTGAGGTAAAAACTAATGAGTGGCCTGATCCAATTGATTTTCAAAGTGATAGTCAAAATGTGGCTGATAAAACCGAGCAACCAACGCCAGAAGTTAATGAAGACGCTGATATTGATCAAATCAGCAATGATATTACTAATACTTTAAATCAGCCTGTCGATGAACCGCAAGATTCTCCATTTTTATCTGGAACAAAAGTTGAAAAACGCCCATTGGGTGCATTTTCTAACGAGCAATCGACTGTTTCAGTTACTCAACCAGTAGTCCAAAACGAGGTTCGGCAACCAGCAGATTTGTCGTCTCAAGCTCAGCCTCAAGCGGTTATTTCTCATATGCCAGCTGAACTTCATCCAGATTTACTATCAATTGAATCAGGAAGTGGGATAGTGCCAAATTTGCCAAGTATGGGGGACGTGTCAGATACGGTTACTATTGCCGAGGTTACCCCAACGCCAAGCGTAACTATTGATCCAGTAGTCAGTACACAACCAGAAGGTCCAACCTCAATAACTCAGCAATATAGCGAACAACCAAACACTGGCGACCAAACAACTGGAGCGATTTATGATACAGATTCTTACCATAAGGCTATTTTGAAGCCAACTAAGAAAAAATCTGGTTTGATGTTAATAGCTGGTATTCTGTTGTTAATAATTATTGGTGCAGGCGCAGGCGCGGCTGTTTACTTCTATGTATTACCTCGCTAATAAGCGATAATTAAGCTATAATAGACAGTAATGGATTTACTTGATGGGTTAAATTTGGCGCAAAGTGACGCAGTACAGACAATATCTGGGCCGTTACTTATTTTGGCTGGCGCCGGCAGCGGTAAGACTAAAACTTTAACACATCACATTGCGTATTTAATTGCGCATGAATCAGTTTGGCCAAATGAGATTTTAGCGGTTACTTTTACCAACAAAGCGGCTCGCGAAATGCGTGAACGTTTAGGCGTATTATTAAATCAAAACAGTGCCAATCGTGGTTTTATGCCTTGGATGGGGACTTTTCACGGTATTTGTGTCCGAATGTTGCGCATTGAAGGCGAAGCGATTGGAATACCTAAAAATTATGTGATTTATGACGAGGACGACAGACAGGGTTTAATGAAACAAGCTATGAAAAGTTTGTCGATTAGTGAAACTGAAGTCAAAGCTAAATCAGTCAGTAGTGCTATTTCAAGTGCCAAAAACGAGATGGTTGGGCCGGACGATTACGAATCGACGGCGCAATTTCCGTATCAAAAAAATATTGCTAAAATTTATAAAAAGTACGAATCTTTGCGTAAAATCGCTGGTGCATTAGATTTTGATGATTTATTACTAGAAACCGTCCGATTATTACGCGAAAAACCGTCGGTTCGTGCTAAATGGCAAAAAACATTCAAACATATTTTGGTTGATGAGTATCAGGACACCAACGCCGCACAATATAACATTATTAAATTATTGGTGAATGACAATCGCAATATTTGTGTTGTTGGTGATGACTGGCAGTCGATTTATTCGTGGCGCGGGGCTGATTTTACTAATATTTTGAATTTTGAACGTGATTTTAAAGGCACCAAGGTTATTAAACTCGAGCAGAATTATCGCAGTACTGGCAATATTTTGGATGCTGCTAGCCATGTGATTGAAAAAAATATTAAGCGGACTGATAAAAAACTATGGACCGATGCTGGTCCAGGCGCACCAGTTCAAGTTCATTCACTGTATGATGAATCCGAAGAAGCTCGATTAGTGGCCGAACGAATCTCGTCACATGTCACAATGGGTGCGCGTAAGTTTGGCGATTTTGCGATTTTATACCGCACTAATGCTCAAAGTTACACCTTAGAGCGGGCATTTTTACAATTTAGAATTCCTTATCAAATTGTTGGTGGTGTCAGGTTTTATGATCGCAAAGAAATCAAAGATATCATTGCTTATTTACGTTTGATTTATCAACCACAAGACAGGATGAGTTTTAGTCGGATTGTAAATATACCAACGCGTGGCGTCGGCGCTATGAGCTTGGAAAAGTTTTTGATTTGGCAATCAGACAGTGGTATGGATATTATTACGGCGCTAGCCAATGTTGACCAAACTAGCACGATTACAACCAGGGCTAAGGCCGCACTGTCTTTATTGGGTGAGAAATTACGCATTGTCCAATCAATGCTTGAAACTGCCAGTCCACTAGAATTAATCGAAAAATTATTGTCGTCAATCAATTATTTGGATTATTTAAAAGATGGGACACCCCAGGCTGAAGACCGTGAAGCTAACATAGGTGCTTTGTTGTCTGACGCCCAGGCTTTTGCATCGCTACCTGAGTTTTTAGAAGAAGTTGCCCTGATGTCGAGTGCTGATACTGATAGTGATGGTCAAAAAGTGACATTGATGACACTTCATGCTGCAAAAGGTTTGGAGTTTCCGGTTGTCTTTATTGTCGGTATGGAAGAAGGAATATTGCCACACGCCCGAGTATATGAGGCGGGATTGGCAGAGTTAGAAGAGGAAAGACGTTTGGCCTATGTTGGTATGACACGGGCGCGCGAAGAATTACATCTAACTTATGCTCAAAGTCGTTTGCAATTTGGTCAGCGAGCCTACAATCCAATGTCGCGTTTTATCGAAGATATGGGCGACCAGGTTTCAATGTCATCGCCGGTCGAACCGCATGTTGTGCCTGAACAGGAATTTTACAGTGATGAAATGTTCACGATTGGTGAACACGTCAGGTCGGCCGCTTTTGGGCCTGGTAAAATCGTTGAGGTTGATGGTTTGGCACTGACGATCGAATTTGACAACGGCACAACCAAAAAACTAAATGCCGAATACGCCCGACTCGAAAAAATCTAAACAGTTTAATCTAAATCTTTTTCCAGGGTCCGACCCTGGAAAGGAGAATTCATATTATGACATATTCCAGGGTCGGACCCTGGAAAAAGATTTAGATAGCTATGAAGAGCGATATTTGTTATACTAAGGACAATCATTTTGTGGGGTATAATGCGAGAAAATCATACAAATGAATAGTTTAATTCATAAAACTAACACACTGTTAGGTCGGCTGGTTATTGCCGCGCTTCTTTTGATTGTCGCCATTGTTATATCTGTTGCAAACGTTACTCATGCTGATAATGGTGCAAAAAATCAAAGCGGTCGAATATTGACTATTCATGATCGCGGGACGACCAAGGTTGTTGTAACTGAGGCTGCGAATATTTCTGATGCATTAAAAGAAGCTGGTTTTGTTATAGATAACAACGACGTTGTCGAGCCATCTGTAGACGCAAAATTAGTAGCTTCAAACTATCAGGTAAATATCTATCGTGCCAGGCCGGTTATTATTGTCGATGGCAATTCACGTACTAAAGTAATTACAGCATATCAGACTGCCGAGCAAATTGCGCAGAGTGTTGGCATTAAATTATATAGCGAAGATAAAACTATTTTAGGTATGACCGATAATATTATTGCTGATGGTGCTGGTTTGCAATTGACGATAATTCGGTCGACGCCATTTGAATTGACTTTATACGGTAAAACGACAATCGTTCGGACTCAAGCAAAAACAATTGCCACAATGTTGACAGAAAAAGGCATTAAATTAAGTTCAGATGATCGTGCTTCGCTAGATCTAAATACTGCGATTACTGATGGTTTGGCGGTTAGAATTTGGCGCGAAGGCAAGCAAACAATTACAGTTGATGAGCCAGTTAATTTTGAAGTTGAAAAAATCAAAGATGCCGATAGGGAAGTTGGCTATGTCGATGTCCGAACTGATGGTGTTGCAGGTTCACGTAGTGCGTCTTATGAAATTACGATTCAAGATGGTGTTGAAGTTAATCGTACTGAAATTGCAAGTATTACGACTTTGCAGCCAGTTAAGCAAGTTGAAGTTGTTGGCGCAAAGGGCGAATATACAACACCAACCGAAAACGAAACGATTACTTGGGACTTCTTGATTTCAAATGGCTTTTCAAAATATCAAACGGCTGGAATCATGGGTAATTTAATGCAAGAACATGGTTTTAATACAACTGATACCAGCGGTGGCTATGGAATTGTGCAATGGACTGGTGGACGTCGCAGTGAATTATTGTCAATGGCCTATCCTGAAAATATTTATACTCAGTTGAATTTTTTGATGCATGAATTAAGTACGAATTATGTTGGTGTGCGCGATGCAGTTAAATCAGCTAATACAATTGACGATGCCACCATTATTTTCCAAAATAAGTTCGAACGTTGCGGACTGTGTCGAGAATCGCAACGGGTTAAGTTTGCTTATGATATTTATGCAACATTTAGGGACCGTCAGTAGTGGCACTTCAAAACAATAAATCTTTAGGACAACATTGGTTGCGTGATCGTGCGGCATTATCGCATATTGCTGATTGTGCTGAATTAACTTCTGATGATACGGTGCTTGAAATTGGTCCAGGTTTGGGTACGCTGACCAGTGAATTATTACGCCAAGCGGGCAGGGTAGTGGCAGTTGAATTTGATAGCGAACTAGCCCGCAAATTGCCAGCTCAGTTTCCTGGCAAAAATTTGCAGGTTATTCAAAGTGATATTTTGGAATTTGATTTATCGACGATGCCCGCTGGATATAAAGTTGTTGCCAATGTCCCCTATTACATCACCAGCAAAATTGTCAAAATGCTGATGACGAGTGGCAATAAACCATCGGTTACGGTTTTGTTGGTGCAAAAGGAAGTAGCTGAACGATTGGCGGCCAGACCAGGTAAAATGAGTATTTTGGCGGTTAGCGCGCAATTATTTGCTGACGTGTCGCTTGGTGAAGTTATCGGTGCCGAACTTTTCACGCCACCACCCAAAGTCGACAGTCAAGTTGTGATATTAAAAACTCGCCAAACGCCGTTTTTAACTGACGTCAATGAAGACGACTTTTTTCGTGTTGTCAAAGCTGGCTTTTCGGCTAAACGTAAAAAATTACGCAGTAGTTTGTCGGGTGGTCTGAAATTATCTAAACCTGAAGTCGAAACGATATTAAATCAAGCGGGTATTAGTCCGGATGATCGGGCTGAAACATTAGACTTAGATGCTTGGGTGCGATTAACGCGTATTGTTGCCTCGTAATGCTTGTGTTAAAATACGATTAAAGGATGTATTTAAATTCATGAATATAAAACAGCGTCTTATTAGTGGGTTCACAATCGTAGAGGTCACAGTGGTTATATTTATTATCGGTATTTTGGCCGCAATTACATATATATCTTATGACGGAATCCAAAAAAGAGTTATCGACGTAAGCGTTGATTCTGATGTACAGCGAATCGCTTCACTTGAATTAAATTATAAAACAAATAACGGTTCGACTGCGTTGGCATATTATTCTGGCGGTGGAACTGATAGCGGGCTGGGTTTTACTCCGAAAACTGGTAATTTGATTGATGTGGTTATAAAAAATTCAGATTATTGTGTCAGAGGCTATAACCCTGCAGGAAACAAGGATACGATATATAATTCATCGATAAAAGAATCTACCTCTGGAATATGTAGCCAAATAGCACCTTCGCCAATACCGATTGCAGGCTATAGTGGTCCGAAGCTATGGACGAAGGTATCAGCAAGTTATAACGACACTTGTGCAGTTGCAACAGATAATAACGCCTATTGTTGGGGAATGGGTAATTTTGGCCAATTGGGTAATAACGCTACGGTTGGTAGCACTGTCCCTGTGGCTGTCTCAACAGCTGGTGTGTTAAGTGGTAAGACCATTAAATCAATTTCAACCGGTAACAACAACAGTTGTGTAATTGCTTCGGACAACAAGGCATACTGTTGGGGAGCTAACTGGTATGGCGGGCTTGGTAATAATACTACGACGGATAGTTCTGTGCCAGTGGCGGTTAATACCTCCGGCGTATTAAGTGGCAAGACTATTAAATCAATCACTGTTGGCGCTTATCATACATGCGCTGTTGCTTCTGATAATTTGGCTTATTGTTGGGGCCATGGTAACAGTGGGCAATTGGGCAATAATACAATCGTCGATAGTTTGGTCCCAGTGGCGGTTAATACCGCTGGTGTGTTAAGTGGCAAGACGGTATTATCATTAAGTGCCGGGGTTCAGGATACCTGTGCAGTTGCATCTGACAATTTGGCTTATTGTTGGGGTTCGAACCAGTATGGAATACTTGGTGATGGTACAAATAACCTAAGTTCTGTGCCAGTTGCAGCAAATACATCTGGAGTATTAAGTGGTAAAACAATCAATTCGATTACAGCCAGTTATTATCATAGTTGTGTTATTGCTTCTGACAACCAAGTGTATTGTTGGGGATCAAACTGGTATGGTGAGCTTGGTAATAACTCCACAGCGGACAGTTGGGTCCCGGTTGCCACTAGCACGACGGGTGCATTGAGTGGTAAGACGGTAATATCGATTGCCAATTCTACATTCGATACTTGCGCTATCGCATCAGATTTTAAAGTCTATTGTTGGGGTGGTGCTGACTATGGACAGCTTGGAAATAGTACATTTACTCAAAGTAATGTACCAGTTGTTGTGTCAAATACTAGCAATTTTACGAATCAATCTATAATCTCTATCTCTGCTACTGACTCTATTCATGCTTGCGCTTTGGCGTTCGATAACAATATATATTGCTGGGGTTCAAATATTTATGGTGAACTTGGTAACGGCTCAACCACCAACAGTAATATCCCTGTGCAGTCAAAACCAGCATTATATTAATTATTGTTGGTCTTTCACGCTTATGCTAAAATACACATAAAAGGATTATCAAATTAATGAATACAAAAAAACAATATTTCGGTGGTTTTACAATCGTAGAGGTGATGGCCGTGGTTATTATCATTGGCATACTCGCAACTGTAACTTATGTTGCCTATTCAGGCTTACAGACACGAGCTCGTGATGTTAATGTTTTATCCGACTTGGATAGTATGGAAGGTTTACAGACTAGTTATGGGCTCAAAAATAACGTAGGGGGCAAAGCTTATTACTCAGGTAGTGGAATTGATAATAGTCTAAGTTTTAAGGCGGGGAATGGTGACGTTATTGACGTTGTCGTTAATAGTACTGAGTATTGCATCAGAGGTTACAACACACAGAGTACGAAAAACTCAATTGATAATGCGGCCATTAGGGAATCTACGCCAGGCATTTGTAATACGTTATACCCATCATTACTTGCTGTTTCTGGATCGAGTGGTATAAAAGTTTGGAAACAAATTACAGTTGGAACTAACTATAACTTTAACTGTGGCATAGCTAGTGACGATAAAGCTTATTGTTGGGGGAATAATGACTATGGTCAACTTGGTAATAACTCGATTACTACTTCCCGTGTGCCAATACCAGTTAATACGTCTGGTGTATTTAGTGGTAAAACTATTACGTCTATTGAAACGGGCGAGGCACATACCTGCGCAATAGCATCAGATAATTTAGTATATTGCTGGGGAAGAAACCAGCTTGGTGCTCTCGGTAACAACTCTACCGTCGAAAGTCATGTTCCTGTCGCGGTTACTAGCACGGGCGTTCTAAGCGGTAAGACAATCAAATCATTGTCATCTGGTGCCGATCATACATGTGTTGTTGCATCAGATAATCTTGCATATTGCTGGGGTTACAACAGTAATGGTCAACTTGGAAATGGATCGACTACTCAGAGCAATGTGCCGGTTGCAGTTGCAACCACTGGTGTACTTAGTGGTAAGACGATTAAGTCGATTTCATCTGGTAGAAATTATACCTGTGTAATAGCATCAGATAATTTAGTATATTGCTGGGGCGCTGGCACCAGCGGACAACTTGGTAATAATGCTTATCTTGATAGTTTAACCCCAGTTGCTGTTAATACCGCTGGAGTGTTAAGTGGAAAAACAGTTAAATCAATTTCCGTAGGCAACTATTTCACTTGTTTAATAGCATCCGATGATTTGGCTTATTGTTGGGGTTATAATTACAGTGGCCAACTTGGTAATAATTCGGCTACTCAACAATTTAGTGTACCTGTAGCCGTTAACACCGCGGGATTATTAAATGGTAAGACGATCAAATCAATTGCTTCGGGCGCATCGAATGCATGTGCTATTGCTTCCGACAATCTGTCATATTGTTGGGGGGTTAACAATGCCGGCCAACTTGGCAATAATTCAACTGTTAATAGCCTAGTGCCAGTAGCTGTAATAAATACTACAGGTTTGCTTAATAGTAAGATAATTAATTATATATCGACTGGAGCCGTTGATACTTGCGTTATAGCTTCTGATTACCGAACCTATTGTTGGGGACAAAATATGGATGGCAATTTAGGTAATAATTCCATTACTAACAGTCTAATGCCCGTATTAGTACAAGCGCCGTAACTACACAGTAGTATCGCTATCAACTAATTTAAAATTTATCCTGGTTTTTACGGTCATTCTGTTGGCAGTTGGCATATCTGTTACAATAGTATTAGTATGGATAAAAAATTATATATTACGACTGCGATTCCCTATGTTAATGGCACGCCACATATTGGCAATGCTCTTGATTATCTGTTGGCAGATATTTGGACACGTTATCAAAAACAAAACGGTCATGATGTACGTTTTCAAGTTGGTACTGACGAGCATGGCAACAAAATTGCCGCCAAAGCTGCCGAAGCAGGCTTGGATCCTAAAAGTTACACCGATCAAACCTATCTTAATTTTGAAAAGTTAATGAAAAAGGTCGGCGCTGGTTATACCGATTTTGTACGTACAACCGACCCACATCATATTCAATCGGTTCAATATATCTGGCAACAATTACAACCATATATTTACAAAGGTAATTATGAAGGTTGGTATTGTGTTGGTTGCGAATCGTTTGTGTCTGATAAAGAGGCGACAGCTAATAATGGTGTTTGCCCAGATCATAATCAACCTTATCAACGCCTAAGTGAAGCTAATTATTACTTTAAGACCAGTGCATTTACCGAAAAAGTTCGCACGGCAATCGAAACCAATCAAATGCAAATTGTTCCAGAGTTTCGTAAAAAAGAATTCTTGGAATTGATGAAAGATGGTCTGCAAGATGTCAGTATCTCACGCCCTAAAAAGAATCTAAGTTGGGGAATACCAGTACCTGGCGACCCAACTCAGGTGATGTATGTTTGGTTGGATGCCTTGGCAAATTACATTACGGTTTTGGGCTATCCAGATCAGCCAGTTTGGAAAGAATATTGGCCAGCTGACGTACAAATTATCGGCAAAGATATCTTACGTTTTCACGCTGGACTGTGGCCATCAATGTTGTTTGGTCTTGGACTTGAACTTCCTAAAAAATTGTTAGTTCATGGACATATTAACGTCGGTAATACCAAAATGAGCAAAACGATTGGCAATATAGTTGATCCAAACCAAGTGATTGATGAATACGGTTTGGATGCTTTTCGTTATTACTTTTCGCGTCATATCCCAACATTGGATGATGGTGATTTTACTTGGGAAAAATTTGAAAATTCATATAATACCGAGCTAGCCAATGATTTAGGCAATGTGATTCGTCGTGTATCCAGTATGATTACGCGTTATCAAGCCGGTGTAATTGGCGAAGCGCCACAAGGCGAGCATGATATGGGCGCATACCACGTGGCAATGGAAAATCTAGAATTTAATCGTGCAATTGACGAAGTTTGGTTGATGGTTAAAAGCTTGAATCAGTATATTGAAAATGTCAAACCATGGGAAATTGCTAAGAATGTTACCAAAGATGCCGAAGCTGCTGCCCATTTAGCAGAGGTTTTGGCTTATTCAGTCGGTGCATTATTACAAATTGGTGATTTATTAGTGCCATTTTTGCCAGCAACGGCCGATAATATTCATAAAACATTTGAAACCGGTGTTATTGTTGCCAGTGAAGACGTTTTGTTCCCTCGAGTTTATAAACACACGGCTGATCCCAACGCCCCAAAGGCTTAAAATGTTAATCGATACACATTGTCATATCCACGACGCTGATTATCCGTTAGATGTCTCGGAAACTATTAATCGTGCCCATTTAGCGGATGTTCAGCAGTTAATTTGTGTTGGTACTGACCAAAATAATTCAAAATTAGCCGTCGAATTAGCGTCAAAAAACGATGGTTTGTTTGTCGCGGTTGGTGTTCATCCGCATGAGGTAAAAAATGGCTGGGATGAAATTGACAATCTGTTAAATTCAAAAAATTCATCAATTATTGCAGTTGGTGAAATTGGTTTGGATTACCATTATAATCACAGTCCGCATGATATCCAGATTCAAGCACTAAAAGTGCAAATCGAACTAGCGTTAAAATATGATTTGCCAATTATTTTTCATGTCCGCGAGGCATTTGATGATTTTTGGCCAGTATTCGATAGTTATTCAGGGATTCGTGGCGTACTGCACAGCTTTACTGATTCGGCTGAAAATTTGGCGGCTGGTTTAAAGCGAGGTTTATATATTGGCGTTAATGGATATAGCACATTTGTCCGCGACGAGTCGCAAAAAGCGATGTTTAATTCGATTCCGCTGGATAAAATATTGCTGGAAACAGATGCGCCGTACTTGACGCCAGTGCCTTTTCGTGGTAAAGTAAATGAGCCCGCATTTGTGAGGAACGTAGCTGAATATTTAAGCAATATTCGACAAATTCCTTATGACGAAGTTGTTAAAATCACTTCCGAAAATGCACGTGCTTTGTTTAAAATATAATTTACGCTAAAGTATGTAAGATATATATCCGAATACGGTAATAATATGCAAGAAAATATACCAACAAGTCAAGAACTTAAAATACAGAATCCAGAGTCTATGGCGATTATTCCATATGAGCTGCCTGTTTCTGAACTACCTGAAATTATTCCAACTGACCCGTTTGAAAAAGCAAGGTATGTTACAATGCAACTCAACTTAGCCCGTAAGGCGTTTATTGAGGTTCAGTAAAATGAGAGATAAAACTCATTTTATTAAATCTGTCTCAAATAAACTTTTTAAAACTGACTCGCGCCGTCCAAAATTAACCGAAAAAGATTTAAAAGCGCGTGAAAGTGAAATTGGATCAAAGATTTTTGGGCCATTACAACCAAATGAGCGCCGTGAGTTTTTTAACGATAACGAACGCAGCTGGTTTTTTCATCAAGAATTAACTGATCAAAATGGAAAAGTCCATTCAGTAACCTTGCATTATGAAGTTCATCCTAAGGGTATTTTACGAGTTAGCAGCCAGTCACATGTAAAAAATGAATTTATCAGTGGGCAAGAGCTTGAAAACTTTTCTTCGGCGATTGAAATTTATTATCAACGAGTGATGAAACAAATCTATAATCGTGACGTTTTGACGGGCAAAAAGCTACAATAACCGTTATAATTAAGTGACGATGGATAGCGATATTATATATTTGGACCATGCGGCCGCTACACCAATGGATACGCGGGTTATTACGGCTATGCAGCCGTATTTTAGTGATAACTTCTATAATCCATCTAGTCCATATGCGCCAGCTGTTCAGGTGCGACGCGATTACGAAGATGCCAAGCATAAAATCGCTAGTTTAATTGGCGCCAAACCAGGTGAAATTATTATGACTGCCGGTGCGACGGAATCAATTAATTTGGCATTTTCTGGTATTAATGGGCATGTTGTTGTACCGAATATTGAACATCACGCCGTGCTAAATTGTGCTAAATTGCATAATCATACTTTGGTTAATGCCGATAAACGTGGTTTCGTGTCAGCTGATAGTGTTAAATCGGCAATCACGGCTGAAACTCAACTGGTGAGCGTAGCACTGGCTAATAATGAACTGGGCACGGTACAGCCGATTCGTGACATTGCGCAGGTGATTAAATCAGAACGTGAAAATCGATTAACAATTGGTAATAAAACGCCAATATATCTGCATTGTGATGCCTCACAAGGTGTTGGACAATTAGATATTAATGTTGCCAGATTGGGTGTCGATATGTTGACATTAAATTCCGGCAAGATTTATGGGCCTAAACAAGTTGGATTATTATGGTCCGCTAGTCATGTTAAATTGCAACCATTAATTATTGGTGGCGGTCAAGAACGTGGCCTACGCAGTGGTACCGAAAACGTAGCTGGTGCGGTTGGTTTTGCGAAGGCGCTTGAATTGGTGTTGGAACATCGCAAATTTGAAGCTGACAGATTGTTAGCGCTGCGCGATAGTCTACAAAAAAAACTAACTGATGCCTTTCCGTCAGCGATAGTGTCAGGTCATCCAAAACATCGTTTGGCTGGCCATTTACATATGTCATTTCCTGGACTGGATGGTGAACGTTTGATATTTATTTTAGAAAATCGAGGCGTAATGTTAGCGACGGGTAGTGCTTGTGCGGCTAATAAAGGCACTCGGTCACATGTTTTGACGGCGATTGGATTGTCGGATGAACAGGCTGATGGCAGTATTCGAATTACATTGGGGCATTTGTCGACGCCTGAAAACATTAAACTGGCCGGTGAAATAATTGTTGAGGAACTGGGCAAAGAATATCAGCGGGTTAATCGATGATTAAATTTTTTTTGATACCGATTGTTTTTGTATTAGTTTTTATTGTTGGGATAAGTCTGTATTTTCAAGTCGATGATTTAAGTGGTTGTAGTAAAACTCCAGGTATGATCGGAAAATGTCAGGCAGTGGATGCAATCGTTGCTGTTAGTGGTGGCGATACAGTGTCCAGGGCAAATACAGCAGTTGAATTGTACAAAAATGGTTGGGCAAAAACTATCGTATTTTCTGGCGCCGCTCAGGATAAAAGTGGCCCCAGTAATGCTGCAGCCATGAAGACGATTGCCGCTAATGCTGGTGTGCCTGACGCCTCAATTTTATTAGACGAAGATTCGGCAACGACAAAACAAAATGCCGAAAATACTATGCAAATATTTACGAAAACTAAAATAAAAAGTATTATTTTAGTTACATCTGGTTATCATCAACGTCGTGCTAGTTTGGAGTTTAGTAAACACACTGATGGTATTACGATAGTCAATCATCCAACGCCAAACGATGCAGATTGGTCATTTTGGTGGTGGATTAGTCCGCGTGGCTGGTGGTTGGCGACCAATGAGTTTGCTAAAATTGTCGTATTTTACGTTCAAGGAATTTGGTCATGACAAAAGTTTATGTTGGTATGAGCGGTGGTGTTGATTCGTCTTTGTCGGCGGCGTTATTAATCGAGCAAGGCTATGACGTTACTGGTGTCTATATGAAAAACTGGACAACTGATCTGCCTGGCATGAAATGTCCATGGGCGGATGATTTGGCTGATGCCAAACGCGTGGCGGTGCAACTGGGTATTGATTTTCAAGTCTTTGATTTTGAAAACGAGTACAAACATAAAGTCGTCGATTATATGATTGACGAATACAAAAACGGTCGTACGCCAAATCCTGATATTATGTGTAATCAAGAAGTTAAATTCAAGTTGTTTTTGGCGGCTGCGATTGAAGATGGTGCTGACATGATTGCGACTGGGCATTACGCGAGGGTAGGGAATGGGAAAAGGGAAATGGGAAATGGGGAATTGCAAAACGAGACTCCTATTTCCTATTTCCCAATCCCTAATCCCCAGTTGCTAATGGCGGTTGACTCAAACAAGGACCAGACATATTTCCTGTACCGCGTAACTGGTGAAGCGCTGGCTAAAACTTTGTTCCCGATCGGTGAATTTACAAAACCCGATGTTCGCAAAATGGCGGCTGAACGAGGTTTGTCGACGGCGGCCAAAAAAGATTCACAAGGCATTTGTTTTGTTGGCCAAGTTGGCATTCGCGACTTTTTGAGTTTGTATGTTGATCAAAAACCGGGTGAAATTATCGATAAAAAATCTGGTAAAGTATTAGGTCATCATGACGGTGCGATATTTTATACACTTGGTCAGCGTCACGGCTTAGAATTGGGCGGTGGGCTGCCATATTATGTCGTTGGTAAAGATATGGACAAAAATGAAGTTTATGTCACGACGGATTTGAATGATGGGACACTTTGGAAAGATACGATTAATCTGGCTGATGTTCATTGGATTAATCAGGCGCCAACAACTGGCAAATATCAAATCCGCGTTCGCCACCGCGCGCCGCTAACTGATGCAACGTTAAGCTATGACGGTGACAATGTAGTTTTGAACTTACAAAACCCCGAACGTGCCATTGCCGCTGGTCAATCAGTCGTAATCTATGACGGTGAAATTTGTTTAGGTGGCGGAATAATCATTTAAAATAAGCATAAACATTAAATGATGTAATATAATCAATATTGAGATACGTATCGTGTCTCGAAATTACTGCTTGTCTGTCTATCGCATTAATGACACTCAAGCGTGACAAAGCACCTAGTTTTTACTAGGTGCTTTATTTGATTATAAAAATTTGTTGAGTATATATGAAAATAAAAAAATGTTATAATCAACAGATATGAATGCACAGCAAATACGAAACGCTTATCTACAATTTTTCAAAGACCGCGGACACGTGGTTATTGACCGTGCCAAACTAATTCCATATAACGACCCGACAACCTTGTTTACGGGTAGTGGTATGCAACCTTTGTTGCCTTACTTACTGGGCGAGCAACATCCATCAGGAGTTAGATTAACGGATAGCCAAACATGTTTAAGGGCACAAGATATTGAAGAGATCGGCGATAATCGTCATACGACATTTTTTGAAATGCTGGGAAACTGGAGTTTGGGTGATTACTTTAAACGTGATCAATTGAATTGGTTTTGGGAATTTTTAACCAAAGAAGTCAAACTTGATCCGACTCGCATCTATGTCAGTTGTTATATTGGCGATGACTCCGTAGGTATACCAAAAGACACCGAAAGTGCAGCTGTTTGGACAGAAATATTTAAATCGGCTGGTATTGATGCGACACAACTTGAAATTGGCACAGAAGAGAATGGCGCAAAAATTGGCGGACAAAATGCCAGGATCTCATTTTACAGTGAAAAAAACTGGTGGTGTCGTGCTGGTAAAGCGAAATATATGCCAACTGGCGAACCAGGTGGTCCAGATAGTGAAGTATTTTATTTGTTTCCTGAGGTTCAACATGATCCAAAATATGGCGAAAAATGTCATGTAAACTGTGACTGCGGACGTTATATCGAACTGGGAAATTCCGTCTTTATGGAGTATGTAAAAACGGATAATGGATTTGATAAATTACCAAAGCAGAATGTTGACTACGGTGGTGGTTTAGAGCGTATTGCAGCAGCAGCTTTGGATATGCCCGATGTTTTCAAGATTAGTGTAATGTGGCCGATTGTTGAAAAACTACAGCAAATTAGCGGTAAAAACTATGAAAGTCACACAAATGCGATGCGTGTTATCACTGATCACCTGCGGGCTGCAACATTCTTGGCGGTTGATGGTGTCGTACCATCAAACAAAGAGCAAGGTTATGTCATGCGCCGATTGTTGCGCCGTGCAATTCGATTTGCCTTTGATTTAGGTATCGAACAGAATTTTTTGCCCGAAATTGTTCCAGTCGTAGCTGATTTGTATGCCACAGATTATCCAGAAGTTCAGGCGCAGCGCGATGCTGTCATTGCGGTGTTAGTCAAAGAAGAAAAAGCCTTTCGGCAGACTTTACAAAAAGGTTTACGCGAATTGGCAAAATTCGCAACTAACGGTCTGACTGGTACGGAATTGTTTACACTGTACGATACCTATGGTTTTCCAGTTGAACTATCGACCGAAGAAGCTTTTAAACAAGATATTAAATTATCTGAAAATTGGCGGGCTGAATTTGACGATAAAATGGCTGAACAGCGCGCTCGTAGTCAAACTGCAACCAAAGGGACCTTTAAAGGTGGTTTGGGTGGTGACAGTATGATTCACAAAAAGTATCACACCGCCGCTCACTTAATGGGGCAAGCGCTTCGTATGGTTTTGGGCGACAAAGTTGCGCAAAAAGGCAGCAATATTACCGAAGAACGTTTGCGCTTTGACTTTTCGTGGGGCGAAAAAGTTACTCCCGAACAAATTAAACAAATCGAAGACATCGTTAACGAACAAATTGATTTAGATTTGAAAGTTAGTTTTGCTGAATATCCAATTGCTGATGCCCGCGCTATGGGTGCTTATGGCGAATTTGGTGACAAATATGGTGCCAATGTTACGGTTTATAAAATGATAGCTGACGGCGCTGATAAACCATTCAGTCTTGAAATCTGTGGTGGCCCACACGTTGATCACACTGGCGAACTAGCCGAAGGCGGTAAAAGGTTCAAAATCACCAAAGAAGAATCATCATCCGCCGGCGTCCGCCGAATTAAAGCAGCATTAGTTGGCTAATGGAATTTGGCTATTAGAATATGGCAGGGTCTAATCAGTAGTTGTTGCTTGCTATATTCCATATTCCAATAGCTATTAGCTAACTATTGCTCTGTAACCACAACCGCCATTAGTATATAATGGTATATAAATATGGTATTTAATAAACTTCGAAAAGGCCGCAAAACACATAACGCCGATGACTACATCGTTGCGCTTGATATTGGTACTGAATTTATCAAAGCATTAATTGCCAAACTTGACGGTGAAAACCTAGATATCGTAGGTGTTGGGCGAGCTCACCAACAAATTAGCGACATGTATGCTGGTGCGATTGCCGATATTTCAGGTGTGGTACGTAATTGTGAAGAAGCCTTATCGCAGGCCGAAGACCAAGCGGGATTACAAGCTAAACGAGTCGTGATTGGTATCGCCGGTGAACTTGTCAAAGGTGTCACAAACACCATTCGCTACCGTCGTCCTCAGCCCGAACGTCCGCTGGATAATGCCGAGATGGAATTTATTATTGAAAAAGTTCAAGAACGCGCTCAAAGTAAGGCTCAAAAACAAATTGCCCTTGAAACTGGTAATGCCGATGTTGAGATTAAATTAGTTAACAGCGCACTGGTTAGTATTCATATTGATGGCTATAAAGTCAGTAATCCAATTGGCTTTCAAGGTCATGATGTGGCTGTTCAAATTTACACCGCCTTTGCGCCAATGGTTCACATTAGTGCGCTTGAGCGTGTTGCCGAAGAGCTGTCGTTAGAACTGTTGGCGGTTGCCGCCGAACCATTTGCAGTCAGTCGCAGTGTCCTTGGTACAGATTCAAACAGCAACTTTACGGCCATATTAGCCGATGTTGGTGGCGGTACGACTGATATTGCAGTTGTAAATGATGGTGGCGTCGAAGGTACTAAAATGTTTGGTATTGGTGGTCGCAGTTTTACGCGCACTATCGCCAGCGAATTAGACATTACTTACGATGAAGCTGAAAAATTGAAAGTAAATATTGATAACGAAAAGATTAAACCAAGCGTCGCCAAAGATGTCAACGAGGCAATCGATAAGACATTGGAAGTTTGGATATCTGGCGTCGAATTAGCACTTAGTGAATTTAATTCAGCTGATCATTTGCCAAATCGAATTTTACTTTGTGGCGGTGGCGCCAGTTTGAATAAACTAGTCGCGGCCTTGCAACAACAGGATTGGCACAAAGATTTGCCATTCACCAAAAAGCCTACGATTCATTATATTAAGCCGTCAGAAGTTATCGGAATTACTGATTCGACAAGCCTAGTCAAAGACCATACCTTCATTACAGCTATGGGTCTTCTGCGAGTCGGCTATGATACAATAATAGGCAGTAGCGGCAGTGATTCAATCAAAGACAAACTTAACCGAATCCTGAGAATATAAATATGCACAAAGACGTAATTTACATTGATGTTGAAGATGATATAACGGCAATTATTGGCAAAATTAAAGCTAGTAAAGAAAAGATTGTCGCCCTTGTTCCACCAAAACGAATTGGTGTATTACAAAGTGCCGTAAATTTGCGTTTGTTGGCGCGCATGGCTGATAACAGTCACAAACATTTGGTGTTGATTACTAACAATCAGGCTTTAATTGCTTTGTCTTCAGTAGCGCAAATTCCAATTGCTAAAAACCTACAAAGTAGACCTGAAATTGCTGAAATTGCAGCCTTGGAGGTTGATGACGACGAAGATGTAATCGATGGTGCGCAGTTACCAGTCGGTGAATTAGTTAAAACTGTCGATTCTACCCAACCTGATGACGTTAGTGAAGCAATCGAGACGATTGATGTTGAAACTGATGCTCCACAGGTTGTTAAGCCGTCAACTACAGCACCTTTGCCGATAGTAAATTCGAATAAATCAAAGACAAAAGTCCCAGATTTTGGCCGATTCCGTAAAAGATTATTTATTACGCTATTTTTGGCACCTTTTGTGATTGGATTCTTTGTTTGGGCGACTTCATATGCGCCATCAGCAAAGATTATAATTACCGCCAAAACATCTTCAGTTGATATCAGCAAGGCTTTAAATCTAGGTGGAACAGTTGCAACTGATGTATCAAAAAATATTATTCAGTCAATCACCAAGCAAACCCAAAAAGACCTTAGTGTTGATTTTACGGCGACAGGCAGCAGGGATGATGGAACGAAAGCATCTGGTGTTGTAACTTTATCTATTAAATGTGCTGATGCTGGTTCTGATTTGTTGGTTCCATCAGGTACGAACATCATTAGTTCAAGCGGCAAAGTCTTTGTTTCTCAGGAAGACATCAATGTTAACAATGCCAGTGGTGTTGGTGGATGCCATTTAACCGGAAGCGGTAATGTGTTGGCAAGTGTAAATGGTGAAGATTACAATTTAGCTGTTGGTGTTGCCTACACGGTTGATGGCTATTCAAATTATTCTGGTGTTGGCACAGCAATGACCGGCGGCCTAGCAAAAACTACCACTTATGTAACGGCTACCGATGTTCAAAAGGCTAGTCAAGCTTTGGTAGACTTATCAACTGATGATTATAAGACCCAATTGATTGCCGAATTTACGAATGGTGAAAAAGTCATATCAGACAGTTTTGATGTCAATCGGGTTGCTGCCGTGTCTGTACCTGCAATCGGTGCCGAGGCTACAGGTGGCAAGGCAAAATTAACATCCAAAACGACTTTTTCAATTACGGCGATTGCTAAATCCGAACTAGAACTATTTTTAAAAGACTCCTTAAAGGTTGGTATCTTGAACGCTAAAACTCAAATAATAATTGACGATGGTATTAATAGTATTTTGTTGAAAAACTATCAAAAAACCGACACTGGATCGACTATCAACATAGCTGCAACTGGCAAGATTGGTCCTAATATCGACCAAGCAGCAATCAAAGAGCAAGTAAAAGGTCTGAAATATGGCGATGTTCAGCAACTAATTGGTGCTATTCAGGGCGTCGATAGTGTTGATACTAAATTCTCATACTTCTGGGTCAATACTGTACCAAATGACATTAATAAAATTCAAGTTGAATTCGTTTTGACCAATGCCTAAGCCGATTTCATTAGTTTGTTTGGATGTGGGCGAAAAGCGAATTGGCGTCGCAGTTGGTCAGACGTCAGTACGTATCGCCGTTCCATTTGACACAATTGAAGTTGACGGTAACGAGTTACAATCTATCGCTGAAATTGTTATTAAAGAAAAAGCTGATATTTTGGTAATTGGCTATCCACGCAATCAGTCAGGTCAGACGACAAAACAAACTCAATTTGTTGAAGATTTTGCTGCCAAATTGACTGATTTTGCGCCAAAGATAGTTTTTCAGGACGAGTCATTAACCAGTGTCATTGCCGAGCAGCAATTGATTAGTTACAAACGGCCTTATACTAAAGCTGATATTGATGCTCAGGCGGCGGCAATAATATTACAAGATTATTTAGAAGCAAATTATGCCTGAATTAGAAGTACAAAAAATAGTGCCACAACCGATAAATGGTCAGCCTAGTGGTTTAAAAACTGGCAAAAAGCCTGCAAAAAATAGGACCATTATTTGGGTTATTAGCATTGTAACAGCTATTCTAATTGGTTTTTTAGTAGTTGGAGTGATTTGGTATAACACGCAACTTACTTCGGTTGGTACTGACAAAGGGCAGTTAAAATTAATCAAAATTGCATCTGGGAGTACGCCAGCTCAAATCGGTGATGAATTGCAGAACCAGTCGATTATTAGATCATCAATTGCGTTTAATTTGTACATAAAGATGTCAAATAACAACAAAAATTTGCAGGCCGGCACATACCGTTTATCGCCAGCTGAAACAATTCCGCAAATAGTTAATCATTTAGTTAATGGATCGGTTGATCAATTCAGTATTACTTTTTATCCTGGTGCAACGTTAGTAGATAATACTAATGCGACTAAAAAATATGATGTCACGACGGTTTTGAAAAATGCTGGTTATTCAGATGCAGACATCACTGCGGCGTTAAAAATGACTTATGATAGTCCATTATTTGCTAACAAACCAGCATCAGCTGATTTAGAAGGATATATCTATGGAGAGACTTATAATTTTAACGTTGGCGCGACTGTTCAGGATATTTTAACAAGTGTATTTCAACAATATTATTCAGTTGTTCAAAAAAATAATCTGATTGCTGGTTTTGCTAGTCATGGATTGAATCTGTACGAAGGTATTACATTAGCGTCAATCGTTCAGCGTGAGTCGGGTAATAAAACTGACCAGCCTCAAATAGCCCAAGTATTTTATTCTCGTTTGGCTAGTGGTATGACGTTGGGATCAGACGTTACATACCAATACATTGCCGATAAAATAGGTGTGGCGCGCGATCCAAATTTGAACTCGCCATATAATACTCGCCGTTTTGCTGGTCTGCCACCTGGGCCAATTGCCGTACCTGGGTTGACGGCTATGCAGGCTGTAGCTAATCCGGCGTCGGGTGATTATCTTTTTTTCCTTAGTGGTGATGATAATATTACCTACTTTGCAAAGACCGAGGCTGAGCATCAAGCTAATGTGATTAATCACTGTGCAGTAAAATGTAGTACACCTTAAATTGACTCAATAGGCAATAATTGATATACTAATCATTAGCACATTTGCAATTCCGTTAATTTGGAAATGCTGTTATTAATGCAAATGGCAGGAGATTAATTATTCGTAGTCCAATCAGAACGAACCTTAGTGGATTGCCTGCTGATATTCGGCAGTCAATGACACCAAAACGTCGTTCTAAATTGTTACCAAAAATTAAACCATCACTTATCGCTGTTTATGCGGGTGTTTTTGCTGTCATTGTTGCACTAGTCTATGTTGGATATACCGGTCCACAAAGTTCATCAGCTACATCGTCTGAAAGCAATAAGACCTCGCTTAATAATCAAGTTGATAAGACTTCAGTTGATAATGTTATCGCCACTAATGTCGCAGCTGAGGTTGCCTCTACGGCAAATCTACCAATTGCTACGTCAGTAGCTAACTTGGCTGTATCAGCTCAAATAAAAAGCGAATTTATGCAATCTAATGGCGCTAGCTCGGCCAAGCCACAAATTGTTGCATCGACTCAAGAAAATCGATTAGTCACCAGTTATACGGTGGTTGCTGGTGATACAGTTGGCTCATTAGCGGTGAAGTTTAACATTGCTGCTCAGACAATTAAATGGGCTAATAACTTAACTACGGATGCGCTAGCGGTAGGCAAAGTACTTCGAATCCTTCCAATTGATGGTGTTTTGTATGATGTTAAATCAGGTGATACGATTGATACGATTGCGACAAAATATAGTGTCGATAAGGATCGTTTATCTACATATAATGACTTGGAATTAAGTGGACTAGTGCCGAATACCAAGATAATTCTACCTAGTGCAACTTTGCCTGAAACTGAACGTCCGGGCTATGTTGCTCCGGTCGTAATTAACTATTTTTCAGGTTACGGCACAGGATTTGGCGGTAATACTTGGAATATAGGCTATGGAACTCCAGATAATGGTTTGTATTCTCATGGTAACTGTACACTTTATGTATATAACCGTCGAAAACAACTTGGATTGCCGGTTGGCGATCATTGGGGTAATGCTAGCTCTTGGGCATATATGGCCGCTCAGGAAGGCTTAGTCGTTAATAATACGCCTTCAGTAGGCGCGATTATGCAAAACGGCGGCTATTTAGGACACGTAGCGATAGTAGAATCGATCTTGGATAATGGCGACTTAAGTATTAGCGAGATGAATGCATATGTCTCTGGTGGTGGTTATAATATTATTTCTGGGCGTACCGTTTCAGCTGGTAATGCTGGTCAATATCTGTATATTCACTAGATGGCTATTGGAATAATTAAATTGACCATATTCCATTCGCTGTCCAGCGAAGTCATATTATAGTAGCTAAACAGGGGCGATTGTGCTATAATATAGGTATATATGTTTGTCGATACCGCCAAAGTATTTATTAATGCAGGAAAAGGCGGCGATGGAGCCGTTAGTTTTAGGCATGAAATTTATATTGCCAAAGGTGGTCCAGATGGTGGTGTTGGTGGCGATGGCGGCGACGTTGTCTTTGTTGCTGATGGCGGACTTAACACTTTAATTGATTTTCGTTACAAACCAGAATTAAAAGCTAAATCAGGCGATAATGGTTCAAAATGTGATCGCAGTGGACGCAGTGGTGAGTCACTTTACGTCAAAGTTCCAGTTGGTACGATTGTTCGTCGGGCTGGCAAAATAATTGCCGATTTAACATTTGATAAACAACAAGTTATTATTGCCCATGGTGGTGAAGGTGGCTCGGGCAATGCTCACTTTAAATCATCGGTTCGCCAAACTCCGCGCATTGCTGAAAAGGGCGAGATGGGCGAAATATTTGAAGCAGAATTAGAGTTAAAATTGTTGGCTGATGTCGGATTGGTTGGTTTTCCTAATGCTGGTAAATCGACGTTTTTGTCGGTTGTCAGTAATGCTCGTCCTGAAATTGCTGATTATGCCTTTACGACATTGTCGCCGAATCTAGGTGTAGCGGATGTTGATAATACTAGTATCTTGATTGCTGATATTCCAGGATTAATCGAAGGCGCTAGCGAAGGTAAGGGTTTGGGTGATGCCTTTTTGCGACACGTCGAACGAACGGCCGTACTGTTGCACATGATTGATGCTTATTCGGATGATGTGGCTGAATCTTATCAAATTATTCGGGCCGAACTGGCAAATTACAGTATTGATTTAACTGACCGTCCTGAAATTATTGCACTGACCAAAGTTGATGGATTAGATGACGAAATGATTCAAATGCAAATTGATGCCGTCAAGGCGGTGGCGGGTGATACGCCAGTATTTGCGATTTCGTCTAGTGCCCATGTTGGTTTGACTGAAGTGTTGCGGGCGCTACGCGATAAAGTTGTCAAATCTCGTGAAGTTGTTAACGCTATTGATAACGAAGTCGAAGAAATCGAAACAATCTCACTCAGTACTGCTAAAATTGCCGAAGCTTGGACGGTTGATCGTATTGAAGACGAAGATGGCAAAATTTCATTTGTCGTAACTGGCGAAAAAATTGAACGATTTGCCCGTCGAACTGATTATACAAATTACGATGGTACTAACCGTTTGCGTGATATTATGAAAAAACTTGGTATATCTCACGAACTTCGCCGTCGTGGTGTTGAAGGCGATAGTATTATTCAAATTGGTGATAGTAGGTTTACTTTCCTTGAGCAATAAAGCTGGCTATTAAATCGCTGGATAGCGAATAGAATATGGCAAAAAAATATTACTTTTGCTAACTTGAATATTACTCATATCCCGCTTATACTTAATCATATGTATAATGGTGCTGAATCTGTGGGCAATTCAAATACACCAGTCTATTCGCGTGGTTTTACGATCGTGGAACTATTAGTTGTAATTGTTGTTATTGGTATTTTGGCTGCAATTACGATTGTGTCCTATACTGGTATATCTAACAAAGCAACTATTGCTTCAATACAATCAGACTTATCAAATAGTTCACAGCAATTAAAAGTCTTTCAGGTTTTAAATAGCGCCTATCCGTTAACCAACAACTGCGCCATTGCTGAAAGTGCTACCAATATTTGTCTGAAAAAAAGTGGGTCAAATGATGTTTTTTACAGCTTCAATAATTCATCTACCCCTCAAACTTTTTGCGTTGTAGTTAGTAATAATAGTACAAATTATTATCGTGTCACTAATGATTCAGCCCCAATATCGGGTACATGTTCGAATGCTAGCGGGGGCACTATTGCTGATATTGGCGGTTATCGGGTTCATACATTTACAACCAGTGGCACTTTTACTGTAACCAGTGGTATTAGTAGTGTCGATATGTATGTTTGGGGTGGTGGCGGCGGCGGTAGTCGCAATGCTGGGACTGGTGGTGGTGGCGGTAGTGCTAGTGGCACGATGTCGGTTAGTAGTGGTTCGTCGTACACTATAGTTGCTGGTGGCGGTGGATTATCTATGGCAAATGGCTCAAACTCAGGACCAGCAGTAACTGGTGGTGGTGGCTTGGCTCCAAGCAGCGGATACTCAGGTCAAGGTGGTGGCTATTCGGGTGTCTTTAATGGGTCTGCTAGTCAAGCGTCGGCTTTGTTAATGGCTGGCGGTGGCGGTGGCGGTGGTTATGTTGCCAATGGTGGTGCTGGTGGCGGGTCTGTTGGAATTGCTGGCCGTGGTTCACTATCTGGAGATGCGGGAACGCAAATAATTGGGGGTAATGGCGGTAATTTTGGTGCGATTAGTCCGTATCAAGGAACGGCTCTGCAAGGCGGGACACCAGCGAGTGGTGGTGACTCTGGCGGAGGTGGTGGCGGAGGTGGTGGTTATTGGGGTGGTGGTTCAGGGTTTAACGGCGATAGCCCAGCTGGTAATTCTGGTGGCGGTGGCGGGTCGGGTTATTATAACCCATCGTTTATAACGTCAGCTAATTTAATTGCTGGTTCGGGCGCAACTCCTGGTGATGCTGGTAATTCATTACGTGGTTCAGCTGGTAACGGTGGCGCAGTTAGTACTGCTGGTAATGGTGGAATTGTAGTGATTAGGTATTTGCTTCCATGATAAAGAGATCTAGTATATCCATATTTAAATGCATTCATAAAAGTACTAAAAACAGCGGTTTTACAATCGTTGAGCTATTAGTAGTCATTGTCGTTATTGGCATTCTGGCTGCCATAACTATCGTCAGCTATACTGGTATTTCGCAACGTGCCACAGTCGCCTCGATTCAATCCGACCTAACTAGCGCATCAAACATATTTAAACTCGACCAAGTTACAAACAGTGGTTATCCAGCCGACATTGCTTCGGCAAATAGTGGCAAGGGACTTGCGTCATGTACTGGCGCGACAACATGTATTTATGCTGTTAATAATAGCGTCAATCCACAAGGTTTTTGTTTAGCTGTTACAAAAAACTCAACGACTTATCGAATTACAAACGATAGTGTGCCAACAGCAGGTGATTGTCAAAGTTACGGCTTGCAGATTAGTTTAGACGCTGGTAATACGACCTCATATCCATCACCATTTACTGGTACGACTTGGAATGATATAAGCGGTAATGGTCGAAATGGGACGTTGGTAAATGGGCCAACTTACGACAGTAATAATAGTGGCTCGATTGTCTTTGACGGCATTAATGACCGTGTAACTACATCAGCCAATGTTGGCGTTAGTGGTAATTTTCCAATTTCGATATCAAGCTGGTTCAAAACAACTGATAATACGATTGCGCAATCAGTTGTGACTTATGGTTCATCGGTGAATGGTACGACGTTTGGGCTATATTTAAATAGTGGCGGTGCTGGTATTATTAGTGCTGAATTTCAATCTGGTACTGGTGTTAAAACGGCGGCTGGTACGCTGACAAATAATACTTGGACGAATGTAGTTATTACAAAGTCTCCAGGTACAATTGCATCAACCACAAGCATCTATGTAAATGGGGTATTAGTATTGAGTCCTGCGTATAATGGCGGTACAAACATTCCAAATTTTAACTTTGTGTATGGTGGCTTGGGATCATGGAATGATGGCGGGCAAAGTTTTTTAAGGGGCAATATATCGACAGCGCAGGTCTATAATCGAACGTTGTCAGCTGCTGAAATTCTGCAATATTTTAACGCATCAAAGGCTCGGTATGGTTTATAAAAGCCGTGGTCACTATGTTGGGTGCGGTTATAGCTATTAATAATATTGTTAATTTTTGGTCACCAATCAAAAGCGTTATATAATAGATTCAATGTCTAAAACATTCTTTTTTTACGATCTTGAAACTAGTGGTTTAAACGCCCGTGAGGCGCGGATTATGCAATTTGCAGGTATTCGGACTGATATGGACTTAAGTCCGATTGGCGAGCCTTATAATATGTTGGTCAAGTTGAATGATGATGTTTTACCAAGTCCCGAAGCCTTGATGGTGACAGGCATTACGCCACAACAGACGGTTGAAAATGGTTTTACGGAAGCCGAGTTTTCGAAAAAGATAATTGATGAGGTTTTTACACCCGATACGATTATTGTTGGGTTTAATAATATTCGTTTTGACGACGAATTTATCCGCCATTTGTTGTGGCGTAATTTTTATGATCCATATGAATGGAGTTATCGGGATGGTCGGTCGCGTTGGGATTTGTTGGACGTAATTAGGATGACACGGGCACTGAGGCCCGAAGGGATTGAATGGCCAGTTGACGACAAAGGCGTTGCAACCAATAGACTAGAATTGATCGCCAGCGCTAATAAAATTGATCATTTTAAAGCCCATGATGCTTTGTCGGACGTTGAAGCATTAATTGCGGTCACTAAATTAATTCGCGACAAACAACCTCAACTTTACGAATATTTACTAAAAATGCGTGACAAAAACGAAGTCAAAAAGTTAGTTAATTTGGACTATAAACAGCCGTTTGTGTATGCCAGTGGGCGATTGGATACGGCATTCAACAAGGCAACTGTGGCTTTTCCATTGACGGCTGGTAAAAACGGTAATGTGATTATATATGATTTACGAACTGATCCGACGCCGTTTATTAACATGAGTCAAAAGGAATTGACTGCTAAAATATATGCGTCTTGGGATGAGCGTCAAGCTGATGATTTTGTAAAATTACCGGTTAAAGAATTGCAATATAATCGGGCACCAGCAGTTGCACCGCTGGGTGTGTTAGCGGCGGGTGATGGCTGGAATAAAATATCATTGGACGAAGAAACGATTACAAAACATAAAACAATTTTATTGTCGGCACCGGCATTTGCTGAAAATGTGCGGACGGTTTTGGAAGGTCGTGAAGAATTCAAAAAATCACCCGATCCCGAAGCGCAACTTTACGATGGATTTGTGCCTGATATTGATAAAATGCGAATTGAAACTGTTCGAAGTGCTGACGAACGTAAATTAGCTGATTTTCATCCGAATTTTACTGACGAGCGACTCGAACTATTGTTGTTGCATTACAAAGCCCGTAATTTTCCAAAGAGTTTAGCCGAGGACGAGGCGATTGCCTGGGAGAGGTGGCGATCAGACAAAATAACATCGTCAATGCCTGAATTTGTTAAATCTTTGCAAAAATTATCAGCCACAATTACTGATGAAAGTAAATTATTCGTGTTGCAAGAATTGCAGTTATGGGCCGAGAGTGTGATGCCGGTTGAGTTTGATAGTTAACCACCCAATTCTTCATCACCGTCCACCATTCCAACACTCATCCAACATCCTGTTTGTCTGACGCGCTAATAATAAAGTTTAGGTCACTTTGTATCCTGCGTAACTCGCTACCACTCAAACATACTCGGATAGCAAGGTGCCCTAAACTTTATTCTTCCGGTCAGCCAAAGGGATATTGTATTAGTGTTGTTCATGTTGGACGGCTAGCGATGTTTATAAGATTATCTTGCTAATAAAATACATACTATAACATTTTCCAGGGTCCGACCCTGGAAGAGTAAGAGGACACTCAGATGAATGATGGGGTGGAGTGGTGGTGTTGTGATTGCGAATCACACAGTACTGGAATATTTTGCTGATTTAGCGTATAATCGATGGGCTATGTCAGAGGTAATTAAAGTTGTTGGTGCCCGCGAGCACAATCTAAAAAATATCAGCGTCGAAATTCCACGCGATAAATTAGTTGTGATTACTGGACTATCTGGTTCGGGAAAATCGAGCCTTGCCTTTGATACTATTTATGCCGAAGGCCAACGCCGATATGTTGAAAGCTTGTCCAGTTATGCTCGGCAATTTTTGGGCATGATGGAAAAGCCGGACGTTGATTATATTGAAGGCTTAAGCCCTGCGATTAGTATCGACCAAAAATCAACCAGCCGTAATCCGCGAAGTACAGTTGCAACCGTTACCGAAATTTATGATTATTTGCGTTTGCTTTATGCTCGCATTGGCGTGCCACACTGTCCAATTTGCGGTAAACCAGTTACGCGTCGTACATCTGAAACTATTATTGATGAAATTATGAAGTTGCCTGATGGGTCAAAATTAATGATTTTGGCGCCGATTATTAAGTCCAAAAAAGGTGAGTTTGCACATATTCCTGAACAATATAATCGTTTAGGTTTCGCTCGGGCGCGAGTTGATGGCGTTGTTTATGCGCTGGATGAATTTCCTGAACTTGATAAAAAATTTAAACACGATATTGAAATTGTGGTTGACCGAATTGCCTTATCACCCGATATGTTGGGACGGGTTACACAATCGGTCGAGCAGGCACTGGAAATTGCGGCTGGAATTGTCGAAGTGTTAAATGTTGATGACAATACAGTAACGGCTTACAGCCAACGTTACGCTTGTTTGGATCACCCAAATGAAGACATTCCCGAGCTTGAACCACGTTTGTTTAGTTTTAACGCGCCACAAGGTGCTTGCCCTGTTTGTACCGGTCTTGGCAATCGATTGGAAGTCGATCCTGATTTAGTTTTTAACCCCAATCTTACTATTTCAGAGGGCGCGATTCGTCCATACAATCGCGTCAACAGTGATGCTTGGTATATGAAACGACTGGCCAAAGTTGCCGAAGCTAATGGATTTAGTATTAACGTACCAGTCGGTCAATTATCGGCCGAAGATTTAAATAAAGTTTTGTACGGCACTGGTGATCAAAAATACACAGTTGAACTGGGTAGCGGACGTGAATACGAATCAACTTACGAAGGCGTAATACCAAACCTAGAACGTCGTCACAAAGAAACCGACAGTGAATTTATGCGCAAAGATATCGAGCGTTTTATGCGCGAACGCCAATGTTACACCTGTAAAGGTGCGCGTTTGAAACCAGTTGTTTTGGCAGTTACAATTCATGGTTTAAGTATTATGGATGTTTGTAATTTGGATATTACTAACGCCTTGGACTTGTTTCAAAACACGTTGAAGCTGAATGACAAAGAATTATTTATTGCTAATCAAATCATCAAAGAAATTTTGGCTCGACTTGGATTTATGAATAACGTTGGACTAAGTTATATTGAACTTGGTCGGGCGGCCAATACATTATCAGGTGGCGAAGCGCAACGAATTCGTTTAGCGACGCAAATTGGATCAGGTTTGCAGGGCGTTTTGTATGTCTTGGACGAACCTTCAATTGGGCTACACCAACGCGATAATAATCGTTTGATTGATACACTAAAGCATTTGCGTGATTTAGGTAATACGGTAATCGTCGTCGAACACGACGAAGACACGATTCGTCATGCTGATTATTTGTTGGATATTGGCCCAGGAGCTGGTCAAATGGGTGGTTACGTTGTGGCGTCAGGTACGCCAGCCGAAGTCGCCGCCAATAAAGATAGTATTACCGGACGATATCTAAGTGGTATCGAAAAAATTGATGTACCTAAAAAACGTCGCAAAATTACGCAAGGTCGCGAATTAATTATTCGTGGCGCGCGCGAAAATAATTTGAAAAATATCGATGTAGTCTTTCCTTTGGGATTATTAACTGTCGTTAGTGGCGTTAGCGGCAGTGGCAAATCAACACTGGTTAATGACATTTTAGCCAAAGAATTATCTGCCAGGTTGCATCGTTCACACGTTGTACCTGGTGCTCACGAAAATATTGAGGGCATCAATTTACTAGATAAAGTTATCGTGATTGATCAGTCAGCTATTGGTCGTACGCCTAGGTCAAATCCAGCCACGTATACAGGCGTTTTCACACCAATTAGGGAATTATTTGCTTCAACGCCTGATGCTAATATTCGTGGCTACAAAGCTGGACGATTTAGCTTTAACGTCAAAGGTGGCCGCTGTGAGAACTGTCAGGGCGACGGTGTTATCAAGATTGAAATGCACTTTTTACCAGATGTCTATGTAACTTGTGATGTCTGTAAAGGCAAGCGTTACAATCGTGAGGCACTTGAAATTAAATACAAAGGTTCGACAATTAGCGATGTGCTGGATATGACAGTCGAACAAGGTGCTAAATTCTTTGAAAACGTACCGACGATTGCTCGTAAACTTGATACTTTAGTTGAAGTTGGTTTAGGTTATATCCGTTTAGGTCAACCAGCCACGACATTTAGTGGCGGCGAAGCGCAACGTATCAAACTAGCCAGTGAATTATCACGTCGCGCGACTGGTAAAACTTTGTATATATTGGACGAGCCGACGACTGGTTTGCACAGCGCCGACGTAAAAAAACTACTGGTAATTTTGCAAAAACTAGTTGAAGGTGGCAACAGTATGGTGATTATCGAACATAATTTGGACGTTATTAAAACAGCTGATCATTTGATTGATATGGGTCCCGAAGGTGGTATGGGCGGCGGTACAATAGTGTCGGCTGGTACACCCGAAGAAGTTGCCAAAGCAAAAAACTCATTTACTGGCCAATTTTTAAAAGAAATGCTTTAGTTTTCGAGTCGGTTAATAACGATTCTGTCGATAATTATTACTATCGCCAAGATGATTAATCCTAATCCAAGTGACGCTGTAACGTCTGTTAGCCAGTGATAGCCTAAATATAAACGGCTAATTGCTACTATTGCTGAGCCAACTAATGCTAAAAGTAGCCAACTTGTAACAGTTACTATGCTAGAACGACGCGAATAGATTAAATACCCTAATACTAGTAAACAGACAACGACGCTAATTGTATGACCAGATGGAAAAGAGTAATCTAATTCAAAAGGCGCAATCATACTGGTTTGTGATGGGCGATTGTTGGCGGTTAGAACTTTAAGCAGTGTTGATACGCCAGCTGCAAAACCGACCGAGCTAACAAAAGCAAGTGGTCGCCATATTTCTTTTTTTAATATTCCCCAAACGAATGCAATTCCTACGACAACGACGGTAAAAATTTGTAAACTGGCGGCTGTCGTGACTGCTTCCATAATGCTGGTAACTTGTGAATTGCGATTATTAATCATCCAGTCCAAGACAGGTTGGTTAAATGTTCCTAAACCTGAGTTTTGACGCATGCCTAAATAGGCTATGATAAAAATAATTAAACCAATAACAAAGCAGATGACAGCTGTAATTACAGACTTCTTTGTTATCCAAACAGATTTAATGTTTGTTGAATCTATTATTTCTAGCGCCACTTTGTTGTACCTTATTTATTTTTATTGAATATTTTTTTAATTTCTAACTTGGTCGAATTCCAAATAACTTGGCGCTGTTTTTTATCTTTTAATAGGTGATACAGGGCCGGTGTAATCGAAACAACCAGAATCAAGGCGATAAACGGTAACAAGACCGTGTCAATATCAATGCCAATATTGCGCATTAGTTGACCTAAGAAAAATCCTAGATATGTAATGCCGGCTGTCCAAAGTAGCCCGCCAATCATATTGAAAGTTACGAATGTTTTGTATTTCATTTTTGCGACACCTGCAATTAGTGGTGCGAAAGTTCGGACGATTGGCACGAAACGAGCGATAATAATTGTTTTACCGCCGTATTGTTCGTAAAATTCTTGAGCTTTTTGAACGTTTTCTTGGCGGAATAATAGCGAATTTGGTCTTGAAAATAGCCTTGGGCCCAGTTTACGACCGAATGTATAGCCGACATTGTCACCGATAACGGCAGCAGCGAATAATACTAATATGGCAAGGTTGATATTTATATCTAATCTAAAACTTGTTGAACCTTGGATTAAAAAACCCAGTGTGAACAGTATGCTGTCTCCGGGTAAAAAGAACCCAATCAGTAGACCACTTTCGGCAAAGATAATTAAGGCTACAATTACCAATGCTGCGATTGGCCCAGCTGTTTGCGCGAACTGTGTTAAATCAAATCCTGGAATCATTTATAGTCTCCACGATACAAATCATTACGATCTGAAACGTTCTCTATGGTTAAAAACTTGTTTTTTGTACTCGACGTATCTATGGATATGCCTCGTCCAAAGAAGACAAGTTTTATAACTCATAGATAACTGTTCTAAATCCCAACAATTTATATTGCGGAGACTATAGTATTAATTTTAGCATGATAAGCGATTGAATGTTATACTATATATTAGCAGTCAACTATTAACGACTGAAAAGAAGGATAAAACTGATGAGCAATATTCTATTGGCCTTAGACACAAGGACCGCAGAAGGCAAAAAACTAGCTAAATTACGTAATAGTGGATATGTACCTAGTGTAGTTTATGGTGGCCACGCCGAGCCAACAAAAACACAATCAAAAATAGTTGAAACTAATAAAGTGATTCATGCTGCTGGCAAGCATACGCCAGTTCATTTAGTAATTAATGGTAGCAAAAAACTTGCTATTATCAAAGATATCGATATGGATCCAGTTAAACATACGCTGCGACATATCGCGTTTCATACGATTCACCAAAATGACATCATTACAACCGAAGTCCCAATTATCTTAGTTGGCAAAGGCGAGAGCGCAGCCGAACGCGCTGGATTGGTTATCTTGCAAGCTATCGAGCATATTGAAGTCAAGGCAAAACCTGCTCATTTGCCAGAATCAATTGAACTTTCAATTGTTGACTTAGCAACTGATGAAGATAAATTAACCGTTGGTGATATTAAATTACCAGAAGGTGTTGAATTTGCTGATGTTGATCAAAACCTAGAACTAGTGATTGCAAACGTCTACGAACCGGGTGCTTTGCAAGCTGCTAACGAAGCTGCCGGTGGTGACGCCGAAGATGTTAGCGAAGTTGCATCTGACAATGGTGCTGAAGCTCCTGCTGCAGATGGTGCCCAAGCAACCAAGACTGATACCGAAGCTAAGTAGTTTTTGTATAGTTTTTATAACCGCCGTCATAAAACGGCGGTTATAAATTATTATTCGATAAATCCACCAGATTGGTGTGACCATAATTTAGCATAAATACCGCCGTTTTTCAGTAGGTCACCATGCGATCCTTGTTCGACAACTTTGCCATCATCCAACACGACAATTCGATTCATTTTAGCAATAGTAGATAAGCGGTGAGCAATAACGATACTGGTTCGATTCTCCATTAATTTAGTCAAAGCATCTTGAATTAACTTCTCATTTTCACTATCTAATGCTGAAGTCGCTTCGTCTAAAACTAAAATCGGTGCATTTTTGAGTATCGCCCGTGCAATTGCAACACGTTGACGTTGGCCGCCTGATAATTTGACGCCGCGTTCGCCAACCATGGTATCAAAGCCTTTTGGTAAATTTTTTATGAAATCAATTGCGTTAGCTTTTTCGGCAGCTTGGTATATTTCGTCATCACTAGCATCTGGTTTGCCATAGGCAATATTATCGCGTAGTGATCGATGAAATAGCACTGGCTCTTGAGGAACGTAGGCGATTACGCTACGTAAATCTGATTGGCTAACAGAAGTAATATCTTGGCCGTCAATTAAAATTTGGCCACTATCAATGTCGCTAAAACGTAGCAGTAATCTAGTTAAACTAGTTTTACCTGAACCTGATTTACCAATTAATCCAATTTGTTCGCCAGGATTAACAGTTAATAAAAAATCTTTAAATAGTACCTGCTCGTTCTCGTTATGAGTGAAAGATACTTTATTAAATTCAATTTTGCCTTTGTCTATTATAAGTTTTGCAGGACTTACTGGATCTTTTATTTCAATTTCTTCATCCAGAGTATTAATCATTGGACTGGCGTCACCAATAATTCGCAAGTAATTGCGGGTGGTTCGTGATACTGACCATAATTGCGTGACGATACTGAGAGTGTAATTAATTACCAGGTAGATTGTACCAATGCTTGCAAAATGATATTCGGTGGCAAGGATAGCGGCAGCAAAGGCAGAGACGTTCATAATAGTCATCATAGTGCCGAATGAAGCTGTCATGATGATGACTTTTTTCATTTCAACCATCATTGATTTTGTCCATGCGTGAACAATTTTGTCGTATTGGTTGATTTCAGATTTCTCACCTGCGAATGCTTTGACGGCTGATATATTACTTATAACATCAGCAAAGTAGGCAGTCATAGCACTAGATTTTTCAGCAACGTTTTCGCTGATAGGTGCGATTGAATTTTGTGATTTAACGATTACGATGATAACGACAATAGACAGTATTGCTAGGGCAACTGCATATTGCCAAAGCATAAAACTAAGCGCAATACAGACTGATACTAATGTCGTCGCGATTGGCACGGCTGTAAAAATAATAGTATCCCAAAAGCGTTCAATTGATCCAGTTAATTTGCTGGCGTTGGATACGATTCCGCCGCTCATACGATTGGCGTGGTAGCCTAAACTTTTGGCGGTTAAATGGTTCATTATTTTTTTAGCAATGGTTGATTGCATTCTTGATTCAACTACATAAGCCATAGCAATAGTGAAACGGAATACAACGACATCCTCTATAAACAACACAAATCCATATCCGAATAGTAGCCCACTACTAGTTACCATGGTAGCTGAACCGTTGGCAATATGAGTTAATAGTTGTGATACAAAGATTGGCGCAATCGCTGCGGTTAGAGCCGTAGATATTATTTGACTAAGTATCATCAGCCATGTCGAAACTGGAGAAACTTTCCAAAGACCAAAAATAAACCCAACGATTCGTTTTTGTGAAGTTTGTTTTATCATGCTGTTCCTTTGTTTTTAGTTTGTCATTATTAAAGAGTAGAGGATCCTAATATATCTGGATCATATTATTAAAATTATACTATATAATATAATCTGATGCAAAGAGATAAATTAAAACAACTTCCAATTACGCCAGGTGTTTACTTTCATAAAGACAAAACCGGTGAAATTATTTATGTTGGTAAAGCGGCAGTTCTGAAAAATCGCGTTAAACAATATTTTCAAAGTACGCGTGATATGGACATTAAAACCAAGGCTTTGGTCGCTGAAATTGCTGATACTGATTGGATCGAAACTGAAAGTGAAATTGATGCTTTGTTTTTGGAAGCCGAAATGGTCAAGCGCTACATGCCAAAATTCAATATTTTGTTGCGTGACGACAAATCATTATTGTTTGTTCGAATTGATATGAAAAACAATTGGCCATATGTCAGTTTTACGCGCAATCCAGCTGATGATGGGGCTGAATATTTTGGGCCATATTATAATGCTTTTGCAGTTAAAAAAGCCTTACGTTATTTGCGTAAAATTTTTCCATATTACACAAAGTTACCAAAAGAAGGATCAAGATTGGACCTGGATGATCACTTAGGTTTGTCGCCAGTTGGTATGTCAATCGATGAATACAAATCAAACTTGCGAAAATTGATTAGTTATATGAATGGCAATCGCAAGGCTTTGATTAATGATTTAGAGCGTGATATGAAAACAGCCGCCAAATCACAGGATTTTGAATCGGCAGCTAAAATTCGCAACAAAATATTTAATTTGCGTGAATTACAGCGTCGAATTATGTTCGGCGACAAAGAATTTTTGGATATCAGCAAAGATAACGCTCTGCGCGATTTAACTGATTTATTGGGATTATCGAAAATCCCAGCTCGAATTGAAGGTTACGATATTTCACATATGAGCGGCACCAATGTTGTAGCTAGCATGGTAGTTTTTACGAACGGAGTTAGTGATAGGGCGCAGTATCGCAAGTTTAAAACTCGAACTGACAAAAACGATGATTTTTATAATATGAATGAAACAATCACCAGACGTTTAAGTGAGAAAAATATAAAAAGCTGGGGCAAACCTGATTTGGTCTTGATTGATGGCGGTAAAGGGCAACTGGATGCGGCCATTAAAGCTCGTGACGAAATGGGTCTGCAGGCGATTCCATTTATTGGTTTGGCAAAACGTGACGAACAGATTGTAATTGCCAATCCAAAAAAACATATTACACCACAAAAACCAATTTTGCAGGGTCCGTCCTTGCAAACAAAAAAGCTGAAAGAATTAGATGGATTTGTTACTAAAACAGATGACTTTACATTAATTAATCTGCCAAAATCAACTCATATTATTAAATTGTTGCAAAGAATCCGTGATGAATCGCATCGATTTGCAGTTAGTTATCATACGGTTTTAAAACGTAACAAGCAAACCGCTAGTGCGCTAGAAGAAATTCCTGGTATCGGTCCAAGAACCAGATCAAAACTGATTCGTAAATTTGGCAGTGTACGTGGACTGAAAAATGTACCCGAATCAGATATTGCAATGGTTGTTGGCAAAACAAAAGCACAAGCAATTAGGAAATTTGTATAGAATTATTCTAATTATGCTATAATTAGGCGAAATTATTAGGTTCATTAAAAGGATCTTGTTATAAAAAAACACAAACAGCCAACAGTATATAAAAACGGCTTTACTCTCGTCGAGATAATAGTGGTCGTAATCATTATAGGCATACTTGCGACTATTAGCATAATTAGCTATGGCAATTTTCATAAGTCAATTGCCGTAGCACAGCTGAAAAGTGACCTAAGTAGTGTAGCGACTGCTATGGAGACTACTCATACATTTAGCAATGCGTACCCTTCGGTTTTACCGTCTATTTTTAATCCGACAAAGGACAGTATTGGCAATGCGGTCTCAACATTTTCAGATCCTATTAGCTATGACAGTTATAAGACTTATTGTGTAGACGGTACAAGTGTTTCTGACAATACTATACATTATTATATTGATTCCACGTCAAGGTCGCTCGGCGCTCAATTAGGTAGCTGTGCTGCGGCTCATCCAGGTCCGTCAAACTTGGTGGCAACACCGGCTTCAAGTAGCTCGATGAGTCTATCTTGGGATGCGCTTGCCAGTGCTACCAGCTACACCCTTCAATGGGACACCTCGTCTACGTTCACTAGTCCGGTTATTGCTACCCAAACAGCTACAACAGCTGTTGCGACTGGCCTAACATAGGGAGTAAACTATTATTTTCGTGTTAATGCGCTTGTTGGTGTAACTAGTGGTTGGTCGAGTGTAGTTGTTGCTAATACTAATCTGCCAACACCATCAGCTCCATCTGTTGCCGTTGCTTTAATTAGCGGTAATACTATTCAAGCGACAATAACGCCAGTTGTGGCATGTTCGGGTTTTACGACACAGTATAGCTTTGCCAGCTATACAAATGCAGGTGCATGGTCAAGTTATACACCTTGGTCTACAACACCATCTGTGACTCAATCTGCCAGTGAGGGCTATAAATATGGTTACAAAGCACAATCTCGTTGTTATGTCAGTACTACATACTCCGGCACTCCATCAACTGATGGAGCTGAGACTGATTATGTTAATTTAATTACAACTGTTCCGGCTGCGCCAGCTATAAATGTTAGTCTTATTGATTGGCAAACGACGAATTACTCTTGGTCAACGCCATCTAGTTGTCCATTGGGTACGACTGGAAATTATCAGTATGATTATCGTAATGATTCTGGATATAATTCTGGCTGGGTGACAACAGGTGTGACGACAATTGGCGAGACGACGGCTCATTTTGGTTATAACTATTATGTCAAGATTAAAGCTCAATGTGCCAACGCATATACTGCTGGTGGTTGGGGAAGTGAAGGGCCAGAGGTTGGTTATCTAAGACCATTCCCATCAATTCAAGTTTTGATTGTAGCTGGCGGTGGTGGTGGTGGTGGCAAGGGCGGTGGCGGAGCTGGTGGCTATTATTACAATGGGTCGTATTCTATTGGTCAGACAACATATGGTGTAACTGTCGGTGGTGGCGGAGCTGGTACAACTGGTGTAGGATCTCGTGGTGTCGACTCTATATTTAATGGTATTACGAGGTACGGTGGCGGTGGTGGTGGTGATTCTGGGGCTGATGCTGGTACGTATGGATCGGGCGCTGGTGGTGGTGGAACTCAACATAACAGTAGTAATTCGGCATCTTCAGGAACAGGCGGACAAGGTAGAAATGGCGGTACGGCCTATGCTAATAATAATGCTGGAAGTGGCGGGTGGCGGAGGTTGTAATGGTGACGGTGGTTCTGGCAGTGGTTCTGGTGGTGGTGGCGGTGCATCATGCTCTAACTCAATTACAGGTGGTTCAGTTGATTATGCTGCTGGCGGCGGCGGCGGTATTAATGGCGGTTCAGCTGGCAGCGGTGGCGGTGCTGGAGCAGGCAATGGTGGCTCTGGCGGAAACGGAACTAGCGCTTCGATTGCCAATAGAGGATCTGGTGGTGGCGGACGTGGTAGTGGTGGTAGTGGCGGTAGTGGTAGCGCTGGAGTTGTAATATTCAGCTACCCAACTACGTCAATGAGTGCCTCAGGTGGTAGTAGTTATCCTAGTGGCTCAAATACCGTAATGATATTTAATGGCAGCGGTAACTTTGCGGTAGCTGGCTAATATGAAAGGCATGAAATGAATAATAAAAAGAAACTAATAATATTTGCTCTGGTATTAATAGTTATTGTATCTGTTGTGGCTATTGGATCGGTGTTTATTATTAAATCAACTAATAAAAATGGCGCAGATCAGATTCAATCTAATGCTACAAAAGCCAGTACCGATGCTATTAAAACAAGCGCAGCCAAAGTTATCAGTAGCGACCCAGTGTCGGCTCGGGCTTTGCTCGAAAAAGCTCGTCAACAATATCTTGATTTGAAAGACACTAATGATGTTGTAGATGTTGATGCACTGATTTATCAAATTGATCATGCCGATAAAAAGTAGACATTCGTTATAAATATTATAAAATCGTCTATAATTAAAATGTGATAGATAGTAAATTTCATACCGCTAACCGATCTAGACTTATTAATATAATTTCAAATGGCATATTTGTTGTGTCCGCGAATAGCCAAATGCAAAGTAGTAACGATAGCGTGTTTAGATTTAAGCAGGAAGCTAATTTTTGGTGGTTAACGGGAATTAATAAACCAGATTGGTTATTAGTCATCGATGGATTAAGTAAAAATACTTGGTTGGTGAATCCCAATATATCTGATGTTCATCAAGTATTTTATGGTAGTTTACAATCTGATACTGCTAAAAAAATTAGCGGAATTGATAAAGTGATTAGTCAAGATGAGTTAACTGTTGTTTTGAACAATTTATCAAAAAAACACAAAGTGGTTTACATGGTTGGTGATCCAATCAACAGTAAATATTTTGATTTTGTATTAAATCCAGCTCAACAAAAATTACGCCAAAAGTTGGAGCTAATTTTTGATGATGTTCAGGATTGTAATTTAAATTTGGCAAAGCTTCGAGCTATTAAACAACCTAGTGAAATAATTGAAATTAAGAAAGCTATCAATCTGACAGTTGAAGCGTTCGATATTGTTAAACAAAAACTTCCAAAACTCGAATTTGAATATCAGGTTGAAGCGGAATTTAGTTATCATTTTCGTCGTAACGGTGCCGATGGTCATGCGTTTGATCCGATAGTGGCATCTGGTCAAAATGCTTGTACATTGCATTATCATGACAATAATTCGGTACTTAAAAACAATAATTTAATTATTATGGATATTGGTGCGCAAATTGGTGGCTATTCGGCCGATATTTCGCGAACTTACGCAGTTGGTAGGCCAACTAAACGACAGATTGCCGTGCATCAGGCAGTCCAAACGGCGCATCAACAAATTATTGATATTATTCGACCTGGTCTTAAAATAGCGGATTATCAGAAACATGTCGATGTGATTATGCAAAGCGCTTTGCGTGAATTGAACTTAATGAAAACCACAGACGATTATCATCGCTATTTTCCGCATTCAGTTAGTCATGGCCTTGGTGTTGATACGCATGATTCATTGGGACAACCGACTGAGTTTTTACCAGGCATGGTTATTACAGTCGAACCGGGAATATATATTGCGCAGGAGGGAATTGGCGTTAGAATCGAAGATGATATTTTGATTACAACAACCGGTTGCCAAAACTTGAGCGCAGTGCTGTCAACTAGCTTGTGATATAATTATATAAGTTATATGAATAGGCAATATATCATTTTTATTATCAGGTGGCTGTTCAACTCGTTAGGGTTGTGGATGGCTGTTCAGTTGTTGGGTACAGCTAATACTTACGATGTTAATATGAGTTTTGCTGGCTTTTTGGTTGCTGGATTTGTATTTTCGATTGTTAATGCTGTCTTGAAACCGTTGGTCATTGTATTGGCGTTACCAGCTATATTGCTGACTTTGGGATTTTTTATGCTTATTGTCAACGGATTGATGGTTTATATATCGTTAAATATATTTTCAAACATCGATATGTCATTTTTGAACTCGATTCTTACCGGAATGATATTGAGTCTGGTAAACTATATAGTAAGTGCAACATTAGTTGTAAAAACAATTGAAAGAAATTAAGGAATAAATTATGAATATTAACAGTATTTTACAGATAGTCACAATTGGTTCAGCCGTACTTATGATTTTGGCTATTTTATTACAACAAAGAGGTGCGTCACTAGGTGCTGGTTTTGGTAGCACGGGTGAATTATACACAACTCGTCGTGGAATTGATAAAAATCTTTTTGAAGTTACGATTATTTTGGCTGTAATATTCGTGCTGTCTATCTTAGTCGGGCTGATTTTGCCCGTTGTTAAATAGGTTATTGCAAAAATGGCAGATGATAGCCGTAAAAAATGGTATCGCTTGCCGAAAGTAAGCCTTAATAAAAATCTTATCAAACTAAGGGTGCGCAAAGTTGAAAGCGCAACTGTTCGCCATGCTCATAAGTTTGTGGTCAAAAGATGGAGTAGTGTTCGTGAAGTGCAATGGCAGGTGATTGTTTGGGTGCTTATTATGGGATTATTGATTGCGGCGACTGGATTGCAACTGATGTGGTATCAACAAAGTTATCGGACAAATGTCGCGGCCAAAGATGGTACATATGCCGAGGCTGTGTTGGGGCCGGTTGATACACTTAACCCTATATTTTCAACTTCAAGTGCCGAGCAATCGGCTAGTCGTTTGATGTTTTCAAGTCTAATGTCATACGATACCACTGGGCATCTGAATAATGATTTGGTTACCAATATTTCGGTCAATGATACACATACTGTCTATACGGTACAAATTCGATCAGATGTATTGTGGCATGATGGTGCAAAATTAACCGCTAACGACGTGGCTTTCACGATTGGGCTTATTAATAATCCTAGCGTTCGCTCAACTATTTCAGGATGGAAAGATATATCAGTCAAAGTTATTAACGACACGACGATTGAGTTTACTTTACCAGCTGTTTATGCTGCATTTAAGCATGCACTAACATTCCCAATTATGCCTGAACACATCTTAGGGAAAGTGACGCCAAGCAGTATTCGTGAAAATGATTTTAGCCAAAACCCAACTGGGAGCGGTCCATTTAAATTGCGTTTAGTCCAGAGTATTGATGCAAGTTCGAGTCGTAAAGTTATATATTTGGTTCGAAATGACAATTATTATGGTGGAAATGCTAAATTGGCACGATTTCAGTTACACGTTTACGATACCAGTGATACAATCGTCAAAGCCTTGGCACTAAATGAAGTTAATGCTGCAGCTGACTTGTTGCCATCAGATATCAAACAAGTTGATAAGAAGAGTTACGCCGTATCAACTAAGCCAATTCAAAGTGGTGTCTATGCTATCGTCAACATAAGAAGCGCGATATTGTCAGATGTGACGTTGCGTCGTGCTTTGCAAGTAGCGACAGATACTAGTGCAATTCGTTCTCATCTACCATCTGGTACTTTGGCTTTAAGCTTGCCGTTTACGGATGGTCAATTGTCGGGCGATGTGCCAAAAGTTCCAGACTATGATATCGTGGCTGCAAAAAAGGCCCTTGATGATGCTGGTTGGTTATTAAATAGCAAAAATATCAGAGAGAAAGATGGTAAACCTCTAGTTCTGTCTGTCGTGACTGTTAAAAACAGTGAATTAGAAGGTGTTTTGGCAATACTATCTGATCAGTGGCGAGCGTTAGGTATCACGATTAGCTCACAGGTTATTAATCCTAGTGATGTATCGCAGAATTTCATTCAATCGACGTTGCAGCCGCGTAATTATGATGTGCTATTGTATCAATTAAACATTGGAGCTGACCCTGACGTTTATGCTTATTGGCACTCGTCACAAATCTCAACTGGTGGATATAATTTTGCAAATTATTCTAACGTTATAGGCGATGATGCATTATCTTCAGCCCGTGTTCGGGTTGAACTAGATCTTCGAAATGCTAAATACATTACCTTTGTGAAGCAGTGGATAAGTGATGTGCCTGCAATTGGATTATATCAGTCAAATTCGCAATATGTGACAAGTTCAAGCGTAAATTCAATCAATAGTTCAATGAAGTTAGTGTCACCAATTGATCGTTATAGTAATATTCTTGACTGGTCAGTTGGCAGTCAAAGTGTTTACAAAACGCCCTAGTTCGAAAGTGCAATTAAAAATGATAGTCAATGACTATCATTTTTAATTGGTGCGCGCGAGAGGACTTGAACCTCCACGTCCTTGCGGACATTAGAACCTCAATCTAACCTGGCTACCAGTTACAGCACGCGCGCATTCTGGTACATTATAACATCATCATTTTGTTTGATGAATACTTTCGGATTTGTTGTCTTGCAAAACAATCTGTATATCTGTATAATCCCTAGAGTGTGGGCGCTTAGCTCAGTTGGCTAGAGCACCTCGTTTACACCGAGGGGGTCGGGGGTTCGAGCCCCTCAGCGCCCACCAAATAAAAATCCCAGTCTTTATGACTGGAATTTTATTTGATATGTACTGAGGGCGCTCGAATCCCCGTCCAAGGGTCGGGGGTGAAAACTGCCAGTGGCAGTTTGCAAGGAAGCCTTCCGATGACAACTGGTTGTCAATCGCGAAGTTTCGGGGTTGCCGAAGGTGACCGAGCCCAAAATATTCAATATTTTACTCTGTTATGCTTGAATATATTCAACTTTTCTGCTATAATGTAATCAATTAATCAAATAAGGAGCCCGATTTCGGGCATATTTTTTATGAAAGACCCAAAATTTATTAGAAACGTTGCAATTATCGCCCATGTCGACCATGGTAAGACTACTATTTTGGATGGTCTTTTAAAGCAAAGTAACACCTTCCGATCTAACCAAGCCGAAATGGATCAAACGCTGATTATGGACAGTGGTGACCAAGAGCACGAACGCGGTATTACTATAACCGCTAAACAAACATCTGTTTATCATGGTGACTACAAAATCAACATTATCGATACTCCAGGACACGCTGACTTTAGCGGCGAAGTTGAACGAACTTTGAATATGGCTGACGGTGTACTGCTAATTGTTGACGCTCAAGAAGGTCCAATGCCACAAACTAAATTCGTTTTGTCAAAGGCGCTAGAGCTTGGTTTACAAACAGTTGTGGTTGTTAATAAAATTGACAAACCATCACGCCGAATTGATGAAGTTTTAGATGAAGTTTCAAATTTATTCTTGGAACTAGCAGTCGACGATAGCCAACTTTATTACCCAGTTTATTATGCGGTTGGTCGCGATGGAAAAGCTTGGTCAGAATTACCTGACAATTTGGATGAACCAGGCAGTTTGGACCCAATTTTTAACGCGATTATTAATGATATTCCAGCGCCAGATGTTAATACTGATGGCCCACTACAATTACTAGTTACGTCATTGCAATACGATTCATTCTTGGGCAAATATGCCATTGGCCGTATCAATCGTGGTACTGTCAAAAAAGGTATGCCAATCGTTTTAATTAAACGAGACGGTACACTAATTAACTCAAAAATTGATAAGATTTTTGGTTACCGTGGTTTGTCACGCGAAGAAATTGACGGTGCAACCGCTGGTGATATCGTTGCAATTACTGGTGTAGCTGAAGCTCATATTGGTGAAACAATTGCCGACAAAGACACTCCCGAAGCTTTGCCGTTGATTGACATTGAAGCACCAACAATCAGTATTTATTTAGGACCAAATACTAGCCCAATGAAGGGTAAAGAAGGTCAATACAATACTTCTCGTCAAATTGGTGATCGTTTAAAACGCGAACTTGAAACCAACGTTAGCTTGCGCGTCGAAGATGATGGCATTGGCTTTAAAGTTTCTGGCCGTGGTGAATTACACCTTTCAGTTTTGATTGAAACTTTACGTCGTGAAGGTTATGAATTTGAAGTCGGTCGTCCACAAGTTGTGACTATTGTTGAAGAGGGTGTCACTAAAGAGCCGATTGAAGAATTATTAGTTGAAGTCGCTCAAGAATTTTTGGGTACTGTCAGCCAAGAACTTGGTGCCAGGCGTGCTGCCATGGTTAAACAAGAACAAGCTGCCAGCGGTGCTGCCCGCGTAACTTATATTTTGCCAACTCGGGCTTTAATCGGTCTACGTAACTTGTTGCTGACCGCTACAAAGGGTACTGTTATTATGAACTCGTTGCCACATGGTTATCAACCACTTGGTCCAAAATTGCCACAGATTCGCAATGGTGCTTTGGTTACAACCGAAGCTGGTGTTACGACGCCTTATGCTTTGGAAATGGGTGAGTCACGCGGTACACTGTTTGTCGGCCCTGGAACGCAAGTTTACTTGGGTATGATCGTTGGTATGAATCAACGCCGCGAAGACCTTGAAATGAACGTCTGTAAAGCTAAACACCTAACAAACATGCGCAGTTCGTCAAGTGACGGTACAACTCAATTGACGCCATTTACGAATTTAAGTCTTGAACAATGTATCGACTTTATTGAAGATGATGAACTATTAGAAGTAACTCCAAAGAACCTACGCCTACGCAAACGAATTCTTGACCCAAACTTGCGCAAACGTGCCGCAAAAAACTAATTAGTTACTGACTCATATTTTCAAGTAGGGTATGAACTTCGTCTACATTTTTCAGTCTAAAACGAGCCGAGGTATAACCTGGCCCAACCTTGATAGTCCAAGCGTTTGATGGTAAGGCTTCAAACATATCTTCGTCGGTTCTGTCATCGCCGATAGCCAATATAAAGTCGGCTTGTTTTGAGTATTTTAATGCTGGTTGGCTTTTGCTGATGTTTTTCAAACGAATCTCAAGTATCATATTACTTTGGTCAATTTTTAGGTTATATTTTTGGGCGAGTGGCAATAATGAAATATTGAGTTCATCAAGATTTTGTTTGATCTTAGTCTGATTTGCGGCTCGATAATGCCAAACTAAAGAAGTTTGTTTATTTTCTATAAACGACTTTGGTATTTTACTAACATAAATATTTAAGATGTCGATTACTTCATTTTTCCAGGAATTACTATAATTATTTATGGCGTGCCAATTATTATCGTTGGCTGAACGCACAAAATTACCGTGTTCGACCACAATTGTTATTGGTATTCTGTTGAACCATTTGTCTAAGTCCTCTTTGCCGCGCCCGCTTATAATAACGATCGTATTCTTTTTGTTGCTCGTTAGTTTAGTTAGCGTCAGCTTTAGTTTGGCAGTTGGTTTTGCTTGTTTTGGGTTAATTACAAAAGGTGCCAGAACGCCATCATAATCTAGTAGAAGTGCACTTTTTGAGGCGTTTGAATATGAATCTAGTAATTTATTTTGCCATTTTTCTGATAGTGATTTTGTTATATTATTTTTATGATTTGGGGATTTATTTAGATTCTTAGTAAAATCATTAAGCCATTTTTTTATTGTGAATTTTGAAACTTGTTGCTGCATTTTATTTAATCGTTTTTTTTGTTCAATTTTAGACATTGAGATTGCGTCGGATAGCGCCTTAACCAAGCTCTCGGGATTACTTGGGTCAACAATTAATGCGTCGGTTAGTTCTTTGGCGGCGCCGGCTGTTTGGCTTAATATCAAAACACCACTGTCTTTTCGACTGGCAATATATTCTTTGGCAACTAAGTTCATGCCATCAATTAGTGGGACGATAAATGCTATGTCGGCAATTTGATAAAGGGCGGCTATTTGATTGAATGGTAAGCTGGCATAAATAAAATCAATTGGTTTCCAAGTAGAAGTTTGAAACTCTTGATTGATATCATTAACAATATTTTCAAGATTACGATGTAGAATTTGATATTCTTTAACCTCGATTCTTGATGGTACAGCTACCATTACCATGACAATCTTACCGTGAGTCGATTTATTCTGCTTAAGGAATTGGTAGTAGGCTGATACGCGCTCAATAAGGCCTTTTGTCGGATCGACCCGGTCGATTGTTAAGATGACTTTTTGGTTATGATATTTTTTTAATAATATTTTTAATTCTTTTTTTACAGAGGGCTTATTAATAGTTGTTGAGAATTTACCGAAATCAATTCCCATTGGAAAGCTAGCAACTTTAACTAGTCGTTTATCGACTAATATACCATCTGAATCAACCATGGTATATCCTAATTTATTACAAAAATTTATGTAGCTATTTGCGTAATCGTCAATATGGAATCCAACTAAGTCGGCTCCAAGTAGACCATTTATTAGATAATTAATCTCGGTTGGGAATGTTTGATTAAATTTAGGGAATGGAACATGTAAAAAATATCCTATTTTAGTATTTGGCAGTTGTTGACGGATTAAGTTTGGCAGTAACATTAATTGGTAATCTTGTACCCATATGTGATTACCGTGATCGTTTAGGTTAATAACGGCATCTGTGTAGATATTGTTAACTTGTTGGTATGATTTCCAATAAGATTGGTATTTTTTGTCTGATATTTTTGAAACTTTTAAACTATGTAGTAGTGGCCAAAGAACTTGATTGCTATAGCCATTATAAAAATTATCCAATTGTTTTTGAGTTAAAAATACAGGATAGCAATTGCGACTTAATAATTTTTTGGTGATTTTTTGCTTGTCAGCTTCGGTTAGTCGATCGCTAGGTATCCCGGGCCAGCCTACCCACTTGTTTCTTTTGTCTTTTGTAAGTCCCGACATGCCAGTTGCTAGGCCGCCAATGCTATCAAAAAACTCTAATTTAGTACCAGTCTTCTTGACGCTAATAGGCAAACGATTAGAAACAATTGTTAAACCTGAGGCCATAAATATGTTGTTAATTATATAACTAAATTATAAAATTGCAATGGTCAACGTTAAGCACTATAATTATATGTATCTTATGTTTCAAAATAAACAAAGTCGAATAGATAAAGATAAAATAAAGTCAGTATTAGTTTCTTCGGTAGGGCAGTTAATTAAGTCGAAAAAAAGTCCAGACGAAATATTTGGTGATTTGTATTTTGATGTTCAGCAAAATCATGTATATAAGGATGGCAAGTTATTTGCCGATTTAGTGCCACGTCATCGAGTCAAACAGATTCAGCAAGAATACGCGTTGTTAAAAGATGATCCAAAATTTGACCTGCACGATTTTATAAGTCGTCATTTTTATAATAATAATTTACAAAAATCTATTTATAAAACTAATTTAAATATGACCCCACGTCAACATATTGATGAACTTTGGGGTGTTTTAGAGCGTAAGCAGCGCCGTAATCAGGGTTCATTAATTGCTTTGCCTTATGCCTATGTTGTGCCTGGAGGACGCTTTTCGGAGCAATTCTATTGGGATAGTTATTTTATTATGTTGGGACTGGCGGCTGATAACCATTGGGATAAAGTTGAGGGTATGATAAAAAATGTGGCTTATATGATTCGAAAATTTGGTTTTGTTCCAACTGCTAATCGAACATATTTTTTAAGTCGGTCTCAACCGCCGTTTTTCTCGCAAATGGTTAAATTATTAGCCAGCCACAAAGGTAATAAAGTTTTATTAGAATATTTACCATATATGGTGATGGAATATAACTTCTGGATGAAAGGCAAGAACAAATTATCAAAAAGTGAATATAAAGCCAATGCCCGGGTTGTTGAAATGCCTAACGGGACAATGTTGAATCGATATTACGATAAGCAGTCTACGCCACGAGCAGAATCGTTAAATGAAGATTTAAAGACTGTTGGCAATGCACCAGATTATCAATCCGATCGTATGTATTTACATTTGCGTGCCGGGGCCGAATCAGGTTGGGATTTTAGCTCGCGCTGGTTTGATGACGTTCAAGATATCAAGACAATTCGAACAGCTGATATTGTGCCGATTGATTTAAATTGTCTACTGCATCACTTAGAAATTACGATTGCCGAAGCTTACGAATATATTAAACAGCCGATATTTGCTCGTAAATTTAGGTTGCTGGCGAATAGTCGAGCTAAAGCTTTGAATGATTATTGCTGGGATGAATCAACTGGTTTTTTTAATGATTATTATTTTCATGATGGCCAGCAAACGGGTCGATTGACATTGGCATCTGTCTTTCCACTTTATGCAAAAATCGCCACGGACCATCAAGCGAATTTAATAGCCATGCGCCTGGAAAGAGATTTTCTTAGGCAGGGTGGTTTAGTGACGACTTTAGTTGAAACCGGACAACAATGGGATAGCCCGAACGGTTGGGCCCCATTGCAATGGATTGCGATTGAAGGCTTACGTAACTATGGCTATAACGATCTGGCGAATGAAATTAAAAGTCGCTGGATAAAAACGAATCTGGACAACTTAAGCGAAAAGCATAAATTAGTTGAAAAATACAATGTAATTAATTCAATCCAGCCAGGTAGTGGTGGTGAATACCCGTTGCAAGATGGTTTTGGGTGGACAAATGGGGTTTTGGCGGCGTTATTGAATCAAGATAAGTGATTCTTATCTACTGTTGCGCCACTTTGTGGCTAGAATAGCGGCTACTGTCCAAGCTTGGACCTCTTGGGGTGGTTGCTCGACGCGATTGATTCTTTCTGCTTTGCTATCATATACATCGATGATTCGTGTGTTAATTGCAATCCCGCTGCCACCTTTGACGTATTCAGGGAATTCACCGATAGTATCGACAACATTAATAATTCGGTCATCTAAATCATTTGCAAAAGCTGTAAAATCGGGATTATCGTTATGTCGGCGAGCCCCTTTGGCGATATGATGAGTATCCCAAATCCAAACACTGCCATTATGGTAAGCCCCTTCGCGATATCTGATTTCATCACTTGCTAGGGTACGGACGCCACTGATTGACAGCATTTCAGGTGATTGTAGCTGCCTTAGTATTGCCAGTCGTTTATCGGCATGTTCAGTACCGTCTAGAACACGCGAATTAAACATATGTCCCATGTTTGACGTTCGAATCTTGAGTTGTCGTAAATTGCCATCATTATCCCGATCGGTTCCGATGACAAAATATCCACCTTTATCATCTGTCCAAAAGATATCAATAATATTTTTTGCTAATATTTTTGCTTGTTCACGTAATTGGCTGGCCTCTTGATGTTTATTGATAATATCTGAGTCGTACATGTCGGCAGCGTCCAGTAAAGCATCGTGTGAGACTGTTTGAACTTCAATTGAAGCTATTCCTTGTTCGTGATTGGCGATTGTGCCGTCGCTGTGGTGATAAGCATCCCAAGAATCTTTCCAGACCTGGTTTTCAATCCCATGCTTTAAGACAGACTTATACTCTAACAGTCCTTGATGGTTATCCTGCATACGTTTTTGTATCCAATCGACGGCACTTACTAAAGCGTCAGCAATTGTTTTGTTTTGACCATTTTTATCAATGTATTTTTGGGATAGAAAATTTATATTATGATCAGAAATCTTGCAATATGCATAAAGTGTACGAATAAATTCGGGGGTAGCGTCAACCGAGCCGTAATATGGCCAGCCCCAACCTCGCTCTTTAGTGAGCCTGATAGCGATAGGATCGGTTGCTAGACGAACTTCGTGCGATATTCTACCAGGTTCTTCTTCACGAGCAGTGTCATATGTAGTGCCTTGCAATTCAGCTAATTTTTGAATTGTTACTTTGGCAAGTTTTGGGTAATGGTCGACTAAATCAATTGCAACGCGCAATGAATCTCGACCAAAAATTACACTGTAAAGTCCTTGGTCTTCATGCCTAACAGAGTGTAGCCCAGATGAGAGCGCAGCTATAGCTGGACCGTTAGTGCCAACTTCATATTCATTAGTTGCAGCAGTCAAGCGATAGATTTCATTTAAACTTGATGGTTTCAGGATTGACGGACTGAATTTGAATGAGCGAATTTTATATATTTTTTCACCGTCCAGTAGCCTAAAGTTATCGGGAGTATTTTGTTGTTTGTTATTATGTTCCACCATATCTTATATTGTACCAGTATGATACAATATATGTACTAAATATGTGTAACAAATGTTATTGCATGGTCTGTGACCTTAGAGGTCAAAAGGTTTAATCTGATATGCGTATTGCAATCATAGCGCCGCCTTGGTTAGCACTGCCGATAAAGGGTTATGGCGGTATTGAATTAGTATTAGAAGGATTAATTAATGGGCTGGTGGCTAGTGGCGTAGAGGTTGAAGTTTTTGGGAATAAAGCTCGCCAAATGGACGGTATTATTACACATGCTTTATATAAAGAAGAGCAATATTTAAATATTCATCGACCGATGTATGAATCACTGCCTATATTAGCGGCCCATATGGAATATGCTTTGACAAAGATTAAAGCTGATGGCAAATTTGACATTATTCATGACCATAATGGATTCTTTGGTCCACAGTTATTGGCCTGGGCAACTTACGATAAAAGTTTGCCACCAGTCGTGCATACTCTTCATGGTCCACCTTTTTCTAATCAAGCAATGCTTGACCAAGGGTTACCTGATAATCGACCTTTTTGGGATCAGCTAGCGAAAAATATGGGACGTATGTATATTATTGGGATTTCAAATACCTTAATGGATCCAGCCTCAAATGAGTTACGAAAGCATATCTTACCGACTGTATATAATGCGATTGAGATTAATAATTTTCCATTTGTTAAGCAAAAAAAAGACTATTTTATGACACTGGCGCGATTTTCGCGCGATAAAGGTCAGCATATTGCGGTTAAATTATGTGCGAAAAAAGGCCTACGTCTAAGGATGGCTGGAACAATTAATGGTATCGAGACAAGCAAAAAATTATTATTAGAACTGGCCAATCCGCTAAGCTCATTTCGTGGTTGTGATGATTTTAGGTATTATAGCGACAAAATACTGCCATATACGATTAAACATAAAAATATTACCTATTCTGGTAATTTAAGTGGTGCGGCCAAGATGAAGTTTGTTTCAGAATCAAAAGCCTTGTTGTTCCCGATTGATTGGGAAGAACCATTTGGTATGGCTGTGATTGAGGCGCTGGCTTGTGGCACTCCTGTTATTGCAATGAATCGAGGTGCAATGCCAGAGATTATTGAGCATGGTGTTAATGGCTTCTTAGCAAATAATGAACAAGAATTTGAAGAATATATTGACAGAATTGACGAAATTGACCCAGTTGTTTGCCGTAAATCGGTTGAAAAAAAGTTTTCAGCAACAACTATGGCAGCCGAGTACGTCAAACGTTATCAGCAGGCGATTCGGTTGAATGGTAAAAGTATTTAATTTATAAAAAGATAGTTTTGTCTTTGATTTCGTCTGGCAAAAAGCCTTTGTCGTGTTTAAACCCAGTCGTCATTTTGTAATCGGCGCCATAGCCGATGTCTTTCATTAATTTTGTTGGTGCATTGCGTAATTGTAACGGGACGGGCGCAATTGGGTATTGTTGAGCCAAATCCATGGCGCGGTTGATGGCTTCGGTAGTTTGACGTGATTTTTCAGATTTTGCCAATGCTGTGGCGACATGCGCCAAGATTATTTTTGATTCAGGCATGCCGATTCTTTCGACGGCTTGAAAGGCATTTAAGGCTAGGCCCAAGGCTCCATTACCGGCAAGGCCGATGTCTTCACTGGCAAAAATAACCATCCGTCTAGCAATAAATTTTGGGTCTTCGCCAGCGTCAATCATTCGGGCTAAGTAATATAAGGTGGCATCGATGTTGCTGCCACGCATGCTTTTAATAAAAGCGCTGATAATGTTGTAGTGCATGTCGCCATTTTTGTCATATCCTGGCAGGCGTTTTTGAGCTGCAACTTTTACAATTTCGGGTGTAACTTTGGTAGCTAAACTCAGTGATAGTTCTAGATTCCCGAGTGCCACTCGAGCGTCGCCGCCAGATAGTTCGGCCAGATAATCTAGGGCTGATGTCGTAACGTTTTTTGTCTTTTTTTCGATTTTTAAAGCATGTTTTAGTATCTTAATAATTTCGGTTTTATCAAGCGGTTGTAATATCAGGACGCGACTGCGTGATAATAATGGATTAATAATCTCAAAACTTGGGTTTTCGGTCGTGGCGCCAATTAACGTGATTAAACCTGATTCGACGTGCGGTAAAAAGGCGTCTTGTTGAGCTTTGTTAAAACGATGGATCTCATCAACAAATAATATCGTGCGTAGTTGCAAATTCCAGTTTTGGCGGGCGTGTTCGATAATTGTTGTGACATCTTTTTTGCCACTAGTGACAGCCGATATTTCGATAAATTCAGCCTTTACTTCATTAGCGATAATCCGAGCCAAAGTTGTTTTGCCACTGCCTGGCGGTCCCCATAATATCAAACTGACGGGCTCTTTGTTACGGACGATTTGACGTAAAATTTCGCCATCGCCCAGTAAATGAGTTTGACCAATAACCTCATCTAATGAGGTTGGTCGCATTCGCTCCGCCAGTGGCACTCTTTGCATATATCTAGTATACATCGTATAATTAGGATATATGACACAACTTATTACAGTTATGTTGCTTTTCGGCGGTGAATCATCCGAACACACCGTATCAATTTCTTCGGCTCGCAATGTCTTTGCGGCATTAGATGAAACAAAATTTGATGTTGAACTGGCTTTTATTGATAAATCTGGTAAATGGTGGTTGTTGGATTCGTTCGATCAAGCGTCTGATTTATCTGATGCGCCGCAATTGGTACCGATTTTGGGAACAAAAAAATTTACAACTTTGCCAAATACCAAATTTGTCACACCTGACGTGATTTTACCAATTTTGCATGGTGAAAATGGTGAAGATGGGACTGTTCAGGGTCTGGCGCGACTGCTACATATCCCGATTGTTGGTTGTGAAATTGCAACTTCGGCTATTTGTATTGATAAAGTATTAACCAAACAATTATTAGAACAAAACGGTATTGTGACGGTGCCTTATGCTGTACATTTGGCGGGTGAACCTTTGCCGAGTTTTAGTCAATTATCGGCGCAACTTGGTGACGCGTTGTTTATCAAACCAGCTGGTTGCGGTAGTTCGGTTGGTGTAAATAAAGCCCGTAATGACGAAGAATTAGCCTCAGTCTTGGACGAGGCTCACAAATTTGATGCAAAAGTTTTGATCGAAAAAGCGATTAACGCCAGAGAATTAGAGGTTGCCATGTTAGGTAATGGCGCCAGCGCCAAGGCTAGTGGTGTCGGTGAAATTCGACCAGACAGTGAGTTTTATACTTTTGAATCTAAATATAGCGCGTCCAGTCAATCGCAGGCGATTATTCCAGCTGATATTGACAGTGAATTATCTGAACAGATTAGGGCGATTGCCGTCAAAGCATTTGCAGTTGTTGGTGGTCAAGGTTTATCACGTATCGACTTCTTTTTATCTGATGACGGAACATTGTATTTAAATGAAATTAATACCTTACCTGGATTTACAAATATAAGCATGTATCCAAAGTTGTGGCGCCAAGAAGGTTTGTCATATAGTGCGCTGATTGAAGCCCTGATTACTAATGCGCTTGATAAATAGAGGTGATTCACCTACAATAGTCTAGGAAAGTAACCACCCGTGCATATGTGCGGCTCTTTAGCTCAGTGGTAGAGCAGAGGCCTGAAGAGCCTTGTGTCCCCAGTTCGACCCTGGGAGGAGCCACCAAATAAAACGCCCGACCTTTTGGTCGGGCATTTTATTTGGATGTCTGCCTTTCCCAGGTCTGAACTGGGGACTTGCCGTGAAACGGCAATAGTCATACAATAAAATCACTAACAAAGGAGAGTGATATGGATGTTTTATTAATAAGTATAGCCACCTTAATAATTGTTGTGGTTGCTAATGGCATAAGGATTGTTAATCAATATGAACGCGGTGTAGTATTTCGTCTAGGTAGAGTGCGAAAACATGTTGTTCAGCCGGGCTTAAGGTTGATTATTCCGATTGTTGACCAAATGCGCAAGGTTGCAATGCGAACAATTACATTGCCGATTGAGACTCAAAAGATTATCACCAAAGATAACGTTTCGATTGACGTTGCGGCGGTGGCGTATTATCAAATTGTTGATCCGATTAAGTCAATTGTCGAGATTGAAAACGTCGTGTCTGCCACTTATCAAATTGCGCAAACAACGGTCCGAAATGTCGTTGGTCAAACTACACTTGACCATGTTTTAAGTGAAACGACGGCTTTAAACGAAAAAGTAAAGGCTATTTTAGACCAAGCGACTGAAAAATGGGGAATTTATGTCAGCAATGTTGAATTGAAGGATATTCAGTTGCCAGATTCAATGCAGCGCGCCATGGCCAAAGAAGCCGAAGCTGAACGCGAAAAACGCGCCAAAATTATTGCCGCTGAAGGCGAAGCCCTAAGTGCCGCTAAATTAGGTGAAGCTGCTGACACGATTGCTGCTCACCCAATTGCGTTACAACTACGCAACCTGCAAGTCTTATCTGAAATTGCAGTTGAAAAGAACAGTACGATTATCTTCCCAAGTCAGTTTATGGATACGGTCGATAGTGTTAAGAAGTTTATGAAAAAAGAGAAAATATAGTTGGCTATTGGAAGTTGGCTATTGGAATATGGCAAGAAAAAGCTAGATTAACTGCGGATTTCTTTATGAAGTGGGTTAAGAGACTCAGTCACTCATCAATTTTCTCCGAAAATTGCTCGTAACCTCGCCTCAGCTCGGGTGGCTGCCGAGCCACGCCGGGCTTCCGGCCTTGCGAACTGCCACTGGCAGTTCTCACTCTCTCCCTCGAGGTCGAGAGTTGAAACTCAAAATTCGCACCAAAAGAAAAACCCCACACAAGGTGGGATTATTCTTTTGGTGCGGGTTAAGAGACTTAAACTCTCGACCTCTTCCTTGGCAAGGAAGCGCTCTATCAACTGAGCTAAACCCGCATACCTTTTAAAAATTATAGAGAAGAACGACATAAATTGCAAGGATTGATGCAATATAATGTGATTTTTTTGTAAAAAATAATACCAAGTCGTTTAACTTGGTATTATTTGTTGTAGAGTTGGGAGTTATTTGTCCTTGTTGGTTGACTTTGATCCCATCACTACAACCGTCCAAAGCGCCGCAAGGCCGACGATAGCGTAGATTGCGCGCGCCAAAAATGATCCTTGGTTGAAAATTGAATCAACTAAGTTATAGTTGAAAAACCCGACCAGTCCCCAGTTGACGCCACCGATTACAATTAGTATTAATGCTGTAGTGTTCAATGCTTTCATGTCCACTCCTCCATTAAATAGCATGTTTATTATGCGCTTATGTTTAAAGTATGTCAAGTTGATAGGATAATACTTTTAGTCGAAGGATGGCTGATTATGGCCGATAAGGCGTGTTATAATAAGATACGACAAGTCCGTTTTTGCGGACAAAAATATAAAATATAATATGACAAAACTGCTTAATGATAGGGTTGACTATTATTTAAATTAAAAGGGTAAAATATGAAAAGTAGACAGTATATTCTGATGATTTTGGATGGAGTTGGCCATAGCGACCAGATTGAAGGCAATGCCGTAAAACTGGCCAAAACTCCAAATTTGGACAGTTTGATAGCAAGTTACCCAAATTCACGTATCAAAACTAGCGGACTGGCTGTTGGCTTACCTGATGGCCAGATGGGCAATTCAGAGGTCGGACATACAAATATCGGTGCCGGTCGGATTGTTTACCAAGAATTAACACGTATCACCAAGGCAATTTTGGATGGTGAATTTTTTGAAAATGAAACATTAGTGGCAGCAATTAATAATGCCAAGGTTGACGGTCGGGCATTGCATTTAATGGGATTATTGTCTGACGGTGGTGTTCATAGTCATCAAGAGCATTTGTACGCGTTGTTGGAACTAGCAAAAAAACACGGACTAACAAATGTTTATGTTCATGCATTTTTGGACGGCCGTGATACTTTGCCATCAACGGCGATTGGTTTTATTAATGATTTAGAATCTAAAATGCAACAAATCGGCGTTGGCAAGATTGTGACACTCGGTGGCCGTTATCATGGCATGGATAGGGATAATCGTTGGGATCGAATTCAGTTGGCGTATGATGCGATGACGATTGGTAGTGGCGATAGATTCAAATCTGCTGCTGATGCGATTAAAAATTCATATGAAGCCAATATATTTGACGAATTTGTAAAACCAGCGGTGATTGTCGATGACGATAATCAGCCGTTGTCATTAATTAATGACAACGATTCGGTTATATTTTTCAATTTCCGACCAGACAGGGCGCGTCAAATTACCAAGGCCTTTGTTGATGATAATTTTGATGGCTTTACTCGCCAAAAATATCCAACAAACCTACATTTTGTGACGATGACTGAATATGACTCGACAACAACGTCGGTTAATGTCGCATATAAGCCGCAAGTTATTAATAATACTTTTGGCGAACATATTGCCAACCAAGGTCATACGCAACTACGAATTGCTGAAACCGAAAAGTATGCTCACGTTACGTTCTTTTTAAATGGCGGTGAAGAAAAGCAATATATTGGTGAAGGTCGAACATTAGTGCCGTCGCCACAAGTTGCAACTTATGATTTGCAACCTGAAATGTCAGCTGCTGAAGTAACTGATAAAGTTATTGAATCAATTCAGGGTCAGGCGCACGATGTGATTATTGTTAATTTTGCCAATGGTGATATGGTTGGACATACTGGATTTTTGGACAAGGCGATTGCAGCTGTCGAAACACTGGACGAATGTGTTGGCAAAATTATTGATGCGCTGCAGGCAGTTGATGGCGAGGCGATTATTACGGCCGACCACGGCAACTGTGAATATATGATTGATACCACGACAGGTGATGTTATTACTTCCCATTCAACTTTTGATGTACCGGTGATTGTTGTTTCAGACCGAATAAAAAGCATTAGTGACGGCAAGTTGTGCGATATTGCACCGACTTTGCTGACATTAATTGGCGAGTCGATTCCGACTGAAATGACCGGTAACAATTTAATAGTATTTAAATAAAGGAGAAAATATATGAAACAAAATAAAACAATCGAATCAGTCCATGCCCGTCAGGTATTAGATTCACGCGGTTATCCAACTGTTGAAGTTGATGTCAGATTAGTTGGCGGTGCGTTTGGCCGCGCGGCTGTGCCATCAGGTGCTTCAACTGGTGCTTTTGAAGCGGTTGAGCTTCGCGATGGCGACAACACAATGTATCTAGGTAAAAGTGTGTTACAGGCTGTTAAAAATGTTAATGAAGTTATTGCTCCAGCTGTTATTGGTATGGACGTTTTTGAACAAGTTCAAATTGATAATTTGATGATTAAGTTGGACGGTACGCATAATAAAGGTAAACTTGGTGCTAATGCAATCTTGGGTGTGTCATTGGCGGTTGCTAAAGCAGCGGCAAATATGTTGGGCGTAAGTCTATACAAATATGTTGGCGGTGTTAATGCCAAAGAATTGCCAGTACCAATGATGAATATTCTTAATGGCGGTAAACACTCCGACAATAGTGTTAATATTCAGGAATTTATGATTATGCCAATCGGTGCTACCAGTTTCGCCGAAGGCTTGCGCCAATGTGCTGAAGTCTTTCATAATTTAAAGTCAGTTTTAAAGGCCAAAGGTTTGGCAACATCAGTTGGTGATGAAGGTGGTTTTGCGCCTAATCTAGGCAAAGACGAAGAAGCTTTGCAATTGATTGTTGAAGCCATCGAAAAAGCTGGTTACAAACCTGGTATTGATTTCAAGATTGCGATCGATGCAGCTGCAACTGAAATGTACGAGGAGGCTAAAAAAGCAGGTCGTGATGGTTCATATTACTTCTGGAAGTCAAAGCAATTCTTTACAACTGACGAACTAATCAATTACTATGCCGAACTGGTTGATAAATATCCAATTATTTCACTAGAAGATGGTTTGTCAGAAGAAGATTGGGACGGTTGGAAAAAGTTGACCGACAAATTAGGCAGCAAAATTCAAATTGTTGGTGATGACCTATTTGTGACTAATACTGAACGTTTGAAAAAGGGAATTGACACCAAAACTTCAAATTCTATCTTGATTAAGTTGAACCAAATCGGCACATTAACTGAAACTTTGGATGCGATTCAAATGGCAAATCGAGCTGGCATGACAACTGTCGTATCGCACCGATCAGGCGAAACCGAAGACACCACAATCTCGGATTTGGTAGTCGCAGTTAACGCTGGCCAAATCAAGACTGGTGCCCCATCACGGACTGATCGTGTTGCTAAGTACAATCAATTATTACGAATCGAAGAAGAACTAGGTAGCTCGGCACAGTATAACGGCGAAAAAGTATTTTTTAATCTAAGTAAATAACTGGAATAACAGATACGGCTATCGTTATTAGTTAGAATAGGACTAAAATAGAGGTAGTGTTGGTTTACGAATCGACACTAAATAAGACAAACTTGTTGGCAAATGTCGACAAAATTTGTCTGGGTATCGGGTGAGGTGATTGTTAATCAAAAAGTCTTTTAGCTAACTAGCTAATACAATACTTTTTCATTAAACAATCCCTCCCCGATACCCTCAACCTACCTTTTTGATAAATATATTAAACAATTAGTCGTTTTATGATTGATGCCTATATAATAGGTCTATGGCATTTGAGGATTACAAACAAAAAGATAGCGTTATTGTTGTCTATACTGGCGATGGCAAAGGCAAGACCAGTGCTGGGCTAGGTTTGATGGCACGGGCGTTAGGCGCGGGCTTTAATGTGGCTTTTGTGCAATTTATCAAGATGTGGGATGTTAGCGAGCATCAATTTATTCGGACGATTGCGCCAGTTTTTGATAAAAAACTAGATTTTTATAAAGGTGGATTAGGATTTTTTGAAGCTGGTGAACTAAGTTCAAGCGCATCCAAGGCTGATCATATTGCTGAGGCCAGACGAACCTACGATTTTGCTTACAAGGCTGCAACTGGCGGTGATTATCAACTGGTGATTTGTGATGAAATTAATAACGCCGTTCATGATGGGCTACTAGATATTAAAGATTTAGAGAAATTAATTGCTGACAAACATAAAACGACCAGTCTGTGTTTGACTGGTCGTAATTTTCCAAAGTCGCTTATCAAACAGGTTGATATCGCGTCGGATATGACTAAATTAAAACATCATTTTGACGATAAATTACTTGCGAACAAGGGCATCGACTACTAAACTTTTTGAAGTTTGGTAGTGTCTAACTAACTGATAAAAAGCCACAGCAGCAGGTACTAAAATCAAGTTACCGATTAACATGGTTCGGTAAAATGGGATTGCCATTGTATAACAGTCAATTAAACCGGCAACAGTTGCTGGGTACCAGCCTTGTGCCCATACACCAAAGTTTGTGACGATGAAAAACAAGAATGAACTGGCAGCGGCAAAACCAATTGATGACAAAATCTGCATTTTTGGTTTGCTATTTAGTTTGCGCAGCAATAATGCACCTAGGCCAATAACTGCAAATGCACTCCAGGTGTAAACAAAGATTGATGTATTACCGATTATTAAATCAGATATAATCATTGTCGCAATTGGTACAATTACAGCGGCTTGTATGCCTAATGTAATCGCAGCCAAAACACTGACTGTGGTTACGATTTCAAGGTTAGGTGCAATGCCGTAATTAAAATTTACGACCCTCCAGCCGACAGCCAAAGCTGTCAGTAGGATGACAATAGCGAACTTAATGATATTATTTTGTTTAGTCATTGTTTTTTCCTTTTAGAAAGAACTTAATTTCCAAGTAATTGTATCGGTACTTTTACTCACATAACTTCCAGCTCCAACTGACGCTGAGATGTCGTTAACCAAGAATTCCCAATATTGGTTGCTTGGATTTGCAGCAACACCATCGATTGATGTTACATATGCCATTTCACCTGTGCCACTGGTTATTATTGTAGCATTTTCTTGAAGTAAAGCCAGTGCTGTGGTGCCATCTTTACCTTTGTAGGTTAAGGTATTGTTAACTAATTCTGGCTTAGCAACCTTTTCGATTACAATTGGGTTGGCGGCTGATATAGATTGGTTGTAATATACTCCGGCCACAATAGCTGCAACAATTAGTACCACAGCGGCGATTGCCAAAATGATCTGTTGTTTTGTTATTTTTTTCATATGTTTTGTACCCTTTCACGCTGTGGTGAATTATTTATTATTTTATTTTGAACACTATTTAAATTTGTTTTAACACTTACTAAAGCCGCACAATTCACATTTTTGGCAACCTTCGATAAATCGTAGGCTAGCTGATCCACATTCTGGGCAAATGTCAGTTACATCGGTAATTTTTGCTGGTACTTTTTCAGTGAAAAGTGGAATTGTTTCGTTTTGGTCAGATTCTTCGACTTCAATGTGAATTATCTTGGTAGCTTGGTGTTGTTCCATGACTTTTGCAACTGCATCAGCTAGGGACCTGACACGTTCGGTTCCAAATCCAGTTGAACTTGATCCGCCAATACCTCGCAACTGATAAATCAATTTTTGAGCAATTTGGTCAGATGAATATTCAGATGGAATGCGGAAGGCAAGGGATATCAATCGTCCAATTGCTTCGGCATCAGCTGTAATGTCACTTCCTGCACGGCCAACGTTGATAAAGACTTCAAAAATGTTTCCGTCTGTATCTTCGTTGATTGACACAAAGGCTTTGCCGAGTGGTGTCATGACCTTATGTGTGCGACCGTTTAGGACGCTTGGGCGTTTTTTCAAATCGATTCGAGCAGCTGGAATTGTTTCGATTTCAAGTTCGATTTCGTCAACAACTTCCGATATTTTGCCAGCTAATTTGTCGTAATATGACGATTCTTTTTTGGTTTCAAGGACTTGCTTGTCACGGCTCCCATCACGATAGATTGTGATACCTCGACAACCAGTTTCATGGGCCATCAGATAAGCATCGCGAACATCTTCGATAGTTGCGCTGTTCGAGAAGTTGATGGTTTTTGAAATAGCGTTATCAACGTATTTTTGGAAAGCGGCTTGGATTTTTAAATGCCATTGCGGGCTGATGTCGCCAGCTACAACGAAAGTCTTTTTCAAATCGTCTGGAATTGAATCCATGTTTTGAATCGATCCACCGTTAGCTTGAATTTGTTCGAGTAATTCTTCTGAGTAAATTCCGCGTTTTTTGAGTGCAGCTTCAAAATATGGGCTGCTTTGGAACATACGTTTGCCTTCAATGGTATTTTTAGCGTAAGTCAGGGCGAATAGTGGTTCGCAACCGCTAGACGTTTCAGCCAGCATTGAGATTGTGCCAGTAGGCGCAATTGTGGTGCGGGCGCCGTTACGCGGTTTGATTTCACCTGGTTTGTCGTAGTATGATCCTTCAAATGCCGGGAAGACGCCACGTTCAGTTGCCAGTTGGACTGATGCGGCATCAGATTCGTCTTGGATAAACTTCATAACTTTTTCGGCAACTGCAACACCTTCGTCAGTGTTGTAACCGATTTCCATGTCGATTAGGGCATCGGCAAAGCCCATGATGCCTAGGCCGATACGGCGGATTTGGCGAACCATCAAGCGAACTTTGTCGATTGGATATTCGTTCATGTCCAAAACGTTATCAAGGAATCTGGTTGCTAGGTGGGTTGTCTCACGCAAACCGTCCCAATCGAAATCTTTACCTTTGACGAATAACGCCAAGTTGATACTGCCTAGTGTACAAGCGTCGTATGGCAACAATGGCTGTTCGCCACAAGGATTGGTTGCTTCAATCATACCCAGTTGTGGGGTTGGATTGGCGCGTGAGCTGTTGATGCGGTCGATAAAGATCATACCTGGATCGCCGTATTGCCATGCAAAGCGGGTGATTAGGTCAAAGACTTTTTTAGCGTTTAATCGGCCTACTTCAGACTTAGTACGTGGGTTGATTAAGGCGTAGCCGTAACCTGGAGTTTCTTCACGGCACCATTCGGTTAGTTTTGCGACAGCAGCGTCCAAACGAACAGTCTTTAAATCGATATCGCGAGTTTGGTGAGCTTCACGAACGTCGGCAACAAGGGCGTTAAAGTCAAAGCCTTTTTCATAATCATCATCAAGCAGTTGCTTGTCGATTTCAATTTGTTCAAAAAATTCTTTGTCAGTTGTGACCGAAATATTGAAATTAGTTAGTGAAAATTCGTCAAGTTTGTAAATAGCGAACAACAAAATGTCGGGGTGATTAAAGTGTAAAATGCCCATGTTGGCACCACGTCGAACGCCACCTTGGCGGATTGAAGACGTAATATCGTTGTACATTTGCATAAATGAGACTGGTCCGGTGGTTGAACCGCCAGAAGTTGATAAAATATCGTTTTTTGGACGCAAACGTGAGAAAGCGAACCCAGTACCGCCGCCTGATTTGTGAATCATGGCCATGTCGGTAGCAGTTTGCAAAATTCCTTCCAAATCGTCAGGCACAGGCAAAACGAAACAAGCTGATAGTTGTTGTTTTGGTTTGCCAGTATTTAGTAAGGTTGGTGTATTTGGCAAAAACTTACGCGTAATCATAAGTTTATAAAACTTGGTTGCCATAGCAATATGAGCTTTTTTATCGCCACCGTATAGTCGCTCAGACGTTGCAATATTGTAAGCCACCCGCCAGAACATATCTTTTGGTGATTCAATTGGTGTGCCGGCTTTGTCACGCCTTGCATAACGAGTTCGTCCAATATACCAAGCATTCTCGCTTAGTTTTGGCTCGGGCAGTGATGCTGGTGCTGGTGGAATATCTTGACCGATGGCATGTATCTCGGCTAATCTATCAGCTTCATTTAAACCTAATGTTGGTTGAACTATGTCTTTCATTTATACCCTTCCTTATCCCCATATGTTGTGTGTGTGTTGTAGTATAGACGCTACATGTTGCGTATGTCAACGATAATTGTTATTATTACATTCAGAATATAAAGCATAAAGAGTAAGGGGCATATGAAAGCGACAACAACGGCTACTTTTGAACAGGATGTATTGAAATCAAACAAAATTGTGCTACTAGATGTATGGGCCCCATGGTGCGCACCATGTCGCGGCATGGAACCAATTATTGACGCAGTTGCTGAAGAAACAAAATCATTTGCTGAAGTTATCAAACTAGATGCCGAAACCGAAATGGACATTGTAGGTCAATTGGGCGTTAGTGGATTACCAACATTTTTGGTTTTTAAGGGTGGTAAACCTGTCGGATCAATCATTGGTGCAACCAGCAAGGCTAATTTGTTGAAGTTAGTTACGCAGGCACAGTAGGGTATTGTATTTTAAAACCCCCTCGGGTCCTGCCGTCCGTTCCGCCCCTGATTTATAAAAAACTGATTACAGTTTTTGTAGTAAATCGGGCCCACCCCGCCGAACGTCACCCGCGGAATGGGTTTTTAAATTTAGATTTGAAATGGTTATATAAGTTAAAGATAGACTAGTGAAGTTTTTTCCTTTATAATAAATCAGCGATGGCGCGTTGACGGAACGGTTACGTGGAGCTCTGCAAAAGCTTATAAATGGGTTCGACTCCCATACGTGCCTCCAGATTTAACAATTAGGCACAATGTTTAGGTAAACGAAAGCGTAATGGTATAATATACGTATGCCAAGACAACGATCGTGGTCAGATGATCAACTAAAGAATGCAGTAACTGTTGCAAATAGTTATCGTTCGGTTATTAAAATACTCGGTTTGATACCTGCTGGTGGTAATTATGTTCAAGTTCAGTCACGCGCCAAAGAACTTGGGCTGGATACTGGCCACTTTACGGGTAAGGTTTGGAACAAAGGTACAACGTACCACAGTAATTCTCGTCCAATGATTGAAGAATTGCTTGTTGTCGGTAGTACCGTTCAAAGCTTTAAACTCAAACGTAGATTGTATGAAACTGGTCTGAAATTACCAAAATGTGAATTATGTGGTTGGAATCGATTATCTGAAGACGGTCGAATTCCACTTGAACTAGATCATATTAATGGTGACCATAACGATAATCGTCTTGAAAACCTTCGGATACTTTGCCCAAATTGTCATAGCCTTCAATCTACTCATCGTGGTAGAAATAAAAAGGTATATATTCGCGCGGATGTTGTAATCGGTAGCCAAGCGACACTTAAAATGTCGTGACCTTTCGGTCGTGCGGGTTCAAGTCCCGCTCCGCGCACCAACTAAAAATAGCTTCCCTTGGGAGGCTATTTTTAGTTGGTATTTGTTGTGGGACTTGAAATCGCACGACCGGTCGTGTGGGTGAGGATTGCCGGTGGCAATCCGCAGGGCGACTTTCCGATGCAAGTTATACTTGCAATCGTGAAATCGCGGGGTAGCCGAAGGTGACCAAATCCCGCTCTGCGCACCAAAGTAAAATAGCTTCCCTCGGGAGGCTATTTTACTTTTTATTATCTACTTTTCAAATTGATAATTTGCTATAATAGTTACACAAGTACGTAATAAAAAGGGGGAAATATGTCATCTGTTTGGATTATTTTAGGAATTGTTTTATTGGTAGCCCTGTTTTTGTGGGGTGCATATAATTCATTAGTAACTTTAAAGGTTCGTGTTGACGAGGCCTGGAGCGATATTACTGTTCAATTAAAGCGACGTTTGGATTTGATTCCAAATCTAGTTGAAACCGTCAAAGGTTATGCTAAACACGAAAGTGGTGTTTTTGAAGCTGTTACCGCAGCCCGCGCTAATGCACTAAATGCCAAAGGCGTCAAAGAAACTGCTGCATCTGAAAATCAATTCGAGGGTGCATTAAAAAGTTTATTTGCTGTTGCCGAAGCATATCCTGACTTAAAAGCTAACGCCAGCTTTACTCAACTGCAACAAGAATTGGTTGATACTGAAGATAAAATCCAAGCATCTCGCCGTTTTTACAACGGTGGTGTGCGTGATTTGAATACCAAGATTCAGACTTTCCCAAGTAACGTTGTTGCTAATATGTTTGGCTTTAAGGCTCGCGAATTTTACGAACTAGACGCAGCCGAACAAAAACAAGCTGAACAACCAGTTGAAGTAAAGTTTTAACAGGTAATTAGGCTTTAATGTACAAAGCAATCGCCGACAACAAACGCAACACCGTCCTTATTATGGCGGTGTTTGTTGGCATTATTAGTGCTATTGGTTGGGTAGTAAGTTATTTTTACGGTGACACCAATATTGCTTATTTTGTTGTTGTCGGTGCGGCTTTGTATGCTTGGATTCAGTATTATATTGCTGATAAATTAACAATCGCTATGACTGGCGCTAGGGAAATTCAAAAACGCGATAACCCAAGGTTTTATCGGATAGTTGAAAATTTGGCGATTACAACCGGTATGCAAACACCTAACGTTTATATTATTGACGACGCGGCACCAAATGCTTTTGCGACTGGTCGCGATCCAAAACATGCTATTGTGGCCGCAACAACTGGCTTAATCGACATGATGGATGATAATGAGCTTGAGGCTGTTATGGCGCACGAAATGGGCCACGTTAAAAATTATGATATTCGCGTCAGTATGATTACGTTTGGATTGGTCAGTGCAATTGGTTTTTTGACTGATATAGTTTTGCGGATGATGTTTTACGGTGGTGATCGTGACAGCGAAGATAAATCGCCAGTTATGATGATTATTGGCATTATTGTGTTAATTTTGGCACCTATTATTGCCGTGGTCGTTCAGATGGCAGTTAGCCGTCAACGAGAATATTTAGCTGATGCTACCAGTGCGATGACAACTCGTCATCCTGATTCGATGATATCAGCGCTGGAAAAATTAAAAACTAATGGTCGTCCAATGAAACGCCAAAACACAGCATCGGCGCATTTGTACATTACCAACCCGCTTAAACCTGGTTTTTTTGCTAAATTGTTTAGTACCCATCCACCACTAGACGATCGCATTGCTAGGTTACGTAAGAATGCCAATAAGTTTTAAATTATGACTAAAAAACAACCTATTAAAGCCATCAAAAAACGCAAATCAGATTTATTGAGCCGTCGTCCGCATCGCAGTTTTCGTAAAACTTTGCGCCGTGATTATAAACGGTCGTTAAAACTACCAGGTTATTTTGCGTTTTCAAAGCACGTTCGCCAGACGCTTTGGGTAAATCGAAAAACGTTTATATCACTTGCAATTGTGTATGCATTAATTACGGTTTTGATGGTTGGTATTGCTTCGCAGGATAATTACACGACCGTAGTTAACACTTTAAAATCAACTAGTGGCGATATGTTTAATGGTTTCTGGGGCAATCTTGGTAGCGCTGGTTTGTTGTCACTGACAGCGATAACTGGCGGTTTGTCAACATCTTTAACTGATTCTCAGCAGATATATGCTGGCTTGATTGTTCTATTAACTTGGTTAACGACGGTTTGGTTATTACGCAATATTTTGGCTGGGCATAAAGTAAAATTACGTGATGGGCTATATAATGCTGGTTCGCCGATTTTGTCGACCTTTTTGGTCGCCTTGTTGGCGATTGTTCAATTACTACCTCTAGCTTTAGCGTTGATTGCTTATGGGGCCGCCACATCAACGGGGTTGTTGAATAATGGCGTCGAGGCTATGCTATTTTGGGTGGCTGATAGTTTACTGGCATTATTGTCTGTTTATTGGTTGTCCAGTACGTTTTTTGCGCTTATCATTGTAACCCTGCCCGGGATGTATCCATATCAGGCGATAAAAACAGCTGGTGATTTGGTGGTTGGTCGTAGGCTGCGTTTATTGTTGAGGTTTAGTTGGATGGCAATTGGCATATTAATTGTTTGGGGGTTAGTATTAATTCCAACAATTATTTTTGATTCTTGGTTAAAGAACGTCTGGTCAGCCGTTAGTTGGTTGCCGATTGTTCCAGTTGTGCTGCTTGCTATTAGCTCACTGACAATTGTTTGGTTCTCGAGTTACACATATTTGTTATATCGTAAGGTGATTGCTGATGAAGCCGGTTCAGCCTGAATTACGCGCTCGCGAATTACGCGAACTGCTTGCGACTTACAGTTACGAATATCACGTGCTTGATAATCCGTCGGTTAGTGATGCTGTTTATGACAGTTTATTTGCTGAATTAAAATCAATCGAAGCCGAATATCCCGAACTAATAACACCTGATAGCATGACTCAGCGGGTTGGAAATGAACTAATCGGTGGCTTTCAAAAAGCTAAACATAGTTCACGCATGCTTAGTTTAAATGACGTATTTGATCGTTCTGAGGTTGAAGCATGGGTAAAGCGCATCGACAAATTATTACCAGGCCGCAAACACGATTTTTTTGCCGATATTAAAATGGATGGTTTAGCTTGCGCGCTGGTCTATAAAGATGGTTTGCTTGTCCAAGCAATTACACGTGGTGACAGTTTTGTTGGTGAAGATGTAACCGAAAATGTCCGAACGATTAAAAATGTCCCACTAAGTTTACGAAAAGTTACTGGTTTTGAACAATTTTTATCAGGTCGCACTGAAATTCGTGGCGAAATTGTGATGTTAAAAAAAGATTTTACCAAACTAAATAAAAAACGCCAGGCCGCTGGCGAGCCTGAATTTGCTAATCCACGAAATCTAGCAGCTGGTACGATTCGTCAACTTGATCCGAAATTAGTATCTGAAAGACCGCTGCATTTTAGAGCTTATGATTTACTGCGCGATAACCCTGACGAATTGCCAACTCATATTTATGCCTACCAAGCCTTAAGTGCCCTAGGAATAAATCGCAATTTAGAAGCCAGCGTATTTGATAACTTAAACGGTGTCATGGAATTTATTGATAAATGGGATAAAAAACGCCAGGATTTGCCATTTAACACTGACGGCCTGGTTGTAAAAGTAAACAATCGTCAGCAATATACCAAATTAGGCGTGGTTGGTAAACAGCCGCGAGCCGCAGTAGCCTTTAAATATGCACCCGAACAAGCGACGACGATTTTGCGTGACATTGTTATTAGTATTGGTCGGACTGGTGCAGCGACGCCGGTGGCAGTATTTGACCCAGTAATTGTAGCCGGTACAAGGGTTCAGCACGCTAGTTTACATAATGCCGATGAGATTGAACGACTTGATGTTCGGATTGGCGATACGTTGGTTATCTTCAAAGCTGGCGACATAATTCCACAAGTTGAAAGTGTAGTCACGAAATTACGTCCTGACACGGCGGTAAAATTTAATTTTGAAAAAGCCTTAAAGACTCAATATCCTGAACTTGAATTTGATCGTCCGTTGGATGAAGTTGTTTACCGTGTTAAAGGCGCAACTGGCGATATATTGTTGAAATTATCACTGGAACATTTTGCCAGCAAAGCCGCCCTGGACATTGATACATTGGGCGAAAAAAACGTAGTGGCATTGGTTGATGCTGGACTGGTCAATGACTTAGCGGATATTTATACGATTACAGTCAATCAATTATTGCAACTGGACCGATTTGCTGAAATTTCAGCCAACAAATTAGTTGAGGCCATTGCCAATAAAAAAACGCCATTACTAGAAAAGTTTGTTTATGGTTTGGGTATCCGTCATGTTGGTGTTCAAACGGCGATCGATTTGGTTAATAATTTTGAGTCGTTGGATACTTTGCAGCAGGCTACGATTGACCAATTAATTGCGATTGATGGAGTTGGAGAGGTAGTAGCCGAAAGTATTATTGCCTGGTTTGCTGACCCAGATAATGAAGCTTTGTTGCAAAAATTTAATGACCTAAACGTTAAACCTGTTTTTGTTAAAAAGACTGGTAAACTAGTTGGCGTCAACTTCGTTGTTACTGGTACGCTGACAACAATGTCGCGTGATCAAGCGGCCGATCAAATACGCACATTGGGCGGAACTTTCCAAACTGCCATTGCTCGCGATACGACATATTTAGTTGTTGGCCAAAATGTTGGTGCCAGTAAATTAGAAAAAGCCCAAAAATACGGTACAAAAATAATTAATGAATCTGATTTAGCCGAGATTATAAAATGACTAGGTTGATTAAGCCGACAGATATAAGGCTAAATATGCGCAGTAAAGAAGTCAACATCGATGATATATCATCGATTGACATTCAAAATCTGATGAATGAGATGTGTCGACTTGCAACCGTTAAAGGTGCTGTGAATTATAAAAAAACAAAAACATCATTAGTCGGTTTGTCGGCGCCACAATTGGGGAATTTAGTTAGAATAATACTAGTAGATTTAGATGCAGGTCCGAATGACCCAAATTATACACCAAATATGAAATTTTTCATTAATCCACGAATTATTGCAGTTTCCAAAAAAGAAAATCTATGGAAAGAGGGCTGTTTTTCGACTAATGATATTGTCGGAGCGGTATACCGACACGATAAAGTGACAGTTGTGGCGTATGACGAAAAAGGACATGAATTTACCCATATCTCAACCAATAAATTCCAAGCTCGTATTTTACAGCACGAAATTGACCACTTGGATGGTATCCGTTTTCCTTCTAGAATTCGCAGTCCAAAACAACTTCATTTAGTCACTAAGGCTGAAAAAAAGGATTATAAACAAAATTGGGCGACTTGGACCAAATTATATCCATTCGAAAAGTGGCTGTCGATGTATAATGGCGAAAAGGTTGAAAAATTATGACGGTTTTATTAATAATCATTGCAACTACAATCAGCACGGCTCTAGGTGGATTGTTTGCGATTAAACTAAAAGATAAACTTCATTTAATACTTGGGTTTAGTGCTGGCGCGGTGTTGGGCGTGGCATTATTTGATCTGTTGCCAGAAGCAATCGACCTAACTAGCGGAACGTATAATATTCAAATCATATCAATTTTAATTGCGGCCGGTTTTGCAATCTATATGTTACTGGATAGATATTTTTCAATGCATGGACATGATGATCATTGTGAGAATCCTTCACATAATGGCAAGCTCGGTGCTTCGGCGTTGGTTTTTCACAGCTTTTTGGATGGTTTTGGAATTGGTTTGGCATTCAAAATTTCACCAGCAATCGGTTGGGTAGTGGCACTGGCAGTGTTAACGCACGACTTTTCGGACGGGGTCAATACAGTTAGTATGATTGTAAAAAATAAGGGCGGTCGCAAATCAGCGATAAAGTGGTTAATTGCCGATTCGTTGGCGCCAGCAATTGGTGTAGCTACAACCTATCTAATTACTGTTTCGGGCTCAACATTAGGCTTAATATTATCGGTTTATATTGGCTTATTCTTGTACATCAGTGCTAGTGACTTGATCCCTGAAAGCCACCACCAACATCCAGCAACTTGGACGACTTTGTCGACGATATTGGGCATGTTGGTAATTTTGCTAGCTGTTAATTTTGCTAATTAAGTTCTAAAACCGCAGCATTAATCAGTTGATAAGCTGATATGGCTGATGCAATTTGATGCAGGCGAACATTCGATTGTTTATTGTGCGCATCCACTATGCTGTGTGATAACCAATATCCGATAAGGGTTAAAGCGAAACCATAATTAAAGTGTGATTTTAAGTGCTGTTTAACGTTATGTCCACTTTTTGCTAAATCAATAATAAACATTGTGCTGTCACCATTTTTGGGTGCATTGCCAGCCCAACTCCAGTCAACTACTTTGACTCCTAGTTTAGGGTGCCAAGCGATATTTGATTGTCTGGCATCGTTATGTGATAAATAAAAATCGCCATTATATATTGTATCCAAAGCAACCGATTGAAGTGACTCAAGGTTGCTGATGAAGTCGTTTGTATTAATATTAAAATCGGTTGCTAGTTTTTTACTGCATGATTTTATTTTATTTTTTATCAATTTCATTTTTTGGTCATCTATATCTTGCCAACCTTCATTGACTAATATTTCGTATGTTGATCGAATATCGACCTTCAGTGTAATGTCGGGCGTTTTAATTTTACCAAGGTGATCTAGTGCTAGTAAGATGTCAGAGGCATACTGATTTGCGTAATTTTTATTCTTTGGCATGCGCCAGTGCCATCCATTTTCAACCAACAAAGCGTCCATTGCTAAAATCTGATCATTAATCAACTCAAATCGTTTAGGTATATTATTATATTTTTTTGTTTTCAGATATTTAAAGTATAAGTATTCTTTTGTCAGATAATCGAGTGAGTGTTGTCGGTGTAAGTCACTTGTAAATTGACTTGGATCATATGATTTTACGAACAGCTTATCATGTGGCGCTTCGATAATTAAGTGATTGTATGCCATGTGCCCACCAGTAGCCGCCGAAATCTTTAAATCGGCAGGTGGTAATTCAAGTATGTCCTGTAATGTGGTTTTTTTTGTCATAATTAAGCTAATTTATTGTAATCTATTATAAACTTATATCTAGAATGATAATAGGCAAAAAAATTACAATCATATTCGGCGGTTCATTTAATCCACCAACTATCGCTCACGAGCGTATTTTGCAGGCCTGTGTTGACTATTCTCAAAACATTAATGCCGATATTTGGATTATGCCCAGTGGTAATCGGACCGACAAACAAATCTCAACACCGCGAGGTGTCCGCATTAAATATTTAGATGCGATGATAAAAAGCGTAAATAGTCCCAATGTTACGATTATAACGACTGAACTTGATAGGGAAATATACGTTGAAACTTACGATACTTTACAGAGGTTGTTAATTGATTATCCTGACAGAGAATTTCTATGGGTATACGGCGCCGATTCAATCGAAACTATGGCAGTTTGGAAGAAAGGTCAGTGGTTGTTAGATAATTTAGATATCCTAGTTGTTCGTCGCAACGGTAGCGAGATTCATCCATTAGCTAAAAAGGTGACGATATTACCAGTTGATATCCCTGACGGCGTCAGCTCGACGGCCGTCAGACAATGTTTGAATGATGGTATATCATTTGATCATTTAGTCAGTACGCACGTTAAAAAGCACTTAAGTGATTTTGAATAAAAAATACCTCACCGTTTAAGGTGAGGTATTAGTTGAAGTGTGGTAATAAATTACCAGCTACGTTGGCGGAATGAACCACCACCGTTGCCACCACGGTCGCCAGAATCACGACGAGGTCGGTCTTCTTTTGGTCGTGCTAGGCCAACGCTGATTGCGCGTCCGTCTAATTCTTTGCCATCTAGCTGATCAACAGCTTTTTGGTTGTCTGATTCGCTTACGAATTCTACGAATCCGAAGCCTTTGCTGCGGCCGCTGTCACGGTCAGTAATGACGCGTGCGCTTGCAACTGCACCGATTTGTTCGAAATGTGCTTTTAGTGTGTCATCAGTAGTAGCGTATGCTAGGCTGCCGATGAATAGATTTTGCTGTGCCATATGTAGGTACTCTTTTCTTCTTAATCTGATTTATTATTGTCAGATCGACCAATTCACTATTTATTATGCGAAGAAGAGAGATTACCTAATTAAAGGTAAGCGCCCGCCTTTTGCCTTTATATGCGTGTGCTTCTGAACATCCCTATTTAAGCATACTTTGATGAAAAATACTAGTATGAGCGGAATTGGGGTAGGTGGCTATTGGAATATGGCTATTAGAATATGGCAGATAATAGATTCAAAGGTTGAACTCTGCAAAAGCTGTGTCTTGAAAAACATGCACAAAATAACACTTCTCAAGGTCGGTGCTCTAACAGAGGAAAAGCATTGCATTATTAGGCAATGACTACTAGCTAGCTTTTGCTACCTTCCAATAGCCAAATTCCAATAGCCGCTCAAAACGCTTGCGTTTTGGAGACTAAAGGGTGATAATAATCATGTAGCTGGTGCGCATAAGGGGTAACCTTTGCGCTAAAACAAACATGTTCAAACAAAAACGTGCCCCGGGTGGGCGCGCAACAGCGAAAAAACAACCCGTCCTAATAATTAGGGCGGGTTTTTGTTGGTTATTGAACTGTTATTTCTTGCCGTGATCGGTAATTACGCTTATACTTAAGCATATGCATAACGGTGCTAAATCTGTGGGCAATTCAAATACACCAGTTTGTTCAAATTACTTAAAAAACCGAGACTCTACTACTTACTATCTACCAACTACTATCTACCAACTTGGCTTTACTATAGTCGAACTCCTCGTCGTCATTGTCGTCATCGGTATCCTCGCCGCCATAACTATCGTAAGTTACACTGGTATATCGCAACGCGCTACTGTCGCTTCACTACAATCTGATCTAACCAGTGCCTCAAATCTATTAAAACTAGATCAAGTCATTGGCAGTGGTTATCCAGCCAGCTTGGCGGCGGCGAATAACAACAAAGGTATACCGCATAGTCTTGGGATAACATATACCTCATATATGTTTAATAATACTGTTTCACCGCAAACTTTTTGTATTACAGCTTCAAAAGGTACGACAAACTATAGAATAACTAATGATTCAGCCCCAGTTGAAGGTGTTTGTGCAAATTATTATGCTGATGGTGGCAACATAACTGACAGTGGTGGTTATCGTATTCATACATTTACAACCAGCGGAACATTTACGGTTAATACAGATGTCACTAGTGTAGACGTTTTGGTAGTTGGTGGCGGTGGCGGTGGCGGACGTTATGGTGGCGGTGGTGGTGCGGGTGGTTATCAATACATGACGTCAATGTCGGTTTCAAATCAAGCTTATGCGGTAGCGGTTGGAACGGGTGGTAATGGCTGGGTTGGTGATGCTCAGGCTGGTGGAAATGCGGCATCGGGTTTGTCATCAAGCTTTAATAGTATTGTCTCGGCTGGTGGCGGTGGCGGTGGAAATTACGGTAACGCTACAGGTGGTAGCGTTGGCCTGAATGGCGGTTCGGGTGGTGGTAGTGGCAACCGAAATGGTGTCGAGGGTACATCGCCATTAAATTCATCAGGTAATACGCCGGCGACTTCACCTTCACAAGGTAATGGTGGTGGCAGTGCTGGCGGCGCTCATTATGGTTCAATCAGTGCTGGTGGCGGTGGTGGAGCGGGTGCAGCTGGCGCTAATGGTTCAGCTGGCGGTGGTGGCGGAATCGGTGTGTCTAATTCGATTACAGGTACAGCTGTCTATTATGCTGGTGGCGGATCGGGCAGTCAGGTGTCGGTAAAATTAGCTGGTGGACTTGGCGGTGGTGGATATGGTCAAATTGCCGGCACGACAACATCTGATGTTGACGGGATTAACGGCACTGGCGGTGGTGGTGGCGGTGCGCGCGATGGTGTCGTCCGTGGTGTAAGTCGCGCAGGTAATGGCGGTTCAGGTATCGTCATAATTCGCTACCTTCTTCCTTGAAATTCATCTGTATCACGCTTATACTTAAGCATATGCATAATAGTGCTAAAAATGTTGGATTTACGATAGTAGAACTATTAGTCGTCATCGTCGTCATTGGTATTCTAGCCGCCATCACAATCGTAAGCTATACTGGTATTTCGCAAAAAGCTACAGTTGCTTCGTTGCAATCCGACTTAACAAATGCAATGAATCAGTTAAAGATAGACCAAGTAATTAACAGTGCATATCCAATATCACTTGATTTGGCAAACAACAGCAAAGGAATACCGCATAGTCCAAATACAACTTATACTTATTCCTACAACAATAATTCTTCACCACAAACCTTTTGTATTACAGCTACTAGTGGTTCAACTAGTTATAAAGTGACTCATGACGGTGCGCCAGTGTCGGGTGCTTGCCAGGCGGCCGGTACAATATCGGATGGTTTAATTTTTAGTATTGACGCAGGCAATACGGTTTCATATTCAGGCACGGGCACGACATTAGTTGACGTCAGTGGTAATGGAAATAACTGTACGCTTGTAAACGGAGTTGGATATGCCAGCGCGAATAATGGTAGTTTATTATTCGACGGCACGAATGATTATGTTGATTGCGGTGTTAACAAAATTCAACCTTATTTATCAAATAAAACTGCAGTTAGTATTAGTTCGTGGATGAAAAATTCTAATGTGCCCGCTGCTACTGTGCAGGGTAACCTGTCGATCTATATTCCTATCGGTTCATATACATTTGCCTTGCTGGATATGTATGGATCAAATATTCGGGCGGGTGGTCGCAGTACATCCACTGATACATATCAATCTGCAGATACGTCGTACACGGCAACAAATACGTGGGTAAATTTAGTCGGTGTATTCAATTACACTGCAAAAACAATTTCTATTTATATAAATGGTGTATTGGCAGTTCAACAAACGGTGACTTTTGGATCAAACACATCTGTTTTTGGTAGCATAGCACAGTCGACTCAGATAGGGGCTTTAACTAGCGACCCAACTATTACCTATATGAACGGTAATCTGTCAAATGTATCGGTCTACAACAAGCAACTTTCATCGGCTGAGATATTACAAAATTTTAACGCATTAAAAGGTCGTTATGGTTTATAAGGATAATTCTACTATCTACAACCTACTACCTACTACCTACCAAAAAGGCTTTACTATCGTCGAACTTTTGGTTGTCATTGTTGTGATCGGAATTCTAGCCGCTATAACTATTGTCAGCTACACTGGTATTTCTCAACGTGCTACGGTCGCTTCTTTGCAATCCGACTTAACAAATGCTTCTAGGCAATTAAAGCTGTATCAAGTCACTGCTAGTGGTTACCCCGCTAATTTATCTGATTTAAATGCAGGCAGGGGTCTTACTTTTAGTGCCGGAACGACCAATAGTTATATATATAACAATAACGCTAGTCCGCAGATTTTTTGTTTGGCCTTAAGTAAGGGCGGAATCGCATATAAAATTAATAACGATGGAGTGTATAGTAATGGAGAATGCCAGACTGCTGGTATTGTGACTGATGGTCTTGTGATGAATTTCGATTCAGCGAATTTGGTGTCGTATTCTGGTACTGGCACGGCTATGACAGATCTTAGTGGGATTGGTAATCACGGAACGCTACTGAATGGATTAGGTTATAGTAACTTAAATCAAGGGAGTATGGTTTTTGACGGTGTTAACGATAAGATCCAAACGAATTACGCACCGCAACTGGGCGACTTTACCGTTAGTATCTGGTACAAAGACAATGGGTCTGGCGTACATGGCAGGTTAATCGATAAAAGTTATGCAGGTGGTTTTTGGTTGGGTCGTAACTCTGGTTTAGCGGATAGCTGGGGCGGTGGTATTAGGGAAGGTTCATCACCATATGGTATCTATTTAACATTAACGGATGGTAACTGGAATTATTTAACGTCTGTCAGACAGGGTACGACACATACACTTTACGGTAATGGTATATCAAACACAGTCAGTAATACTGTCTCATCGAGTCCACTTGATACGACCTCAATCGCCATTGGTGGCTGGAGCACGCCAGGAACACAATGGTTTAAGGGTAATATCGGTGTAGTGTTTGTCTATAACCGGGCATTGTCAACATCAGAGATTCAACAAAATTTTGATGCATTAAAAGGTCGTTATGGTTTGTAGAAATAAGGGTTTTACGATAGTAGAACTGCTGGTTGTAATTGTCGTTATTGGCGTTTTGGCCGCCATCACAATCGTCAGCTACACAGGTATATCAAATAAAGCTGTTGCCAGTTCAATTCAATCTGACTTGACTAACGCCTCTAATCAGATAAAACTATATCAGGTTGTTAATAGTGCTTATCCTACATCAATTACTGATTGCCCTAATCCGGCAGCGGCTAATATTTGTTTAAAAAACAGCCCGGGTAACAGTTTTTCCTATCAAGCAGATAATGTGTCCAGACCTCAAACATTTAATCTGAAGATTACAAATAACGATAATCGATATTTTGTAACAAATGATTCCGTACCGATTGCTTATATACCCATTGTTGCCACAGGCGGCACGGTCACAGATATTGGAAATTATCGAATACACACTTTTACGTCCAATGGTAATTTTACAGTGACTACTGGTGGCAATGTTGATGTTTTGGTGGTGGCAGGCGGTGGCGGTGGCGGTGGGAAATACCTTGGAACAGGGGGTACCGCAGCTGGTGCTGGTGGAGGTGCTGGTGGTCTAATGTATAATTCAGGCTATACTGTTTCAGCTGGAGTCATATCTGTTGTTGTCGGATCGGGCGGAGCAGGCGGAGGACCGATTGTAAATGGTGGTACAGGTACAGTGAACGGACAAAATGGCGCGAATTCAGTATTTTCCGGATTGACTGCTATTGGTGGCGGGTTTGGTGCTGGTAATGGTGGTGGACTTGGTGGATCTGGCGGTTCAAGTGGGGGAAGTGGCGGTACCTTTAGTCAGGCTTCGGCGACCGCTGGACAAGGCAACATGGGCGGTGCCGGTTATCCGACAGGTTCACCATATGGACGTGGTGGCGGTGGCGGTGCTGGTGGTCCAGGACAGAGTTGTACGGTTGGTGCTAGTCTTAATGGATATGGAGGAGTTGGTCTAGCGTATTCAATTTCAGGGACTTCAACGTATTACGCTGGTGGTGGCGGCGCTGGGGCGTATATTGGGTCCGGTGGTCTTGGTGGACTCGGTGGTGGCGCGGTTGGGCAGGATGCTTCAACTGGAGGTAATGTCGCTGCAGTGGACGGAACTGCAAATACTGGTGGCGGCGGTGGCGGTCAAGCTGGTGGGTCAGCGAATAATCTGGGGCGAGGTGGCAATGGCGGTTCAGGTATCGTCATAATTCGCTACCTTCTTCCTTGAAATTCATCTGTATCACGCTTATACTTAAGCATATGCATAATAGTGCTAAAAATGTTGGATTTACGATAGTAGAACTATTGGTGGTTGTCGTAGTCATTGGCATTCTTGCCGCCATAACTATCATGTCTTACAATGGTATATCTAATAAAGCGACGATTGCCGCAATTCAATCCGACCTTAATAATGCGTCAAATATATTTAAACTCGACCAGGTTACGGCTGGCGCCTATCCGGCTAGTCTGGCGGCAGCAAATAGTGGCAAGGGAATCGCGTCATGTAATGGGTCAACTAGTTGTTATTATGCTGCAAATAATAAATCAACACCCCAAGGTTTTTGTTTGGCGGTTACGAAAAGCGCAATTACTTACAAAATAACCAACGACGGCACGCCAGTGGTTGGAGATTGCTATAGTTACGGATTAATACTAGGGCTGGACGCAACCAATGTTGGGTCTTATCCTTCGCCATATACAGGCACCGCCTGGAATGACTTAAGTGGTCTGAATAATAACGCAATACTGACAAATGGTGTTGGATATGCTGCAAATAATGACGGAGTACTAACGTTTGATGGTGTAAATGATTACGCAATTATTAACAACAACGTTACGACTATAAATGGCGCGTTAACGATATCATCATGGTTTAATAAAACTCTAACTAGTACGGATTATAATTGCGTATTACATAAAAGTAGTGATTCAACTATTGGTGCTAGTGAATATTGGCTAGGGGTTGAAGCGACAGGTAAATTGACGGCAACGATTGGAGCTAAAACAGCTGGTATAGGTTGGTCAGCGGGTCAAACAAGTATCGATGCGACGCTAAATAGTTGGTGGAATCTAGTTGCTACATGGGATGGTTCGATTGTAAAAGTCTATGTTAATGGTCAATACAATAAACAATACAACTTAACTACCAATACAAATATTAATTTTCCAACAAGATTAGGGTCGTCAACTAATGGAGCAAACTATTTATTCGGTGGCCAAATATCGAATGCTCAGGTGTATAATCGTGCCTTGTCTGATACCGAAGTCCTTCAGAAATTTGATTTAGTAAAGGCGCGTTATGGTTTATAAAAATCGCGGCTTCACCATCGTCGAACTCCTGGTTGTCATTGTTGTAATTGGAATTCTAGCCGCTATAACCATCGTCAGCTACACCGGAATCTCGCAACGTGCTACGGTCGCTTCTTTGCAATCAGATTTAACGAATGCTTCAAATATTTTAAAACTCGACCAAGTTGTGGGCAGTGGTTATCCAGCTAGTTTGGCTGCGGCGAATAGCGGTAAAGGGGTTAAATCTAGTCCAGGTACAACACTTCGGTATGGGTTTAACAACAACGTCAGTCCGCAAACATTTTGTCTGTCGGCTACAAATGGGACGACAAGTTACAAAATTACCAATGACAGCGCATCGACATCTGGTGATTGTATAAACTATGGTTTGGTGTTGTATCTTGACGCCGAGAACATTTCATCTTATCCAGGGACGGGTACAACGTGGACTGATTTAAGCGGTAATGCAACAACAAATGCGCTGGTTGGTGGCGTGACGTATACGCCTGGCGACCACGGAGCCTTCACTTTTGATGGCACAACAGGGTATGTAAATTTATCAAACGTCAGTCGTGCCAGCTTAACAAATTGTTCAGTGACTTTTTGGCGCAAGTCAGTTGATAATACACAGTGGTTAATATTGGGCGGACAAAATACGTCATACTTTTTGATGGCTATATCATCGGGTGCTTTTTACCATGGTAATGCCGGGTCTTCAGTTTTAACATATCAAGACGGAGTGACTTCAACGACAGACAACCGAAACAGCGTTTGGCATCAATATGTCGCCACAGGTGTTAATTTAAGTAGTTGGACTTCATTGTATTTGAATAATTACTTTACTGGCGGTTGGGGTTATAAAGGGCTATTGCAAGATTTCAGAATATATAATCGGGTTCTTAATCCGACTGAAATTCAACAAAACTTTACAGATACTCGAAATCGTTTCGGAGTATAGTTTGGGTCATAGTATTTTTTGCTGTTAATAATTTAAATGATAATATTTATAATATGAAATCAATAATTATCAAAAATTTAGTCAAAAAATATGGGCAGCTAACGGCTGTTAATGGCATATCGCTGGAAGTCGAAAAAGGCTCAGTCTTTGCTTTTTTAGGGACAAATGGTTCAGGTAAAAGTACGACAATCGGTTGTATTACGACCACTAACAAAATTAACAGCGGTAATATCACGGTAAACGGTCATAAGGTCGGGACTGATGATGATGCGATTCGTCGCGAAATTGGTGTTGTTTTTCAAACTTCACTGTTAGACGATTTGTTGACAGTTCGCGAAAATATTGCCAGTCGAGCAGCATTTTATAATTTAGGAATTGATGTTAATGCCAGAGTCGCTGAACTGTCTAAAACGCTGGATTTAGATGCATTTTTGGACCAACGTTACGGCACGTTATCTGGCGGACAAAAGCGTCGAGCCGACATTGCAAGAGCGCTAGTGCATAAACCAAATATTTTGTTTTTGGACGAGCCAACAGCTGGCCTTGACCCAGCTAGTCGTGAAAATGTTTGGCAAACGATTTATGATTTGCAAAAAAAGTCAGGCTTAACGGTGTTTCTAACAACTCATTATATGGAAGAAACCGAGCGAGCCGATATGGTGTATGTTATCAACAACGGTAATTATGTCGCCAGTGGTACACCGCAAAGTTTGCGGGCTGACTTTAGCCATGACAAATTAAAATTAGTCGGCATTCGCCACAAAGAATTAGTTGCAAGTTTACAAAAAGACAAAATCAAATTTAGTGTCAAAAACGACGCGATTATTATAAATGTTGAATCTAGCAAGGGTGCGATGAATTTGCTAAAAAAATATGAATCAGTTATCAAAGACTTTGAATTCGTTCACGGTAATATGGATGACGTATTTTTGGAATTGACTAAACAAGGCGAGGAGGCTTAGTTATGATATTTAGTTTAATGAAGCGCAATATTAAATTGTTTTTTCGTGACCGATCTAGTGTTTTCTTTTCACTACTTGGTCCGGTTATTATGTTTGTTTTGTATGTGGTCTTTTTGGGAGCCGTTCAATCTGAAGGTTTAAAGAATGTATTTCCTGGCGCCTCAGCAACTGATCTTGATAATTTTGCAATCACATGGGTATTTGCAGGTATATTAACGATTGTAACCGCCACCACCAGTTTGGCGGCGATTCAAGTTTTTGTAGCCGATCGTGCTAGTGATAGATTCAAAGATTTCGCCGTTTCGCCAATCAAAAGCAGTAAAATCGTGATGGCTTATTTGGCATCGACATTCGTCATATCATTGTTTATGACGACAATCGTTTTTATCTTAAGTGAAATATATATTGTCACCCGTGGGGGTCAGTTATTAACAGTCCAAAATGCGGCACTATCATATGCAATTTTGGTGTTATTGTGTGCGGTATTTTCTGCCTTAAACAGTTTTATTGTGACATTTATCAAAAGTCTAGCGGCCTTTTCGTCATTTAACATTATTGTTGGTACGGCATCGGGCTTTTTGGCGGCGGTCTATGTACCAGTCGGTACTTTGCCAAAAACAGTCGATAACGTAATTAATTTGTTGCCATTCTCACAGGCGGCGTCATTGATGCGATCAACCTTTGTCCAGCAAGATTTAGATAAACTAGTATCAGGTAACAGTGAAGCATTGACTAAAATTAAGGAGTTTTTCGGTATTGTAATTAAAGTCGGTGACTTTACACTTAGCTATAGTTTAATTGTTACAATTTTAGCAAGTTTGTTTGTTGTCTTTGCGGTTGGCGCTATTTTGCAGATACATCGTAAATTGAAGTAGGCATCTCAGGGATTGGGGGTTGGGAAATAGGAAATAGGGAAGAAGATGCAGTTAATTTAATTATTATGCAATTTCTCCATTTCCCATTTCCTAATCCCCATAACCTATATTTACGGAATGGGTTATAATTGTAATTATGTTTAAAGCTTTTGTTCAAAAAAGATTAGAAAAATACGTCAAAGAATATTTTGTACAGCACCCCGAGATTAAATTAGTCGTCGTGACAGGCAGTGTTGGCAAAACCAGCACCAAAGTCGCCATTGCGACGGTGTTGTCTGAACGTTTCAGGGTGCGTTTGCACGAAGGTAATCATAATACTCATATGAGTACACCTTTGGCGGTGTTGGGCATTGAATATCCCGAACAGTTAAAAAGCATTAGGGCTTGGTTGGAAGTTTTTAAAGCCGCCAAAGAACGTATCGCAGCCCCAACTGACGTTGATGTTATTGTCCAAGAACTTGGGTCGGATCGTATTGGTCAGGTTCAACATTTTAGCACCTATTTACAGCCTGACATTGGTGTTGTGACGGCGGTTTCGCCTGAACATATGGAATACTTTCGCGATATGGAAGCAGTGGCGCGCGAAGAATTGGCGGTGGCAAACTTTTCACAGAAGGCTTTAATTAATCGTGATGATGTTGACGAAATGTATGCCAAGTATTTGACTAATGGCAACGTTAATACTTATGGAACCAGTAATATTTCGGAATATCATTTTATTAGTCAAGATTATACGGCCGATGGTGGCCATGTCGGTGCTTTTGTGGCGCCTGAATGGTTAGATCCAGTACCGGCTGAGATTCATGTGATTGGCGAGCATCCACTGCGTCCAGCGATTGCCGCTGGTGCCGTAGCTGTTAAATTAGGTCTAAGTGCGACTGAAGTTGCCAGTGGACTGTCTAAAATCAGGTCACTGCCAGGACGTATGAACGTGTTACGTGGCGCCGACAATACGACAATTATTGATGATACATATAATTCTAGTCCGCTGGCGGCCGAGTCATCATTACGTGAACTGTATCGTTTATCGGTGCCACAACGAATCGCAGTCCTTGGCAGTATGAATGAGCTTGGCTTAACATCTCAGGTTGAACACGAAGCAATCGGTAAACTTTGTGATCCAAATGGCCTAGCTTGGGTAATAACTGTTGGCGATGATGCTGAAAAATATCTGGCTCCTGCTGCTAGGGCACGCGGCTGTCAAGTAAAAAGTTTCAAAAACTCATTGCAGGCTGGTGCTTTTGTTCGTAGTGTTATAGAAGAAGGTGCGGCGATTTTGTTTAAGGGCTCCGAAGGCGGAATCTTTTTAGAAGAAGCCGTCAAAGTTGTTTTACACTCAACTGCCGATGAAACAAAATTAGTCCGCCAATCACCAGAGTGGATGGCACGCAAAAACGCGTTCTTCTCAAAATAAAGTCACTAATATATCACACTTATGTTAATATTAAATTAATATTTAGCATAATTTATTAAAGGATTTTTATGCCCGATGAGCCACAAGAAAATCAGCAACCAATAGCGCCAATCCAAGATATAATACCGCAAAATGATACCAATCTGGCACCTCAGCCCGTAGTTACACCTGATGAGCCGATTGCGCAATTGAATCTTGACCCTGTAATTACCCCGACACCAACATCTATTCTTAGCCCTGCGCCCGCAGCAGATATTGCGTCGACGCCAGTAGTTCCAGTGTCTTCAGATCCTGTAGTGGCAACAGAAACTCAAGCGGTTAATCAAGGTGTAGTACAAACTACAACGCCACAGTCGATTGTCCCTGATCTTAATCCCGCTCAATCTGTGATTGCAAAACCAAAAAAGAGTAAAAAGTTTATTGCAGCTGTAGTGATTTCTATAATCCTTGCCTTGTCGATTAGTTTTACAGCATTAGGCTTTAATTATTGGTATCAAGACCCTCAAAAAGTATTGTCTGATGCAATTGTTAATGCTGTGATATCAAAGGCCTCAATTTATTCCAGTGATATAAATATTGACAGCAACAGCACAAAAGTAAAAATTTCAATTACGACAAAACAAGCTAATTATGCAACAGGAAGCTTGGATGTCAAAATAACAGCCACTTATAGCGGTAAAAGTTATTCAATTGATACTAGTGCATTGATAGATAAAAACGGCGATTTGTATTTTAGATTATCGAACCTCACCAGCATAGTTGCTGAAGCAAAATCAGCGATGGGTATCGATACTGGTTCGACTATTTCAGATTCGATCGACAATTTGGTCTCAAAAATTGATGGCACATGGGTTAAAATATCCAGCGCTGATATCAAACAATATAGTTCTACTTATGCAACTACAAAGACCTGCGTTAATGATGCTATGACGAAATTTGAAAATGATAGCACTCAGGTCGTTGAAGTCATAGATGCTTACAAAAAGAATCCATTCTTGCTGATTGATAAGGACTTAGGTCAAAAAGATGGTAACTTTAATTTTCAGATTAAGGGTTCAACTACTGGGTTGAAAGCATTTATTGCCAGTCTAAAAACCACCAAGATCTATAATGCAATTCATGATTGTGATAACAGCTTTACGATTGATGAAAATAGCATCAAAGACAATACAGGCTCGAGTTCGAGCACAGATTATTCTTCAAGGTTAATACTATCAATCGATTATTGGTCACACCAAATTACCAAAATTGATTTCAGTGGCTCATCTGATGCAAACAATAGCTTTACAGCCGTCATTGTACCTCAATTTAATCAAAAGGTGACAATCGACACACCTGCAACATCGATTTCGTTGACCGAATTGAGCTCGTATATTCAACAGGCCTACGATTCGTTTTATAGCACATATCAATAAGATTTGATCAGATGCTAATATTTCACCTCCGGTAGCGTATCGGGGGTGAATTTGTTATACTACATCTAATATGAAGCGCTATAATCCAACCGAAATTGAACAAAAGTGGCAAGACGTCTGGGAACGTAATGGTACTTATAAAGTTGACTTTTCAGACCACAGCAAACCTAAATATTACGGCATGAGTATGCTACCAGGTATTACTGGCGCCGGTATTCACACTGGACACGGCCGAACTTTTCAATTTAGCGATATCAAAGTGCGCGCTAAACGTCAGCAAGGTTACAACGCCTATAATCCTATCGGTTGGGATTCGTTTGGCTTGCCGGTTGAAAATTATGCGATTAAAATTGGTAAAACGCCACGCATTGCACATGATGAAGCCAAAGTGAATTTCAAAAAACAGCTTAAACGATTAGGTTACAGCTATGACTGGTCTAAAGAAATCAGCACAGCTGATCCATCGTATTACAAATGGACACAGTGGATATTTAATCAGTTGTATAAACATGATTTAGCATATCAAAAGCAAAGCCCGCAATGGTGGTGCGAAACCGATCAAACGGTTTTGGCAAACGAGCAAGTAATTGATGGCAAATGTTGGCGTTGCGGTAATCAGGTGTCTAAAAAGAACCTAAAACAATGGTTTTTCAAGATTACTGAATACGCTGACGAAATGTTGGACGCAACCGATGATTTGAATTGGACCGAAATGGTCAAAACCATGCAAAAGAATTGGATTGGGCGCTCAGTCGGTGCCGAGGTAGAATTTAAAGTCGATCATGGTGGATATTTTAGTTATTTAATGGCTGTTGATGAAAATGAAATTAACAATAATCCTGATATTAAGGTTCTTGAAAAAACTGACAGCGACAGCTTCAAAATATTTATTCCAGCCGACAAAATTGACGCTTATGAAAATTGGATTACAAAGGTATTAAAACCTGGATTCTGGAACGAATATATTGGAGCAGAAACTATTTTTATATTTAAGTCGGCTGATGGTTCAATTCAACGATTACAACTAGACAAACAAAATAATCAAAAGATATTAGGTCTATGTAATGATTTTGCCAAAGCAGATTTCAAGAGTGTTGAAACGATGTTACTGGACAATGATTTTTACGCTGATAAATTACATAACATCACTGTCTTTACAACTCGCCCCGACACCTTATTTGGCGCAACGTTTATCGTTTTGTCACCCGAACATGAATTAGTTAAAACTTTGGTCAATGACGAAACACGTCAATCAGTTGAAAAATACATTGCTGATGCGGCTCGCAAGTCCGAAATCGAGCGCATGAACGAATCGCGCGAAAAAACAGGTGTCTTTACCGGCAGTTATGCTATTAATCCAGTCAACGGCAACAAATTACCAATTTGGACAGCCGACTATGTCTTGTCTGGCTATGGCACGGGTGCAATTATGGCCGTTCCAGCCCACGACGAACGCGATTTTGCCTTTGCTAAAAAGTTTGGTTTGCCAATTACGCAGGTGATTATGCCATGTTCGATTGATCCAATTAATCCTCCACAAGCTGGTTTTGACGAAGTGGTTCGTGAAACAGTCATTGTCCATTTGCGTGACAAATCGACTGGTAAATTTGCGCTATTGGATTGGCATAACAGCCTAGATGGTATTACAACCGCCATTATGGGTGGTATCGAAGACGGTCAATCAGTTGAAGACGCTGCCATGACCGAGATAAGCGAAGAAGCAGCTATCAATAATGTCACAATCGTTAAACAACTTCGTTGGATTACGGCTGCTCAATATTGCGCGTCGCACAAAAGTCAAAATCGCAAAGCCATATCACATGTTTTGTTGGCTGAAATCGACAGTTTGGACGGTCAAGGTCAAATTGATGGCAATGAACAGAATTTACATACACTTGTTTGGGTTGATGAAGCCGACGTACTTAATCGTTTAACTCCAGCTCACCAAAAATTAGTTTGGGAGCAATTAAACAACGAAACTCCGATTTCAAGTGAAGGCATTCTAATGAACAGCGGTCAATTTGACGGTATGGAATCGTCTGACGCCCGCGAACAAATCGTTGATTGGCTGGAACAACAGGCAACAGGCAAGTCAAAAACAACCTACAAAATGCGTGACTGGTTGATTAGTCGTCAACGCTATTGGGGCGCGCCAATTCCAATTATTCATTGTCCCGAACATGGCGCCGTGGCTGTGCCAGACGACCAATTGCCAGTTATTTTGCCTGAATTAGAAGATTTCAAGCCTCGCGGTGGTGCAACTTCAGCCCTAGCTAGTGCAACCGATTGGGTTAATACAACTTGTCCAACTTGTGGCAAACCAGCCCAACGCGAAACCGATACTTTGGACGGCTATGCTTGCAGCAGTTGGTATTTCTTACGCTATTTGGATCCATTTAATGACAATCAGGCGTGGGATCCAGAGGTTGAAAAACACTGGGGACCGGTTGATTTTTATAATGGAGCCGACCATGCTGTCGCCCATCTGTTATATTCACGTTTTTGGATGCGATTCTTCTATAAACTAGGACTAGTATCAACGCCCGAACCATTTGGTCGTATGATGTACAACGCCTATATTTTGGCGCCAGACGGTACCAAAATGAGTAAGTCAAAAGGTAACACAATTGACCCACTGGAAATTATGGACAGTGGTTATGGCGCCGACAGTTTGCGTGTTTACGAAATGTTTATTGCGCCTTATGATTTGGAAGCTCCTTGGGATACGCGCGGCGTACCTGGTACTTACCGATTTTTGAATCGTGTTTGGACGTTGGCCCAAGAATATATTGATGCAGGTGAAGTTAATTTATCTGATACTGCCGCCAAAGAAATATTAGTGACCGCTCATCGCACCGCCAAAAAGGTGTCAGCCGACATTAATGATGACAAATTTAACACCGCCATTTCGTCAATGATGGAAGCGGTTAATAATTACTACAAATTAAAAGTCCAATATCCAGTCGGCAAATCACCAGCTTGGACGTATGCGATTGAAAGTTTGTTGCAAATTTTGTCGCCATTCGCACCGCACATTACCGAAGAATTGTGGAGTCAAATGGGGCATACTGACACGATTCACGTTGACCACTGGCCAACTTGGGATAATCAATATTTGCAGATGGATACGATTACAATCGTCGTCCAAGTTAATGGCAAATTACGCGCTAAATTAAGCGTTGCATCCGATGCCACCGAGGACGATATCAAACAATTAGCATTAAATGACGCAAATGTTCAAATATTCATGGACAACAAAAAACCGACCAAGGTGATTTATGTCTCTGGCCGGTTGGTAAATATCGTCGTTTAACTAGTTCTTGTTTTTGAAATTATTGTCGCTTGGGATGACCTCAATTGTCGTACGTTTCTTATTTATGGACTGAAATACATTCATAGTAAATTCATCACCATTATTCGACATATATTTATTATTTATACGTCTGTTGCTCTCATCAGCGCTTTCAGATTGATCGTATATATCTGATTTTGGTGTTGTATCTAAGTAATGAGTTTCGCCATTATTTTCTTTATCAATTAAATCTAATTCATTAACTACTGCCTCAGAAACAGTATCTATTTTATCGCCTAAGTAAATCTTTTCCGAATTAACCTTTATAAACGGTGTGTTCATAATAAAACCGGAACCTTTTTGAAGTGCAAAAAACGCAAACACCACAAAAGCACCAGTCTTAATAGTCCTCACTAAGTTTTCGTGGTTCTTTTCTTTGCGAAGTTTTTCCGTATAAGGACTTCTGATGCGGTTTGCGTTGCTCGTCATGCTTTAACTATAACACTAAAGGTTATTATTGTCAACTTATTATCGCTAATCCTTGGGTGTAATTGATATATCCGCTTTTCCATCGCCTACATTCGCTATCGTAATTGTATATGCACTTCCGTCTACTGATTTTCCACCGATTGAATCTTGAGCCCTAGTGGCTTCGACAAATAATGCAGCATAATTTTGATCATTTCTTTCGACGCCAATAGTTTCGGCTTCTTTATTGAATATTTTTACAGCTTCAGCGCTAAGAGTTTCGCCTGATTTTAATACTATATCTTCAGAGTAGGCTGGTTTTGATGCGTCATTACTAGAAAATTCTATTTTATGTTTGCTATTTATAAAATCGAATAGAGCTTTTGATGGGGCGTGATCTGTCATAGAATCGATATTAGCCAATACTGAAAACGTCAAGAAAAGACCGAGGTATATGTTATTCAACTTTGATTTTTTTAAAGCTTCTTGAGCGCTATTAAGGGCATTCGTTAACTCTGACTTTGTTACGTCCCACGGTTTGTTTGGATTACTCATAAGCGTTATTATGATACTTACGCTTGTAATTGTCAATAAACCTTGTAAAGCCCTTGAGATATGAGGCGACATTGGGTATAATGGTTTTAAGTTTTATTATTAATAACCTGAAAAGGAGTTCTTACTATGGGACAACCAAAGAAACAGTCAAGCCCACGTAAAACTGGTTTACGCCGCAGTCATTTGCGTCTTGAATTAGCTCGCCGTGTCAACAAGACATCACCAGTAAAAGTACGCACGACTCGTCGTGAAACTGGCAAAGCACTCGCTAAATAACGAGTTCTAACACCTTAAAATATATAATAAAAGAAAGAATAAAACGCTATGGCATCTAACCGCCACCTTGGTCGCATCGTTGCTCTGCAGACTTTGTACGAATATGAATTTCGTATCGAGTCCAAAGATCCAACGGCGGACGTGGAAGAGATTTTGGTCCGTAACCTTAACAGGTACGAGACTGCAATTGACGACAAGGGATTCGTTCAAACACTAGTAAACGGTGTTTTGACGGATCAAGCTGATTTGGATGCAAAAATTCAACCGATTGCTCCAGATTGGCCGATTGATCAAATTGCCCGCATTGACCGCAATATTTTGCGCATTGGACTGTATGAATTACTGCATCAAGCAGATGTGATTCCTCCAAAAGTCGCTATTAATGAAGCCGTCGAGCTGGCAAAAGCGTTTGGTTCTGATAACTCAAGCAAGTTTATTAATGGCGTACTTGGTACAGCCTACCGTACACTTGTGGAGGATACAACCAATGGCAGCACCACGGTTTGATAAGTTCAAAAAGTACTTTAATCCTAAAAAGTATCAGATTCAAGAGATAGTTCGTGAGCCAACATCGGGTGGCATTATTTTTCGTCGCGACAAAGATGGTGGCGTTGAGATTTTACTAATTCAAGATGGCAAAGACCGTTGGACAATTCCAAAGGGCCATATTGAACCAGGTGAAACCGCTCAACAAACAACCCGTCGCGAGATTGGCGAAGAAGCTGGCCTGCACGAAATGGATATTTTGGGCTGGTTGGGCAAAATTTATTTTAGGTATCGTCGAATTGATAAACTAGTGTTGATGACGACGCAAATTTATCTGGTGCGTGCCAAAGGTGACACCGATGACATTACCAAAGAAGATTGGATGAAGGACATTCGTTGGTTTAAATTCCACGACGCATTGGATGCAATCGAATACGAAGACATTGGCAAATTAATGTTGCTGGCTATGAAAAGAATAAGACAGGAGAATCTGTAAGATGAGTGGGATGCAAACCGAACCTTATCAAAATTTTGCTAGGGAAAATTTGGGATTTGAATTTAACGATATTCAGTTGTTGATTACGGCGTTAACGCACCGAAGTTATGTTAACGAACACAAAAAAAGCGTCCGCGAACACAACGAACGTTTGGAATTTTTGGGTGATGCCGTATTGGAATTGGTTGTAACCGACCATTTATACCGCAATTTTCCAACTGATGCCGAAGGTACTTTGACTAGTTGGCGCGCCGCCCTAGTTAGGACCGAAAGTATTGGCGCTGCTGGAATTAGTATCGGTTACGAACCGCTAGTTCGAATGAGTCGTGGCGAAAAACAAGGTGGCGACAGAGCCCGCCAACAGATACTGGCCAATGCTTTTGAGGCAGTGACTGGTGCGATTTATTTGGAACGTGGCTATGATGACGCGGCGGCCTTTATTCACAAACATATCATCAGTAAATTAGATGGAATTTTGCAATCTGGCAGTTGGCGCGATGCTAAATCGCATTTGCAAGAAGTTTCACAGCGGACTGATGGTCAAACGCCACAGTATCGTACAATCGATGAAGTTGGTCCCGATCATGACAAAATTTTTACACTTGGCGTTTACGTTGGTGATAAATTAATGGGTACCGGCAGTGGCCCCAGCAAGCAAGTTGCTCAGCAACAAGCCGCCCAAGCAGCGCTGGAAGAATACGCCAAGCGCTCAGCTGCATAAAAGTTGGGGTTGGGGACTGGGAAATAGGAAATAGGGTAAAAAATATGACGGATAAGGCAAAAGTTAATATCCAATGAGATTAACCCATTTCCCATTTCCTAATCCCCATACCCACTAAGTAATTACTGATTGACTCTTGAGGCAAAACAGTGTAAAATTGGTATCAGTAAAAAATTATTTAATATCGCTTTTAAGCGAAAAGACAAAGGAAGTTTATATTTATGCTCGCAATTCGTTTGCAACGTGTCGGCCGTAAGGGCTTTGCAACCTACCGCATTTCAGTACAGGAAGCTCAACGTCATCCATCAAGTGGTCGTATTGTTGCTTTTGTTGGTAGTTACAATCCTCACACCAAAGAGGCTAATATTCAAGTAGAAACAGCTCAAAAGTACCTAGATAACGGTGCTCAACCATCACCACGTGTCGTTAAATTATTAAAAGACGCTGGCGTTAAACTGCCTAAGTGGGTTGTAAAATCAGCTCCAAAAGCAAAAGCTGTTCGTCACAGCGACAAACTACGCAAAAATCAACCATCTGTTGAAGCTGCTTAGTTTATACCACGGTATTAACGTGATACAATAAATCTACAATCAGTAGAGAAAATTTAATGTGCGAGGGGGCAATTATGTCGACAATAGACCAACAATTCGTAGAATATATCGTAAAGTCGCTCGTTGGACATCCAGATGACGTATCAGTTGAACGTATCATTGATGAAAAAGGCGTATTACTGTCATTGACTGTAAATCCCGAAGATTTGGGACGAGTAATTGGCAAACGCGGTGTTACGGCGCAAAGTTTGCGTACACTGTTACGTGCACTTGGAACCAAAAATGATGCTCGTTACAACCTGAAAATCGTTAATAATGATGATCAGCGTGAAAACTATACAATATCATCAGACAACACTTCTGACGAGGCTGTGAAAAACTCAACAGATGAGCCTGTGGATAACGGTAATGATTACTCAAAAAAGGCTCGTCAAGAGCTTGCAGAACTAGACGACCTGGATATATAATCATTAACAGTTACAGACAAATTGTCTGAACTGCGAGAAAAAGAACGACAAAAGCTCTATGCGAGCAACAATATATATTGTTGAGAGATTTATATGTCAGAGAAACCACCTAATCAAGGGTGGTTTTTTTGTGGTTTTAATTCTATGATAGATGTAATGATAAAGATACAAGTTGTTACATTATTCCCTGAAATGTTTGAAGGCGTTTTAAATAGCTCGATGATGTGGAAGGCTCAGGATCAAAAAGCAGTTGAATTCAAAATGATCAACTTGCGCGATTTTGGTTTGGGTCCACGCAAACGGGTTGATGATACGCCGTATGGTGGTGGTGACGGCATGTTGTTGATGGCCGAACCGCTGTTTGCAGCGATTTCGGATGCTAAAAAGTATGATCCAACTGCCAAGGTTGTGTTGATGACACCCCGTGGGCAGCGCTGGAAGCAATCATTGGCACAAGATTGGGCTGACAGTAATGACGGATACATCTTTGTTTGTGGACGCTATGAAGGCTATGACGAGCGTATCTTGACGCTAGTTGATCAACAGGTTAGCGTGGGCGATTATGTGCTGACTGGTGGCGAACTGCCAGCAATGACCATAATTGACAGTATTGTGCGGTTGATTCCAGGTGTTTTGGGTGGTGAAAACAGTGCGGCGATTGAAAGTTTTAGCGACGGACAGACGCTGGAGTTTCCTCAATACACCAGACCTGAAGTTTATCAGGGGATGGAAGTTCCAAAAGTGCTACTTAGTGGTAACCACGCTGAAATCGCCAAATGGCGAGATGAAAATTCGTTGAAAGCGGAATAGTAGGTAGTAGACTCATTCATAATGGATTTACTATTTACTATTTACTATTTACTATTTACTATTTACTATTTACTACCTACTATCTACTAAAAAGTAGTATACTAAATGCATGAGCGGGTTTGTCAAAGCAACTTTGGCTAAACGGCCAAGGGTACGAGAGGCACAAAAGGTGGCGTATTTATATGCAGCCATTTTGGTAATCTTTGTTTTGGCGCAACTTTATACTTTTGATGATTTTTTGAAATTAATGGATAGCTTTTGGTTGCCTGGTGGTGAACCTCTAACGCATCTGTTAGCAGGTATTATTGTCGTTAGTGAAGTTTTTGCGTTGCCGTTTTTGCTGAGTATGAATCTAAGCCCTTTGATGCGAATTTTTAGCATGGGGCTAAGTTGGCTGGTACCACTAATCTGGATAAAGTTATCTTTTTGGTTGGTGTTTATGGCTAACGCAGCGCCAAATATTGGATACTTAGGCACAGTGGTGCGGTTAATACCTGGGTGGTGGTCGATATTTTTTGCTGTCGCACTTGGAATTTTGGCTGGGTGGTCCAGTTGGGGATTGTGGCCATTTGTGATTCACCACAGACATAAATCGATAAATTAAAGTTTGTTTAATAAAAAATAAGGGGAGAAAAGAAAATGGAATCAATAAAAAAACTAGAAGACCAAATCGAAAAGATTTTAAAGCCGCTGCCACACTTGCCAGCTGATGCCCGTAAATGGTTGGGTACTAATATATGGTGGTTGACAATTATTGGTGTCGTTATTGATGGTTTTGCGCTACTAAGTATTTATAATGCAGCGACTGTTTTAGATAAATTTGCGAATTTTTATTCTGCAATAGGTGTCAGCAATGTTAGTGGATGGACAGCACCACTGGTATCGTCTTTGGCGTTGTTAGCCGTAACCGCAGTGCTGATGGCGATGGCGATTAGTCCATTAAAAGAATCTAAGAAAAAAGGTTGGGATTTGTTGTTTTTGGCAGCAATCGTCGGAGTGTTATCAAGTGTCGTTTCAGCCGTACTAAATTTTAGCGCCGGTGGTATTGTCTCAAGCCTAATTGGTGCTGCATTCAGCGCCGCAGTTAGCGCATACTTTTTGTTTGAAATTCGATCACAGTTTAATGGCGCTACTGTAATAGCAAAGAAATAATTTTTAAATAGATAGTGCAATAAAATAGAGTCCGAAGAGGCTCTATTTTATTTGTTTGGGATGCATGCTATGGCGACATTCCGAGGGGGGACTTGGCCACGTTTCGCGGTCACTTTAATCGACCCCGCAAGTCAGGCAAATGAATATAATAACGCATATTTTTATGAACTAGATGGCAGCAGGCGGATTATTATAATAGCAATGGTTTTCTGGTAGCCAAAAAATATTATGTTCAATATGGCATGTGGTTGATAATTTTGAACAGTCTATTCGTGTGTTTTGACCGCTTGACCCTACCTCTTGGGTTTCATTGCTGCAGGTTGTTATCAAGTTCTTATTTTCTTCTTGAGCTTTTATGTATTCGTTATTCGCCGTCGCACTCATTTCTATATATGAAGATGTATAAAATATTCCGATGGAAAATATAGCTACAACTAAAAATAATATCTTAATCCGTTTTGGTATTTTGGCGACAGGTGAAACGTGCTTATTTTTAATCATAACTACATATTAACACGATAATAATAGTTTTGGGATGCATGTCATGGGAGGGACTTGGTCACGATCCGCGACCCCGCAAGTCAGTCAAATGAATACAATTCATTTGTGACATTGCCTTGCGGACCGCAGACTTGCGGTCCTCACCCCCGAATGCTTTTACACTCGGGGATTCAAAGTCCCAACCTTCCCAATTTATGAAAAAAGCCAGACCAAAAGGTCTGACTATTTTCATGGCTGGGATGGAGGGACTTGAACCCCCGAATGCTGGTACCAAAAACCAGTGCCTTACCACTTGGCGACATCCCATTATATTTGTGGCGATTATATTGTTTATTGAATGTACAACTAAAGGTTTTTGGTACTGGTACCTATAGTATATTTTGTTTTATTCTGTTTCAGAATAAAACGGCCAGTGCAATTACACTTGGCGACATCCCAATATATATTATTAACTGCTAATTATCTAGGTACTATTTACTTATCGGTAATCGGCACTTGTTTATTGTACCAAAAACCATGTCACAGTAAAATTTATTCCAAATTTTCCGCGACCCCGCCTCAACTTACTGTAGGCATAGCCTACAATCAGTTTCCGGCCTTGCGAACTGCCACTGGCAGTTCTCACCTTACCACTTGGCGACATCCCAATATGCTAAAAGACGCCTTATTAGCAGTACAGATTGTACACTAATTTCACATTCAGCTCAAGAGTGAAGAATGAAATATATATTATATAACATTATTGTTTATTAGAAGGTCCGTCCTTCTAAGAAGCAACATGATAAAATAGATAGATGAAGATAATTTTAAATTTGATATCGATTGCGTTGTATTTGGCGGTGGGCGTGATAAGTTTCAAGATGGCGATTAATAATTTATTCGCCAAGGAATATCTGGGGTTTCATAAAAAAGCAACAAAAAAGTCGTGGGCAGAGGTTGATCAATCTATGCAATATGTTATTATTTTTTTGATGCGGTTGACTGGATTGGGATTTTTGATGACGGCAATTTTGCTGATAGTTTTTCCAATTGTTAATCTGTTTGCACCAAGTTTTGTCGGTACGTTTTTAACGCCATTGGTCGCGTTGGTGTTTTGTTTTGGGTTATTCGTCAGTAATTATTCGCTGTATAAAAAATCGTCAGCAAATACACCCTGGCACGCTTCGTTAATTGCATCTGGGCTGATATTGTTTGGCTTGTTATTATCAATTATTTCAAACATTGTATATTAAACCAACGAATATAATTGACTTATTGGCACTTTAGTGTCACAATGTTGCTATCAGTTGTTATCTTGCGAGTGGGCTATGACTTCGGAGGCCCATTTACAAATCAGATTATTTGAACAACATATCGATAATTTCTAATTTGTTCAACGGTTTGGTCGATGCCGATGTTTTTTTAATTCGTTCTTAATTATTTTTGTTGGTTTGTGGTATTCGTACCATATTCAACAAAACAAATCGTTATGAGGGAAAAAATCAGCGCCTTTTGCCGGGCGCAAAAGTATTGGATTGTGTTAGTCGGTGTGCTGGTCGTTATAGGCTTAGCGACAATAATTGGAGTGATGAAAAATCATTCTGATAAATCGAAGGCTCAAGCTGAGGCAAGACTAGTGAATATCACAGTACAACAGTCGCAGGTTCCTGTGGAGGTTGTGAATAACGGCCCAGAGGTCCCATTGACGACTATCCAACCAGAACCGCAACTAGTAGAGCCTGTTGCGATACCGGTGCCAGTAGTCGAAACAAAACCAGTCGTTAAGACACCTGTGGTTGTCGCTCCTCAGCAATCAGCTGGGAAGTATGCAAATCCTTATTTTGGTGTAAGGTGGGTCAATGGCGTTCCATACGCAGCATTTAATACTAAGGATAACGCATACTTTACTAAGATGAACGGTGGTCCTGCGCCAGACGGTTCAGGGAAAGACGGTTTAACTGTTTGTGAAGTATTGACAAGATGTAACAAAAAGGGTGTCTGTCAGAAAGACCATCCCAGTAATCATTCGAAGACCCCCGGAAAGCAAAATGGTGGGATTTGCTATGATTATGCTGGGAACAATCTAGAACGACCGAAGCCGTCTTTCACGAAGCCATACATGTTTGGTTACGACCTAAGGTACTACTTAAAACCGCTAGTACACTATTTCGAAGCAGGAAGATGGTAGTGCTACGGTTTTTTCTCAGTTATATAGAGAGGTGCGCGAGCGCCTCTCTATGACTGGGTGTTGTGATTGAAATTCGATATGTTGTCATCAAATAATCTGATTTGTAGGTTTATACAACATACAATTTGAAAAAGTTGTATGTTGAAATAAGCTAAATTTAAAAATCATAGTAAACTGATATATGATGACAAAATATAATTCAGACATCATAAGTATATTAATGAATGGTGGAATTGGGGTAATGCCGACCGATACTGTGTATGGTGTGGTTGCGCGAGTTGCCGATAGTGACTCGGTTGCTAGGTTATATCAACTGAAAAAACGTAATAAAAAGCCGGGCACGATTATTGCGTCCAGTATTCAGCAACTGATTGATTTAGGTGTTGATGAAAAATATATTGCGATGGTGCAGTATTTATGGCGAAATCCAATCAGTATCGTTTTGCCGGTTGGTGATGATATAAAATATTTACATCAAGGTGTTGGTAGTTTGGCTTTTCGAGTCGTGGCCGACAGGGAATTAATAAAACTATTAGACGTAACTGGACCATTATTAACGTCCAGTGCTAACGATCCAGGCCAACCAGTTGCAAATACAATCGATGAAGCCAAAAAATACTTTGGTGCTAAAGTTGATTTTTATGTTGATGGTGGTGATTTGTCTGACAGATTGTCGTCGACTATCGTAAGGCTGTCTGACGATAAAATTGAATTACTACGTCAAGGTGCAACGACTGCAGATTAAACGTATAATATGATCAACTATTTTTTATCGCTGGTAAAATCGGATACTTTCCAGGCGTCATCCTTTTGGACTAAATTGACAGTTACAGTGTAAGTCAGTTTATCACTGCCGGCGATTTCGTAAACGATTTTGGCGGTAGTATTTTTGCCTGATTCGGCGCTAACTTCTTTACTTTGAACAGATGGTTTGCCTGTTAATATTGGGCTAATTTGGTCGACAGTAGCTTTCATATCGTCTGGAGTTACACCGGCTTTAGTATCATCAGCCAGTAAATTGTAAGCGGCGGTGGCATTACCGGCTTGAATGTCAGTTAATAACTCATCGCTGACTTTTAGCGGCGCACTGGTCGCGGTGTTAGCGATTAAAACAAGTGTAATAATTAAGACGACGATAGTGCCGATGATGACCGTAAGCTTCTTTTTGAGGCTCCATTTTTGCTTAGTTTTTTTGACGACTTTATCCTGATTATCGTTTGTTTCGACGACTTCTGGTTGAGTGTTTGAAGTTTCCACAGGTGGTCCTCCTTAATTAGTACTTATATTATACCACTTTCAAAATTATTAAGCTTCTTGTCAGTTATTTGATGATATAATTTATTAAAGAATTTATGTATAAGTATTATGTCCATAGCAATCAGCAATTGACAGCGACTACCTTGTTGCTGACACTTAAACGTTATCCGTCAAAAAAATCATTTAATTTTCAACCTGGCCAATATGCAGCTATTAGTTTTGACCATAACGGTCGTCCTACTCCAGCCCGCTGTTTTTCGATTGCCAATTCGCCAACCGATCAAGACATTTTGCAATTCAGTATTCGTATTAAAGGTCGTTTTACTAAGGCATTATTAGACCTAAAACCTGGTGACAAGGTTAATGTTCGTGGGCCATTTGGTGGTTTTGTATTTGATGCAATTCGTGACCGTAATGTCGTTATGATTGCCGGTGGCATTGGCATCGCGCCGTTTATGAGTATGATTCAATATGCTGAAAAGGCAAATTTGACGAATAATATGAATTTAATTTACAGTTGTCGTGACCAAAACGATGTGCCGTTTTTGCAAGAAATAATTGAATCAGATAAACGCATGTTGTCGCTGTCGTCAAATTTTGTCGTTAGTGAAGGCCAAACTGATAAATTTGTCGGTTATGATGTCAAGAATGGCCGAATAACACCTGAAATTATTAGTGCGGCGATAAAAAGTGATTATCGTGACAAGAGTTTCTTTATATGTGGTCCACCATCATTCATGAACAGTATGGTTAAAATTTTACACAGTAAAGGTGTACCAGCGAATAAAATTATGACTGAAGCTTTCAGTCAAGGCCCACATAAACAGACTGGCAAACTGCTAAGTTGGCCAAATAATATATACGTACTGGGCGCAGTTGGTGTTGTTTTGGCTAGTTTGGTAATAATGATTAAGGATTTATTAGAGGCTTTGCCAATATCGACGATGTCAACATCATCAAATTTGGTTGATTCAACTTACGCAACGAATAGTCGTCAGGCTGAACTGGATAGTTTAGTGAATGGTCTGCCAGCTTTGACAGCTACAGCTCCGGCAACTGATGCGGCAACAGCGGCAACAACAAGTACTGGTACTTCGACGACAACAACTACGACAACACCCGTCGTAACACCGACACCTGTTGTGACGCCAACACCAACACCTGCGCCGTATGTTCCAACCTGTACAACTTCCAGAAGTGGAGTTAAGACATGCATATAAGGCGATTGTCGCAAACAAAATTAGCGCTAGGTAGCGATGTAACGCTGGCGATTGTGACAGATATGGCCGATGAAACAGTAGACAAGTTATTTATTGCACTTTGGCGCCAAGTTTATCTGTTTGAAAGGCGATTTAGCCGATTTTTGAAGGTTAGCGAACTGACGACTTTTAATCGTACGACTGGGTTAAAAAATCCAATTTCATCAGAATTTAAAGATTTATTGACGGTCGCCAAACAATTCGGAATTGAAACTGGTGGTCTTTATAACCCATTTATTACTCCAGCTTTGCAAATGGCGGGTTATAAAAAGTCGGCATTGCCGGGGCATGAAAATGACAAACAAATTGATTATTCAAACAGACGAGTTGTTGCCAGTGATAAATTAGAAGTTTGTGGCACTTGGGCATTAATCCCATATAATACAGCGATTGATATGGGCGGCATCGGCAAAGGTTATTTGGCTGATAAAATTGGTGAAATTTTACATAAATTTCCAGTTCAAGGTTATTGGTTGTCGTTTGGTGGTGATATTTCAACCTTTGGAATGGACGAAAATGGTAATAATATAACGCTGGATATTCAAAATGCTAATAATTTGAATTTTACGACTGACTGGATTATAAATTGTCCAACCAATAATTTTGCGATCGCAACCTCAGGTGCGATGAAACGGGTAAATCAAGAAGATGATGGCGATTGGCACCATATTATTGACCCGGCGACGTTGAAGCCAACTAAATCAGATATCAAAATGGCGACAGTTTGTGCCGACACTGTAACGCGGGCTGATGTATTGGCTTCATGCGCTATTATTTTGGGTTCAAAAAAAGCGCCAGCCTTTTTGAAAAAACACGGAGTTAAATCGGCTTTATTGCAGTGTATTGACGAAAACGGCGTATTGTTCGAGAAAAAATTCGGGCCAAATATTAGTAAAATGAAGTTATATCAATCAAGGGAGTTTGCTGTTAATGCGTAAATTATTAATGTTGGCGATTATTTTTGTAGTTAGTTTGTCGGCTGTAGCGATATTTAGTCAATCAACATACGCCGAAGAATCAGCATCATCGGCTAATACATCTGGTGGTGTGGTGGTTCAATCTATTCCTGGGCCAACTTTGGCGCAAAAGGTAACTGAACGGACTTCAGCTTCGTGGTCATGGTATATTGTACGTGGGTCGGGTATTATTGCTGCAGCTGCTTTAATAATTTTGATGTTATCTGGTATTGGGCTGGTGACAGGGCGTACATTCAGGTTTTTGGAGCCTATCACTGCTTGGGCGTCACATCGGGCGCTGGGAATTGTAATGGGCGTGTCGCTGTTGATACACATGTTTGGATTGTTGTTTGATCGTTTTGTGCCGTTTAGTTTGCTGACATTATTTGTGCCGTGGTTGTCTAATTATCAGCCGGTGACGATATTTGGGTTGCAATTGGGGTCGCTATTTGTGGCCTTGGGTGTGTTGTCATTTTATTTGACAGTTATTATTGTCACCGTGTCATTACTTTGGGTAGAAAATAAGCCATATTTATGGAAAATAACTCATTTGTTGTCTTATATTGTTATGGCTTTTGTGTTTATTCATACACTTTATCTGGGTACTGATTTTACGCATGGTATCGTTCGTTGGTTATGGATTGCGATGGGTGTAGGTATTGCAGGAATTTCGCTATACAGATTATGGAGGTCTAAGTCGCTATGAATAATGAATTAGATCATTTAAAACATCCGTTTAAATTAAGTTTGTTTTGGGTTGTCGTTTATGTCTTGATTGCTGGATTTATTATTGGCGGCGCAAATATCGCGGCTAACCAAATTCGAACACATACGTTGCCAACAGGTGATGTTACGCTCACGATTCCATATTCAAAATACGTCGTAGGTGAATCTGTTAATTTTACAATTAAAAATAATTACAATAGTTCAATCTCAATTTTGAACAATTGTCCTGCCGAACCTTTGGCGGTTTATCGTCAAGCTAGTGATGGCAGTTGGATTCGTCAGCATGATTATGCGTCTTATGGGGCTTGTTCGACCGAGCAGCGTCAGGTTAGCGTTGCAGCCGGACAATCGGTTAGTGGTAATTTTGATCCTTGGCCTAATTTGTTTGTTAACCCTGGCAAGTATCGGGTTGTGGCTTTTGTTGAATATTACAATGCTTTACCATACCAAGAGTTTGAAGTTGTGGCCCCAAAAACCGCGTCGACAACGCAGCAACAATCTTCGAATATAGCCGATTCAACATCGGCAGTATCGACTCCATCAACAGCTTCTAATTCAAGCTCTTCTAGCCAATCAACAAGTACGTCTGAAAAATCAGAAAAATCTCATTATGAAAGTGACGATGATTAATATATAGTTATTTTATTCTATATCTAATAATTGTTTTGACAATTTTAGCGTCGGGTGAAGTTAAATATTCTTCTTCGTGTTTACCGATTACATCGGCCATTTTAATGCCGTTATCTTCGATGAATTTATGCAGTATGGCAATAGTTGGTCCTTCTTCGGTGTATGTACCCTTGTGAAGTATTTGCGCATATGTTCCGCCCGGCCAAACTGTAAATATAGCTGGATGTGATTCGTCTTTTTGGACAATGTCAGATTGGTTGACGTAATCAGGTATAGGAATTGCCCAAATACCGGTCCATTTATCTTTTGGTTTTAAATGAGCATCCGGCCAAAGAGCGGTTAACTTTCCAAGCTTCATCTTAATACCGCGAGGTTTAAAGGTCTTAAATTTAGTTGTATAAGCGGTGCCATATAATGATTTAAAGACTGATTCGCCAACGACATTGGGATCACCAACACTTGTGACTGTTATTACCTTTCTGTCGGGTATTTCGATAAGTTCTGGTACAAAAGTTTTCATATCCTCCTCCTGATTATATAAATATTATATTACTAAATTGCATAAATTATTACTTTTATTATTGCTTATGTTATACTTTTAGTATTAATAGGGGATTATATAAAATGGACCAAGAAATAAAAGAAGAGACAAACGAAGAAAATAATCAATTTGAACAACCATCAAATGAAAACAACGAAATGAATGAAACATCCGAGACATTTGAGACGCCAACTGAACCAGAGCTAACGCTTGAAGTACCATCAGAAGAATCAGATGGTTTCACTGAGGCTGCAAAGCCAACCGAAATTCAAGAATTGGCTGAAAAAGCTGAGACCGAACCAATTGAGGTGCCAGAGTTAATTGAAGACGTTAAGCCTTATGAGGCTCCAAAACAAGATACTTCATCTGAGTCAACAACTGGTGTTGTCGAAGAACAAAAATCAGAAGATAAAGTTGAAAAACATGATGATGCTGCTCCAGTTCAGGAAGAAAAACCTGTAAAAGCTGCTAAAAAAGGCCATGCTGTTCAGCTAGTTGTTGTTATATTTGTAGTTTGGTCAATTATTACCGCTGGTGGTGCGTATTTGTTGCGCGACAAAGCTGCTACTGATTCAGAGGCGCAAACAAAAGATCAAATTACGTCTTTGCAGAATCAGCTGAAAGCTGCCAATAAGAATGAAGCAGATTTACAAGGTCAGATTGATGAATTGAATGGAAAGTCATCTTCAACAACTACGACTAATGGTGTTGCGCCAAGTTCATCAGCTGCTTCAAGTATTAAAGCCTCAATCACGTCAGGTAATACTGCAGCCTTGGAAGGTTACATGGCATCAAGTGTTAGCGTTGCGACTGCAACGTCAAATTCAACTTCTGTAAGTACTGGTACGGCTACAGCTGCAGTCACCAGTGTTACAAGCTTTATTGCCAACGCGACTTTACCATGGGATTTTGCTTTAACTTCATCTGTCCTTGCTCCATATCAAGCAAGTACTAGTCATGGTAAATATTTCCCTACCATCGCAATAGTTGGTAAATCAGCTAACAGTAAAGTCATCTCATTCTCGTTTGATAGTGCTGGCAAGATTAATACTGTATTTTTGGCAAATAGCGATAGCTCTTTGTAGTAAATTTATTAAAAGAACTATTTATTTAAAAACACAAACCCGCTCAACATGAATTTGGGCGGGTTTATTGACATTATTATAGCTAATAATGTAGACGCATGTAGATATTAGTAGTATTATTAGTATGATAAGTATGAAATACTGTCTAATCACTAAAGAGCAGTTAATCAGAAAAGGGTAACATACAGTGAAGAATCTAACTAAGTATTTTAAACCATATATCGTCTGGCTGATTGGCTTGATTATTTTAATTTGGGGACAAGCCTATACCAACCTGACGCTACCAGATTATATGTCCAAGATTGTTAGTGAAGGTATAATGAAAAAAGATTTGGCAGTTGTTTGGGGTAATGGTACTCAAATGCTGTTGCTGACTTTATTTGGCGGTCTTTGTGCTGTGGCGATTGGTTTTATAGCGGCTAAAATATCAACTGGATATGTTAAAAAATTACGCGAAGCTATATTTATCAAGATTGAGCAATTTTCATTGAATGAATTTAATAGTTATTCGGCATCATCACTAATCACACGTTCGACTAACGATATGCAACAACTTCAGACTGTTTTAGCGATGATGTTAAGGATGGCATTTTTGGCACCTTTTATGGGTGTCGGATCGATTATTAAGGCCCATCAACTAGCCCCATCGATGTCATGGATTGTATATGCAGCAATTGGTGCTTTAGTGGCGTTGATTATTATGTTGTTTATTGTCGTGATTCCTAAATTTACGATTATTCAAAAACTAGTTGATAAATTAAGTTTGCAGGCTCGTGAGATGTTGACCGGCGTGCGTGTTATTCGGGCGTACAATAACGACGATCGTCAGCAAGCAAAATTTAACCAAACTAACTTGGAATCAACGCGTTTGAACGTATTTGTAAACCGCGTGATGATGTTGATGCAACCGGCTATGACATTAATTATGGGCTTGGCGTCAATGGCAGTAGTTTGGTTTGGTGCCTATATGATTAATGATGGCAACTTGCAAGTCGGTAGTCTTTTGGCGTTAATGCAGTATGTCATGCAAACAATCATGTCATTTTTGATGATATCAATGATCTTTATTATGGTACCTCGGGCTGCTGTATCCGGTCGTCGTATTGGTGAAGTATTAAACACGAATCCCTCGATTAGTGACCCCGTCAACCCAACCCATTTGCCGGCTAAAACCAATGGCGTTGTTGAATTTAAAGATGTAAATTTTGGTTATAAAGGTTCGAAACAACAAGTTTTATCACATATTTCATTTACGGCTGAACCCGGTCAAACAACGGCAATTATTGGCGGTACTGGTAGCGGTAAATCAACCTTGTTGAATTTAATTCCGCGCCTGTACGATGTAACAGCTGGATCGATAACAATTGATGGAGTTGATATTCGAAATATAAAGCAGGCTGAATTGCGTCAACATATTGGGTATGTGCCACAAAAATCATCACTTTTTTCAGGCACGGTCGGTACAAATATTGCCTATGGCAAGCCTGATGCCGATGATGAAGAGTTAAATAAAGCGGCTGAAATTGCTCAGGCTAGTGGCTTTATCAAAGGCTTACCGAAAAGATTAGATAACCCAATCGCCCAAGCTGGCAATAACGTATCTGGTGGTCAAAAACAACGATTATCGATTGCGCGAGCGTTAGCTAAGCAGTCACAAATTTATCTGTTTGATGACAGTTTTTCGGCGCTGGACTTTAAAACTGATGCCGCATTACGTAAAGCCTTAAATCAGGAATTGTCTGCGGCGACATTGATAATTGTGGCGCAACGTATTAGCACAATTATGCAGGCCGATAAAATTATTGTTTTGGACGATGGCAAGATTGTTGGCATTGGCACGCATCACGATTTAATTCGTACATCAAAAGTTTATAAAGAAATCGCTGAATCCCAATTGTCGGCTGTTGAATTGGGGGAGGACTAAGAATATGGATAAAAAACAACCTATATCCAAACCTGGATCGGGCGGAATAAATTTTGGAATGAGGGTAGGTGGGACTCCACAAAAACCTAAAAACTTCAAGAAAACGATGAAGAAAATTGTTGGTTATTTGCGACCATATTGGGGCAGGTTAGCATTAGTTGCGATTAGTGCGATTATTAGTACAATTTTTGCGATTGTTAGTCCAAAAATATTAGGAAATATGACGACCGAAATCGTCAACGGTATTATTAAGGGCGCGATGATGCGAAAAGGACCAGATATTAATTTTGCGAATGTTGCAAATATCGGCTATTGGTTAATAGGTTTATATGTAGTCAGTGCGCTATTCAGTTATCTGCAAAGTTGGTTGATGACGACAATTACCCAAAAAGTTACCTATCAATTCCGCCGTCAAATTTCGGAAAAGATTGCTAAATTACCACTCAAATATTTCGATAAACATGAAAACGGTGAGATTGTCAGCCACGTTACAAATGATATTGAAACCATCAGCCAAAACTTAAACCAAAGCATGACGCAGATTATTACCTCTGTCATTATGATTGTTGGTATTTTGGGGATGATGATTAGTATTAGTTGGCAATTGACTATTATTGCTCTGCTGGTGTTGCCAACCAGTATGGTGCTGATTACGATTATCGTTAAACGATCGCAGCGATATTACGACAGACAGCAGGCGGCGTTAGGCGAGATTGATGGTCATATTGACGAGATGTTTTCGAATCATGCAATCGTTAGAACTTTTAACGGCGAGGGGCGTTCGATTCGTAAGTTCAATACAATTAATCAGAAGCTATATAACAGTGGTTGGAAGTCGCAATTTTTGTCGGGTTTGATGATGCCAATTATGACCTTTATTAGTAACCTTGGCTATGTTGGCGTAGCGATTGTTGGCGGTTGGTTGGCGATCAACGGCAAGATTACGATTGGTGATATTCAAGCTTTTATTCAATATATGAATCAGTTTACTCAACCAATTTCGCAAACGGCTAATATTGCCAACGTTTTACAGGCGACGGCAGCAGCGGCTGAACGTGTCTTTAACTTCTTGGATCAGCCAGAGGAAGAGATTGAAACTAACACTGTAGCTGCACCTAAAATTATTAATGGTGAAGTTATTTTGAAAAATGTTAGCTTCGGTTATGATGCAAATCAACCAATTATTAAACACTTTTCGACACATATTAAACCAAAACAAAGTGTAGCGATTGTTGGCCCGACTGGTGCCGGCAAGACAACGATTGTCAATTTGTTGATGCGTTTTTATGATATTGACAGTGGGTCGATTACGATTGACGGCATCGACACGGCTACTATGAAACGCAAAGACGTGAGACAGATGTTTGGCATGGTCTTGCAGGATACGTGGTTGTTTCAAGGTACGGTTGCTGAAAATATTGCCTATGGTAAGTCAGATGCGACTAGAAAAGAAATAATCGCTGCTGCTAAGGCTGCTCATGCCGATCACTTTATTAAGACTTTGCCTGAAGGTTACGACACGATTATCAGTGAAACAGCCGACAGTATTTCGGCTGGAGAAAAGCAATTGCTGACGATTGCTAGGGCTATTTTGGCTGATGCGCCGATGTTAATACTAGATGAAGCAACTAGCTCGGTTGATACACGGACCGAAAGCTTGATTCAGTCGGCAATGGATAAATTAAGTCATGGCCGAACCAGTTTTGTGATTGCACATCGATTGTCAACAATTCGTAATGCGGACGTTATTTTGGTGATGCGTGATGGTAATATTGTCGAACAAGGAACGCACAATGAACTGTTGCAACAACATGGCTATTACGCTGAACTTTACGCTAGCCAATTTACTCAGGTTTAGTGATATAATTTAAACATGAGCAATAAAATATCGAAACTTGGTCTACGAAAATTTAATTTGATAATGGGGTTTCTCCATTTTGCGCAGGGAATATTATTAATCGTTCTAAGTAAAAACTTCACATTACCTATCAGTGGCAGTTTTTTGAAGTTTAATGAAGCAACTTTATCATTGTTGCCAACTACAAAAACATTGTTTGATTTGTCACTACCGACATTACTTGCGATGTTCTTCTTTTTATCGGCTGGTTTCCATTTTGTAATCGCAACTTTATATAACAAAGAATATAACAAAGATTTAGAGTCTGGCATCAATAAATTTCGCTGGATTGAATATTCAATTTCGGCCAGCATAATGATGGTATCAATTGCGCTACTGGTCGGCGTTTACGATATTATGAGTCTGTTAATGATTTTTGCTTTGACTTCAGTAATGAATCTGATGGGCCTGGTGATGGAAATTCATAACCAAACAACCAAAAAGACTAATTGGTTGAGTTTTTGGATTGGTAGTGCGGCTGGTGTGATTCCTTGGATTGTAATTGCGTTCTATTTTTGGCTATCAGCTGACAGCGGTAAAGCGGCGCCTGACTTTGTGTATTGGATATTTGTATCAATATTTTTGTTCTTTAATGCTTTTGCGGTCAACATGGTGTTACAATATAAAAAAGTTGGGCCATGGAAAGATTATTTGTATGGCGAACGGGCTTATATTATCCTAAGTTTGGTTGCGAAATCACTATTAGCTTGGCAGGTTTTTGCCGGCACACTAAGGCCATAATTTAGTTATATGTCGGCACTAATAATTAAATTAATGGCTGACGGGGCATTGATTCCGATTGTATTATTGGGTGCCTACGCTTTAGTTTTTAAGATACCAAAAGGTCAACGATTTGAGTCGTATAAACGAATATTAATTGCTGGCCTTACGGCTTATTTATTGGCAAAGTTGATTGGATCGTTTTATCAACCATCTAGTGAACGACCGTTTGAGATATTAGGTAAGGCGGCTGGGGCGTCATTTTTGAATAACCCTGGTTTTCCATCCGACCATGCCTTGTTTATATCTGTTATTACATGTGCTGTTTGGTTTGAAACCAAGCAAAAAATTATTACGGCTGCTTTAATTGGTCTGACTATTATTGTCTGTGTGGGCCGAGTTTTGGCACTAGTGCACACTCCAGCAGATGTGATTGGTGGCGTTGTAATCGCCTTGATTGGTTCACTTTGGTATTTAAACATCGCTCCAAAACCTGTCAAATGATGGTATAATATAGCCATAAAGACGGAGGTACTATATGGCAAAGGTGATTGAAACCAGTGTTGAATCGCAAATTGTTGGGTCGTCATACTCATTATGGAAGAATTTACTAATTGGCATTATTTTGGGCCTGTTGTATTACAGTTTGGTAATTATATTAGGAAATTATATTAAAACTGCTAGTGTGTCTGGTGGAATTGCAACGATTATCGTCGCAACTGTCGGGATTCTTGTAATGGCGCGGCTTTATATGCCACAGGCTTTATTGATTAATGTTGCTGTTGGTGCCTCGTTGTGGGGGTTGAACGAATGGACCAGCGGTTTAGCGTGGTACGAAATACTCGGATTTGGTGTCTTATTATATGGTCTTGGCTATGTGCTGTTTTCATGGGTGGCTAGATTCACCAAAGTCATACCAGTCATTATTGCAATGGTGGTAATTGTCGTCGCTGCACGTATCGCTGTCGCTTAATAATGCTATACTGTTAATATGGATCAAATAATTCTTTTTGTAGTTTTAATTGTGGTAGTTGTTGGTTTTGGGGCTGTGCTTTACATGCTAAATCAGCGCTTGAAAGAGATAAAAAGTACGAGTGCGGTCGAGCTGTTAAAAAGTGATGTGACTGAGCTGTCGCGAGGTATTAATATACTGCAACAAACAGTTGGTAATAAACTTGACCAAAATAACGCCACGATGCAAAATTCAATGCAAAAGCAGTTAAGTGAAAGTGCTAAATTAGTGGCAGATGTTACTCAGCGATTAGCAAAATTAGACGAAACTAATCGTCGCGTGGTTGATGTGGCCGATGAACTCAAGACTTTGCAAAATGTACTGCAAAATCCTAAACAGCGTGGTGTTTTTGGCGAATATTATTTGGAATCTGTTTTGGATAACATTTTACCTAGCAAAAATTATCAGATGCAGTATAAGTTTAAGGACGGTGAAATTGTTGATGCGGTTGTATTTTTAGATAAAGGCCAAATATTGCCGATTGACAGTAAATTTAGCCTTGAAAATTATAATCGGATGGTAGGAGAGGGCAATAAGGTTGATCGTGAAAAATTGTTAGCTAAAGTTCGAACTGATTTAAAAAACCGTATTGATGAAACCAGTAAATATATCCGCCCAAGTGAAAAAACAATGGATTTTGCATTTATGTTTATTCCCAGTGAGTCGCTGTATTACGATTTGTTAATTGGAGATGTTGGCACTGGGTCAAGTGCGCGCGATTTGATTGAATATGCTTTTAGGGACAAAAAAGTGATTATTGTTAGCCCAACTAGCTTTATGGCCTACCTTCAGACTGTTTTACAGGGCCTACGTAGCTTGCAAATTGAAGAGCAGGCTAAAGACATTCAAATTCGAGTTGGACAGCTGGGGCAGCATATTGGTAAGTTTGATGAATATATGAATAAGTTGGGTAAGTCATTGGGTCAAACTGTCGGCCATTTTAACAGTGCGCATAAAGAATTAGGCAAGGTTGACAAAGACGTTATCAAAATAGCTGGTACCAGTCCGGCGGTTGATGCGATGTTGCTGGATAAGCCACAGATAGAAGAATAGTCTTTCTGATTTTTAACCGTGACCGTCCACCATTCCAACACTAATCCAACATCCTGTTTGTCTGACGCGGCAATAATAAAGTCTAAATTCCTTTGTATCCTGCGTAACTCACTTCGTTCAGACATACTCGGATAGCAAGGTAATTTAGACTTTATTATTCCGGTCAGCCAAAGGGATATTGTATTAGTATTGTTCATGTTGGACGGCTAGCGACTACTCAAAACATCGTCAGCCACCACTACATTCCATCGTTCATCTGAGTGTCCCTTTGTTTGACCGTTAAAATTTAATCAACTAAACCATGCTATCCGAGTATGTCTGAGCAACGCGAGTTACGCAGGATACATAGTTTAGTTGATTTAATCTTAAGCGCGTCAGACAAACAGGACATTCAGAGGAATGAGGGGATGGAAGGTTGGTGATGTCGAAAAACAATAATATCTATTTTTATAACAATTAATAAAAAAATAACCCTCGCATTTTTTTGCGAGGGTTATTTGAATAGTTGAAATTAACTATTTGCAGCAGGTACAATTTTCGCTACATTCACAGTCGCAGCTATTTTCGCTACTTTGGCTGTAAAGGTAATCCTGCAAAATGAAACCGATTATACCACCAATTACTGGAGCAACGGCGTAAATCGATATTTCCCAGCTAGCTAGTGGCCATGTAAATGCACCAGCGGCCGCAGCGATTGCAGGGTTTAGGAATACTAAACCAACAGAGTTCTGTGAAGTTACTAGTGATGACAATGAAGAAGCTAGGGTTAATGTAATGTAAAGAGCAATTGTTGCTGCTAGGCCAGCGGCGAATGATGCAACAATCTTGTTTTTACGTAGGCGAAGAGCAGTTGCGATACCAAGTGACATAATAGATGTGCCTAATAATTCAATATAGAATAATAGCCAACCTTTGTCGGTCCAACTTTGAATTGCAGTTGTGTCTGAACCTGTGAAAATAGCAGCTGAATGGAAAACAGCATTTGGTTCACCTGATCCGATTACTGAAGCTTTAGCGAATAGTGTTAATACCCACCAAGCAGCAACAGCACCTAAGATTTGTGCCAAAACATACAAAAATGCGTTTAAGGCTGTGATTTTACGAGTTGCAAGTGCACCGATTGTAACAGCTGGGTTTAGGTGTGCGCCTGATACACCGCCTATCATTAAGACTGCACCAATTAATGCAAATCCGTAAAATAGTGGGCTTCCTTGCATTTCAAGGAAAGCAACGGTGATAATAAATGTGCCAAGAAACTCAGCAATTATTAGACCAATAAGTGGTAGACTCGTGAAAGCACCATGAACTGATTTAATGGTTGATATTGCGGTCGATTTAGCCGTCGCATTTACAGTTGACGTACTAGTGTTAGTCGCTTTATGACTAGATGACTTGGCTTTAACGTGTGCCATGTAATTTTTCCCTCCTTATGGTGAAATATGAAGATAGTATATCACAATATAAATGAAACAAACATGAGTGGTATAATAAAAATATGGCATTATTTATTCGACAAGATGAACAAAAGACAGAATTCCAAAATCAACTAGCAGCTGAATTACAGGCTAGGGCCAAAGAGCGCGCCAAGTTAGATGATCGTCCTGACGGTGTTGACGATTCTCAATATGTTAGTGGCACTAAAAAAACCACCAGTCTAGCTTGGGCTTGGGCAATAATTATTATCGTTACAGTTGGAATTGCAATTTGGTTAATGGCATTAAGTATAGAACATAGCTAAGGTTATAGCGTATAATAATAGGTAATTATGCAAAATATTGAAACTGTTCGTAATGATATATTGGCTCGGATTGCAAAAAGTGATACTCCGCGTGAACTTTTGAAAGTCCCAGAATTAAAACAATTGATGGCTGCGATTACCTCATTACCAGCCGAGGAGCGCGGTGCTTATGGAAAAAGTGTTAATGAATTAAAACAAGCCTTAGAAGCTGCAGTCGTAGCCCGTGAGGCCGAACTTGATAATGCAACTGTTGAATCAATTGATGTGACGGCGCCTTGGGATATTAATGGTAGTTCATCACAGTTATTACCAACTGAAAACGGAACGCAACATCCATTAACAACCGAACTTGAAAATGTTATCGATATCTTTACTCGAATGGGATTTGAAGCGATTGAATCAAGACAAATTGATGACGACGAGCATATGTTTGCATCACTTAATTTCCATGAAAATCACCCTGCTCGTGATGGCTATGATACTTTTAGGACTGAAGAGGGATTTATTCCACCAGCTCATACATCGACGATGCAAAATCGAATTTTAAAGGCTGGTAAGGCAAAATTAGAGGCAGGTGATCAAATTGCAGCCATTAGTTATGGTCGTGTTTTTCGTAATGAAGACTTAGACCCAACTCATGAGCACACTTTTTATCAATGTGAAGGCGTTTTTGTGAGCGAAACGGCAACATTAGGACAAATGCTTGGTACTTTGCGTAGCTTTTTTGAGACATATTATGGTCAAAAATTAAAAATTAAAACTCAGCCAGCGTACTTTCCGTTCGTCGAACCTGGACTAGAATTTGCAATTGAAAAACCAGCAGCATTGGGTGGTAAGCCTGGTGAATGGCTTGAGATGTTGGGTTGCGGCATGATTCACCCAAATGTATTAAAAGCTGCCGGAATTGACCCAGTTAAATATCGTGGCTTTGCATGGGGCGGAGGAATCGAAAGGTTAGTAATGTTAAAATATAGTATCGAAGATATGCGTCATTTTGAATCTGGCAAATTAGCATTCTTGAGGAAGTTTTTATGATTATTTCATTAAATTGGTTAAAAAAATTTACCAGCATCGATTTACGAATTGATGAGTTAGCAACGTTGATCGGTGCTCGTTTAGTTGAAATTGAAGAAGTCAATAACATTGGCGAAAAGTACAAAAACGTTACGATTGTAAAGGTTGTTTCAGCCGACAAATTAGAAGGTTCCGATCATCTAAATGTCACAAAAATCGATGACGGTCGAGTAACTCCCAACGTAGTTCGTGATGAATTTGGTTTAATTCAAGTTGTTTGTGGGGCGCCTAATGTTAAGGCCGGGCAATTAGTTGCATGGTTGCCACCTGAATCTGTCGTGCCTCAAACTTTTGGTAAAGCTGAGCCATTTATCTTAGGTACGCGTGATCTTCGTGGAGTAACAAGCAGTGGTATGATTGCTAGCCCTCAGGAATTAGATTTATCGGACGATCACGATGGAATTTTAGAGATAGTTGGCGATATTGCACCAGGTACTTTATTTAAAGACGTTTATGAGCTAGATGATTATTTGTTAGATATTGAAAATAAATCATTAACTCACCGTCCTGATTGTTTTGGAATTGTTGGATTTGCGCGCGAAGTGGCGGCAATTCAGGGCAAAGCATTTGAAACACCCGACTGGTTGAAGCCTAAAGCAAATAATTATAATCAAGACCAACCTAAAACAGTTGGATTGAAAGCTAATATTGATGACGTTGAATTGTCAGCTCGTTACTCGGCAATCGTTATGTCGGTCGCTGACGGTGCGAAAAAATCGCCGATTCAAATCCAGACATATTTGTCGCGTGTTGGCGTTAGACCAATTAGTGCTGTTGTCGATGTGACAAATTATTTGATGATGTTAACTGGTCAGCCATTACATGCTTTTGATTACGACAAATTGATTGCGCTCAACGATAGTAAGGCTGAAATCCATGTCCGCGCTGGACGCGACAAGGAAAAATTAGCTTTATTAGACGGACGGACGATTGAATTAACAGCTGATGATATTGTAATTGCTTCAGGCGAGACAGCAATTGGTTTGGCTGGTGCGATGGGTGGAGCAAATACTGCGATTGATGCCAATACAAAAAACATTATTATTGAAAGCGCGACTTTTAATCTTTATAAACTGCGCGCAACTCAAATGCGTCATGGTATTTTTAGTGAAGCAATTACCAGGTTTACTAAAGGCCAACCAGCCGAACTATCAGCATTAGTTTTAACCGAGGCTGTCAGGCTGACAGAAGAATGGGCTGGCGCAAAATCAGTCAGCAATGTTGCTGAATCATATCCAGGCAACAACCAAGAACCTATAATTGAGTTGTCGGTTAGTACTATTAATAATATTCTTGGTAGCGGCTTTAATAATCACGATGTTATTAGGACTTTGCAAAATGTCGGTTTCTTGGCTGAGCAAACCGGATCAGACTTGTTGCGCGTTACAGCGCCGTACTGGCGAGCTGATATTCATTTGCCCGAAGATATAATTGAGGAAATCGGTCGTCTAAACGGTTTTGATAATATTAATCCAACTTTGCCAGAACGTAATTTTACGGCAGTTCGACCAGATGATTTTGATACATTCCGTAACAAGTTACGCAAATTGCTTGTTCGATCTGGTGCTAATGAAGTATTAAACTATAGTTTTGTTCATGGTGACGTAATTAATAAGGCTAGCCAAAAAGTTGATAATTCGTATAAAATTATCAATTCAATTAGTCCTGATTTGCAATATTATCGACAGTCATTGACACCTAGTCTACTAGGTTTAGTTTATCCAAATATTAAACAAGGATATGATAGTTTTGCGTTATTCGAAATCAATAAAACCCATCAAAAACAAGACGGCATGACCAACGAAAATGTGCCGATTGAATCTGATGCGACAGCTTTGGTTATTGCTAGCAAAAATAAACAGAGCGGCGCTGCATATTACCAAGCAAAGTTAACCTTTGATTATGTATGTAAGGCACTTGGTCTAAAGTTAAGTTACCGACCAATTGATAGTGAACTAGGCACCGCAGTGTCATTACCATTTGAATATCGTCGTAGTGCCGAGGTGGTTGATACAGCCACTGGTCGGATTGTGGGCATAATTGGCGAGTATAAAAAATCAGTCACTAAGGGCTTTAAATTGCCTGATTACACGGCTGGCTTTGAAATCAGCACTCGTGCTTTGTTTGAATCGACCAAGGCCACTGGCTATCGTCCATTGAGTCGTTATCCTGCGACCGAACGTGATATATGTTTTCAGGTTAATGAAAAGGTTACCTACAGCCAGGTTGCTGAGGCTGTCGAAACTGCACTTAATGGTGTTAAATTGGAACCATGTGTTTCACCAGTCGATATTTATCAAACTGACAATGCAACAACAAAAAATATTACAATTCGCATCAAATTAACAGCACACGATCATACTTTGACCGGCGATGAAGTAAACGAAGTCGTCAAATCAATCACGGCATCAGCAATATCTAACGCACACGCGATTGTAATTTGATATAATAGTTAAATAGTAATTGAAAGAGGGGTTTATATGGCGACACCAGTATCGCAGAGGATTGGTATTTGGATTATTGCGGTTGTATTGACAATCGGGACATTAGGTTCGTTTTTGGCGATGGCGCTAAGTGTGCAAAATAGTGCAAGTGATACAGCTAGTTTACAAAAAGCTTCGACAAGCTATCAATTAGCAATCGCTGCTCAGACCAAAGAATTATCAGATAAATATTATACTGAGTTTAGCCAGTACGCGTCTGTGCCAGCAGCTTACAGCGCTGATACTATTACGGCGCTTACAAAAACAGACTTAAAAGTTGGTGATGGTGAAGAAATAACCTCAAGTACGGCCTATAAGGCGTATTATATTGGTTGGAATCCAAAAGGTGTGATATTTGATCAATCAATCTCGGCCGGAGCATTAAAAGCGCCAATCGCTGGTGGTAATTTAATATCTGGTTGGAATGAGGGCGTTGTTGGTATGAAAGCTGGTGGCGTACGTGAATTAGACATTCCATCTGATAAAGCATACGGTGCAACTGGTAGTGGGGCAGATATTCCTGCCAACACACCGATTAAATTTATTGTTATGGTAATACCTAAAGTTGCTGACGTGCCTATCCCGGACGTATTGTTGAAGTATTATCAAGCAAATTCATAAATAGCAAAATAGCGTCTTGCTAAATGATGCTTACGCTATATATAATGGTATAAAAGAAAAAGGAGACAAATATGGACAAAAAAGTTCAAGATGTAATTATGATTGGCGCTGGCCCAAGTGCGCTTACGGCCGCTATTTATACAGCGCGTGAGGATATCGATACAGTTTTGTACGAAAAAGCTATGGTTGGTGGTATTCCGGCAGTTGTTGATATGATTGACAACTACCCAGGCTTTCCTGATGGTATCGAAGGTATGGCCTTGGCAGAACAAATGGAAAAACAAGCCAAGCGTTTTGGTGCCAAGATAGAATTCGGCGATGTTTCGGCAGTTCGGTCTGAAAATGGGCTGATTGTATTAACAGTTGACGGTGCCGAAGTAAAAGCTAAGGCAATATTAATTGCAACCGGCAATGCTAATAATAAATTAGGCGTACCTGGCGAAGAAGAATATTACGGTCGCGGTGTGCATTACTGTGCGACCTGTGATGGTGCTTTTTATCGCGGCAAACGATTGGTTGTAGTCGGCGGCGGCAACTCAGCGGTCCAAGAATCAATTTATTTAACACGTTTTGCAACCCATATCGATTTAGTAGTACGCAGTACCGTCAAAGCCAGTGAAGTTTTACAAAATGAACTTCAAAAATATGTTGATGATGGTAAAATTACTGTACATTTACAGTCGCCAACCGAAGAGATTGTGGCAGTTGATGGACACGTTACAGCAGTTCGTGTCACCAATGACGGCAAGTCGGTTGATATTGCAACTGATGGTGTTTTTGTGTTTGCAGGCTTGAAACCTAATACTGGCTTTTTGGCTGGCAGTGGCATTGAACTTGATGATCAAGGTTTTATCATGACGGACAAACATTTACAAACAAATATTACTGGAATTTTTGCCAGTGGTGATGTTCGAAGTGGTGCAACTATGCAAATCGCTAGTGCGGTTGGCGAAGGTGCCACGGTAGCAAACAGCATTGATGAATATTTGCATACCCTGAAAAAATAGTTTTTCTTTGCGTGATATAATATAACTAATTTTACGATTAAATAAGGAGATAAATATGGCAGACTTTAATCAAATTCTTACCCCGGGTGATGTTGAAGGTGGCGTTGTTAACGTCGTAGTTGAAATTCCAGCTGGTAGTAGCCACAAGATCGAATGGAATCGCGAAAAAGCGATTATGGAACTTGACCGCGTTGATCCAAAAATATTTGCCAAACCAACTAATTATGGGTTTATTCCACAAACATTGGATGAAGACGGTGATGAATTAGATGCTTTAATTATTACTGACGAACCATTGCCAACCGGTATTTATCTGAAGGCTCGTGTTTTGGGTGTCATGAAATTTGAAGACGATGGTGAAGTTGATGACAAGATCGTTGTTGTTCCGGCTGATGACCGTAATACAGGTAACGTATATTTGTCATTGTCTGATTTGCCAAAGCAAAAAATTGACCAAATTACTCATCACTTTACGCACTACAAAGACCTCAAAAAGGCTAATTCAACCATCGTTAAAGGCTGGGGTGATGAAGCTGAAGCCAAGGCGATTATTTATAAGTCAATTGAGCGTTGGAATAGCAAATAAATTATTGTTACAGGCAAGCAATTTGCTTATTCTTATAACTTCAATATAATATAAATATATGGATCAACCATCAATACTACACACAGCTGCTTTGGATTTAATCTCAAAGTATTTCGGTCAAAGTACTGCTGAAGTATACGATAAATTCTTTACTGGCGAACCAGACAGTGTCATCATAACTTCAATCAATGAAATCATGGTTGATTACATTGGCCAAGAAAAAGCCACCTACGAAATTAATAAGATTGTGGAGCAATCAACCTTATGAAGATCCGACCAATTATATTTTTAACAAGCTTCCTGATTATTTCGGCTGTCTATATCTTAAACGAAGAAACACAGACAGTTCAAATCGCAACGTTATATTTAGTCTTTCCAGTGGCGGCCGCCCTGATTGGACTATATACCTCAAGAATATACGGATATAAGAATGCCAACGGCCGAGCGATGATGTTGGTAGCTGGCAGTTTAGCCTGTTGGGCAATAGCTGAAATTATCTTTTATATTTCTGATAATTTTGTTACAAATGCCAGCCTAGCACCCCAATTAGGTGATGTCTTCTTTCTGTTAGGATACCCTATTTTTGGCGCTGGTGTCTATCAAGGCTATATCACGGCAGGAATCAAGTTAAAGAAAGTCAACAGATCACTTTTAACTGCGGTATTATCAGCCTCTATTATTCTGACAGTTTTGGTCGGGTATTTTGGGATATATCAAATCTATGATTCGACTGCAGATTTAGCAACAAATATCTTAAACACGGGTTACGGTGTGGGCGATTTAATTGTAGTCGTCGCTTCAATGCTTATGATTTTAGTAGCCAGAGAATATAAAGGCGGCAAACTGGCATTATTTTGGACGACTGTAACTTTAGGTAATTTGTTATTTTTGATAGCGGATGTTGTGTATTGTGATATGTATGGAACCCAAATCTTGGCGGATATGAAACCGTATACATATAATGATTTAGTCTGGGTGGCAGGGTATTTAATAATAGCTTACGGTATGCTGGAAAACTATCTTCATATTTCCGCAGTGCAGAATAAGATTAAGTTAAAACTCCAACAACGTAGATAATCCGATATCGTTTATATTAATATAAAAAGTAATTAATTTATTTTTTGCGTTGGCTGGCTTTTAAGCGAATAATATTACCAGCATTGGTGAATATTTGTGTTAAATCAGTCTGTGATAATTGTCCGCGAAGTTTATTACGAGCGTGAGTGGTGGTGACTAAATCTTTCCAAGCTTGTTTTGGCAGTGATAATTTGCGCGTCACTACTTCAACGATGTCGCCGTTTTGTAGTGGTTTATCAAACGGATGCATTTTACCATTAACGCGAAAACTGTAAGCATGTTTGCCGATGTCGCTATGGACTAAATAGGCAAAATCCAGTGGTAGTGCGCCTTCAGGTAGGTTATAAATATCACCTTTGGGAGAATGAACGAAAATACGATTACCAAACAAATCGATATTCAATTGATCTGCCGAAATTTCTTCGTTATTCTTCAGTTTGGCGACAACTTCTTGCAATTGTGATATCCATTGCATGTTACTTGGCAGGGTTGAGCTTTTGCGTTTTTTGACGTAATCTTTGGACGTCTTTTGTTCGTTATATTGAAAACTGGCGGCCAGTCCACGTTCGGCGTAATCGTGCATTTCGTAGGTACGAATTTGAAACTCAACAATCTGCTTATTGCGGGTAATAACGGTGGTGTGTAAACTTTGATAACCGTTAGGTTTTGGGGTAGCGATATAGTCTTTGATGCGATTAATCATTGGTTTGTACATGCCATGAAGGATCCCAAGGACGATATAACAATCTTCTTTTTTGTCGACAATAATGCGCAGTGCCATTAAATCATAAATATCATCAATGTTGCCATCGACTTTAGCTAGTTTGCGAAACAGACTATAGACACTTTTGACGCGGCCGTTAATCTCGGCTTTGATATTATATTGCTTTAACTCGTTAGCAACTTCAATTTTAACTTCACCTAATTTTCGTGTACTTTTACCAAGGCGTTTTTTCAACAATATTTTTAGGCGTTTATATTCAGGTGGATTTAAATAGCTAAATGCCATTTCTTCGATTTCAACTCGGACTCGGCCCATACCTAATTTATCAGCCATCGGTCCAAATACTTCTAGTGATTCGCGGGCAATCTTTAATTGTTTATCGCGAGGCATATACTGCAAAGTTGACATATTATGTAAGCGGTCGGCCAATTTGATAATCAGTACACGGATATCCTGACCAACAGCAATCAATAATTTTGACAAGTTATCTTTGGTCTGAGGTAAGTAATTAACCAAATCTTGCATACCAGCGCGCGCCTGTGACACTTTTGTGACGCCATCCACCAAAAAAGCAACATCGCGTCCAAATAAATTCTCAATCTGTTCAAGTGTAACATCGGTATCTTCGACGGTGTCGTGTAAAATTCCAGCCAATACGCTGTCGATGTCCATACCCCAAGAGACTAAAGTGTCAGCTACTAGCATTGGGTGATTAATGTATGGTTCGCCGCTTTTGCGTTTTTGGTGAATGTGAGCACTAGTCGCTAGATCGATAGCAGTCTCAAGTTCAAGGATTTGCTCCTCGCTGTAAAATGGTTTGGCGTGTCTAATTAATTCACTCTTCTCCATGGTGTTATCATTATACGCCATTTTGCATAAATTAGTCTGTAGAGTATACTGGTGATATATGATAAGCTAATGCTTATAAAGGAGTGGGTGTAATGGGTCAGACAAAAATCGGTATCAATGGATTTGGTCGTATCGGTCGCGATGTTTTCAAGATTGCGTTTGAACGCAGCGATATCGAGATTGTGGCTATTAACGATATTGCTGACTTTAAAACGCTGGCATATTTATTGCAACATGACAGTAATTATGGCACTTACCACCACGAAGTTAAATTAAGTGACGATGGAATTATCGTAAACGGCAAAAACATTAAAGTTTTACGCCAAGGCGAACCACTTGATATTCCATGGGGTGAATTGGGTGTTGAAGTTGTCGTTGAATCAACTGGTTACTTTACGTCACAATCTGATGCGCAGCGTCATTTAACGGCCGGTGCCAAACGCGTTGTGATTAGTGGTCCAAATACTGACGAGTCTGTTAGTATGGTTGTCTTAGGTGTTAACGAAGATAATTCTGATAATAACAGCCCAATCATTAGTTGCGCTAGCCCGACGACAAACGCGATTGGTGCGTTGCTAGCGATTTTGGATGGCGAATTCGGTGTTCAAAAATCACTACTGACAACGATTCACAGTTATACGTCTAATCAATCATTGGTTGATAAGCCTTCAAATAATTTACGTGATGGTCGCAGTGCAGCTGAAAATATTATCCCATCAGGCAGTGGTGCAGTCATGTCAATTCAAAAAGTTTTGCCGCAACTAGTTGATAAATTTGATGGTTTAAGTTTACGCATACCAACTGCCGTAGTATCGCTAGCTGATGTTACGGTTTTGCTGGGGCGTAGTACGACAGTCGATGAAATTAATGCCTTGATTTCAAAATCAGCTGACGAACCATTTTATCAGGGAATCTTGGGTGTTAATAGTGATCCACTGGTCAGCCGTGACTTTATTGGCAATAGTTATTCTGGTGTTGTTGATTTGCCGCTAACCAAATTAGTTGGCGGAAACTTGGCAAAAATTATGGTTTGGTATGACAATGAATGGGGATACAGTAACCGCTTGGTTGAAATCGTGGCCGATACTGGTCGAAGCTTGCATATTTAACCATATAAAGCTTATACTTTAAGTATGAAGATATTTATTGGTAGCGACCATATGGGCTTTCATTTGAAAGAAAAAGTTTTTGCATATTTAGTAAAACACGGCTATGAAGTCGAGGATGTTGGCGATAAAGCATTAGATCCAAATGATGACTTTCCAGAGTTTGCTCAACAAACAGCTATTAAGATTATTGGTAGTACCGAAGATGATACACGCGGTATTTTACTTTGTGGCGGCGGTCAAGGAATGGCTATGGCAGCCAATCGTTTTCGTGGCATTCGGGCTAGCGTAATTTGGGATGCCTATGAAGCTAAAATGACACGTAATGACAATGACAGCAATATGTTATGTTTGCCATCGCGAGTTTTGGAAAATGACGATACAGCATGGCAGGGAATTTTGGAGACTTGGTTAAATACGCCATTTGCTGGCGCTGCCAGGTTTAAGCGTCGCAATGCGCAGATTGATGAGTTTTAAAAAATGAGTGAGATTGCGCCAGCTATCACAGTTGAAACTGAAGACCAATATCGTGAATCAATCGAAAGATTAAAATCGTTTGCCAAGCGCGTCCATGTCGATGTTAGTGATGGTGAGTTTGCGCCTGTTTTTATGGTTGAACCGTCAAAGTTGTGGTGGCCGCAAGAGTGGACGGTTGATATTCACGCTATGGTATCTCATCCTTTAGATTATGTTGATCAACTGATTGCCTTAAAGCCAAATTTGATTACTTTTCATGCTGAAACAGACGTAAATCTATTGCCTGTTTTTGAGAAAATTAAAAAAGCCGGTATTAAAGCCGGTTTAGCGTTATTAAAACCAACCGTTCCAGCGACAGTAGCCGAAGAAATTAAAGCCGCTGACCACGTGTTGGTCTTTTCGGGTGATCTAGGCCACTACGGCGGTACAGCAAGTTTAATGCAACTTGAAAAAGTTCGTCTAATCAAAGCTATCAATCCAACTGTCGAAATCGGTTGGGATGGTGGTGTTAGTGTTGACAATGCTTTTACTTTGGCGCAAGGTGGCGTCAATGTATTAAATACTGGCGGAGCGGTTAATAAAGCCGATAGCCCAGATGAAGTTTATGCAGCCCTGGTGCGCGAAATTAATAAACAAGGAGTTATTTAGTCATGGTGGGTGATAAATTAACATTATCTGAACTTGAACACAAAGCTAATAGTTTGCGCCAAGACGTTATTCGAATGTTACAAACAGCTGGCAGTGGACATACCGCCGGTGCGTTAGGTATGGCTGATATTTTGGCAGCGTTATATTTTAATATTTTGAATATTGATCCTAAAAATCCTGACTGGTCTGAACGTGATATATTTTTCCTTAGTAACGGACATACGGTGCCAATTCAATATGCCGCCATGGCCGAAGCTGGATTTTTTGACAAGTTAGAATTAATGACGTTACGCAAATTAGGCAGTCGTCTGCAGGGTCACCCTGAACGAACAATGTTACCAGGACTTGAAACGACCAGTGGTCCACTTGGCAGTGGATTGTCACAAGCGGCCGGAGTTGCCTACGCTTTTCAATATTTAGACAATCAAAAACATCGTTTTGTTTACACTATTATGGGCGATGGTGAATTGGACGAAGGCAATGTTTGGGAGGCCGCTATGTTTGCCGGCAAATATAAACTTTCACAACTAATTTGTTTTATTGATCGTAATAATATTCAAATTGATGGTAATACCGAAGATGTTATGCCACTGGAAGATTTGCGCGGCAAATGGGAATCATTCGGTTGGTATGTGATTGATATTGACGGCAATAATATTGAAAGTATTATTGATGCCGTTAATACCGCCAAGGCAATTACTAATCGACCTTGTATGATTATTGCTCATACCATTCCAGGTAAAGGCGTTGATTTTATTGAGTACAATTACAAATGGCATGGTGTACCGCCAACTGCTGACCAGGCAAAAGAAGCGTTGGAAAAATTAGAGATTGTTGATAATCAAATTACGTCAGGAGAATTTTAATTATGAGCGATTATCTGATTAACCCAAATGTCTTAAATGATGATGTTGCTCAAGATACAATTCGGGGTGGTTTTGGCCGCGGTTTGAAGGCCGCTGGTGAAGCTAATGACCAAGTTGTTGCACTGTGTGCCGATTTAACTGAAAGCGTTCAGGTCCATATATTTCGTGAAGCTTTTCCGGACAGGTTTATTCAAACTGGTATTGCCGAGCAAAACTTAGTTGCTGTTGCTAGTGGCTTGGCACTGGCTGGTAAAATTCCATTTGCCGCTAGTTATGCCGCCTTTAACCCAGGACGCAACTGGGAACAAATCAAGACGACAGCTGCGATTAATGATCAACCAGTTAAAATTGTCGGTGGTCATGCTGGTATTGGCGTTGGTCCTGATGGCGCGACTCACCAAATGCTAGAGGATATCGCGATTATGCGGGTGATTCCAAACATGGTTATTGTGGTACCTGGCGATGCCATCGAAGCCGAAAAGGCAACGCTGGCAATTGCCGAAAACGGCAAACCAAGCTATATCCGTTTAGCCCGCGTCAAAACGCCAATTATTAGTACGCTCGAATCTCCATTTGAAATTGGGCAGGCATATATTTTGCGCGAAGGCACTGATGTTAGCTTGATGGGTACAGGCGTCATGACGTATCAATTGCTGGTCGCTGCCAAAATTTTGGCCGAACAGGGCATTAATGCCGAAGTCGTTCACGTCCCTACTATTAAACCGCTTGATAATGATACAATTATTGCCAGTGCTAAACGTACGGGGCGAGTTGTAACAGCCGAAGAAGCTCAAATTGCTGGTGGCTTTGGTGGCGCCGTGGCTGAACTGCTGGGCGAAAAGTTGCCAACACCACTGTTACGTATTGGTATTCAGGATCGCTTTGGCGAAAGTGGCGAACCAGCTGAATTATTTGAGTTCTTTGGTTTGACAGGTAATCATATTGCCAAAAAAGTTGCTGATTTTATTAATTCATCATCACAGTATCACCGAGAATACTAGGAGAAAACCACATGGGACTAACAATCGAACAAATTCGTGCCAACACTGACCGTGCCAGAAACTTAATGCATCGCAGTCGCGAACAACACTTTTCAGTCGGCGCCTTTAATATGGATAACCAAGATGTTTTGATTGCGGTCTCGCGGGCAGCTCAAAAGTTAAATTCACCAGTGTTAGTTGAAGTTACTCATGATGAAGTGACAGCAATTGGTATCCAAAATGTTCGTGATTTAGTTGATAATTGCAAACGTGAATACGGCATTGAAATGTATATTAATTTGGATCACGGTCGTTCGGTCGAAGTATCCAAGGCCGCAATTGATGCTGGTTTTGAATTTGTTCATATTGATGTCAGCCAAGCCAATCACGATGCGTCCGACGATGAAATTATTCGTCAAACCCGCGAAGTGGTTGAATATGCCAAATCTACTGGCGCACTTGTGGAGGGCGAGCCACATTACTTTGGTGGCAGCAGTAATTTACATACCGAAGACATTGATTACGAAGAAATTAAAAAGACATTTACAACTCCCGAAGGCGCCAAATCTTTTATCGACACCACTGGCGTTGATATTTTTGCAGTTGCGATTGGTAATTTACACGGTAAATACCCAGTGCCAAAAGTTTTGGACATCGAACTGTTAAAACGAATTCGTGAATATATCAGTCCCGATTCGTTAATCAGTTTGCATGGTGGAAGTGATACGCCAGCTCATTACTTTGTTGAGGCGGCTCAAAATGGCGTTAGCAAGGTCAATATTAACAGTGATTTGCGATATACCTATCGAACCAATCTTGAAAAAGTCTTGGCCGAAAATCCTGACCAATACGCCGTCGTCAAATTAATGGAACCCGTCCGCCAAGCCGTTCAATCAGTCGTCGAAGAAAAAATCGCCGCCCTTGGATCCGCTGGTAAAGCTCAAATCTAGGCATAAACTATTTACAGAGTACACTATAAGTATGCATTTTTGACATATCATCTATTTATGATATTATTATTTTACTAATATATATTTTGTATTGGCGTTATTTAGTACTAAATTAAGCACGTTTTGTTTCAATCACATACAACGATCCCATTGTATGAATGGTTGATATTTTGCTCGGCCGAGCAAAATATCAACCATTTTGGCGCTACACACATAATAAATGTGTTATTTGGTGTGTATTTGTGGCAACCAATATGGTTAGGCTGTACGTTTTTCGAGTTTTACGATACGAAGTTCGTGGTTATCTATGGCGTCGGCTTGGCGGCGAATGGCCCTATTTTGTAATTCTTGAACCTCGCCAATGGCATTTAGAATCTCGTTTTGTTTTAAATCATTTTCGTCAAAACGTTCATCAATCTTGTCAAAACGTTCATCAACTCTTACTTCTAAACTGGTAATTCTTGCATTAACACCGTCAATTCTTTCATTGACACCACTAATCTCTTCACGAACAGTCGTCGTGATGAATTGCTTTAGGTCTGTTAGCGTTTCTTCGTTCATAATTACGGTCTATTGTAGATTAAATTAATTCAATCGTCAATAACGTCAGTGCTTAAATTAAGCTCGTTTTAATTCAATTGCATTCAGTAGTGATGTGTATGAGGCTTTGAATTTGTCGACACCTTCGTTTTCAAGTGTGCGTGATACATCGTCCATGTCAACGCCAACTGATTTGATAGCGGCCAAAGTTTTGTGGGCGTTTTCGATATCAACCATAGTGACTGATTTGACGTCAGTGGGCAAGTGGTCGATAATGCGGCCGATTGTGTCTTCGGGCAGTGTATTAACAGATAATGGAGTTAATAAATTGCTGACATATAACAAGTCGTCATAGGCAGGATTTTTAGTTGAAGTCGAGGCCCATAATAATCGTTGAACTGATGGTTCGTGGCTGTCAATGACGGCTTCTTTGCCCAGGCGGTCTAGGAATATGTCATAGGCGACAACGGCTTGAGCAATAGCGGCTTTGCCACGTAATGCCAATGCCTCGTCGGTGCCGATGGCTTCCAAACGCTTGTCGGTTTCACTATCAACGCGGCTGATGAAAAATGATGCTACGCTGCGTGCCTTGTTATCTGATCCAGTCATATGAGTGTCTTTGAAGGCTGTAATGACGTCTTGATAGCGGTCAAGGCTGAATATCAATGTAACATTGACGTTGATGCCACTGCCTAGCAGTTCGCGAATTGCTGGTACGCCAGCCACAGTTGCTGGTACTTTAATTAGTAAATTTGGCAAATCTAACTCGGCCCACAACTTTTTAGCTTGTTCAATTGTGGCATCGGTATCGTCAGCCAAATTTGGCGAAACTTCCAGTGATACATATCCGTCTTCACCGTTTGATTCGTGCCAAATTGGTTCAAGTAATTTGGCAGCCGAACGGATGTCTTCGATGGCAAGTTTAAAGAATATTTCTTCGTTTGACAGGCCTTCGCCGACATATTGTTTGATTTTTTCGTCATAAGCGTCGCTGCCTTTGATGGCATTTTCAAGGATGGTTGGATTAGACGTTAACCCTCGAACGCCATTATTAATAAATTGTTGTAATCGGCCTGATTCGACTAATTCCCGTGATAGGTTGTCGATCCATGGACTTTGCTGAAAACTTGTGTGTAGTTTGTGTAGATTTGTCATTTGTATTAATTATACCAAATGAGCTATTATAATGTATATGGTTAGAATTTGTTCACTCGGGGCGGCTTCACAAGACGTATTTATGTCGGGGAAAAATATTAAATCGCATTTGGATGCGATTGAACATGATTATGTTGAATCGTTTAAATTGGGCGCCAAAATCGAGGCGGACCATATTAGTTTTGCAACTGGTGGCGGTGCAACCAATGCAGCCGTGACTTTTGCTAGACAAGGTATCGAAAGTAGCTTTATTGGCAAATTAGGTCGCGATATTCCGGCCGAAGGCGTGATTGCCGAACTTGACCGTGATAATGTTGACAGTCACCAGGTAATTTACGACGAAGTTCATGGCACTCAATATTCGACAATTTTATTAACCGAAAGTGGCGAACGAACAATTTTGATTTATCGTGGGGTTGCTAATACGCATCGTCCGCAGGATTATGAATCGATTGATTTTACGCAATACGATTGGCTATATATTTCATCATTTGGTGGCGCGGTTGATGCATTAGATTTGATATTTCATAAGGCGATGTCGGCTGGTGTCAAAATTGCTTTTAACCCAGGTAGTGCGGAATTAGAGCAAATGGATAAATTAAAGCCACTACTAGAAGACGTCGATGTATTAATTGTCAACAAAGAAGAAGCGCAGTTGATAGTTGAAGGAACTGACCTTGAGGAAATAACTCGACATCTACTCCATATCGTCCGCTTGGCAATTGTCAGCGATGGTCCAAATGGCGTTATGGCTAGTGACGGCAAGACATTTGTTCGAGCTGGTATGTACGAAGACGTCAAAGTTATTGACAGGACTGGTGCTGGTGACGCCTTTGGTTCAGGCTTTTTAAGCCAATGGTCACAAGGCAAATCGTTAAAAGATTCGATTGTTTTTGCCAGCGCCAACTCAACATCAGTAGTGACAAAAATTGGCGCCAAAGCTGGAATTTTGCCAAAAGGTGTTAAATTGCACGCTATGCCCTTAAACGAAAAACCATTTTAGGATAGAAAGAAAATATGGCGGGATATTTACAAAAACTTCTGGGCGCCCAAGAACCAATCTTTAGCAATGGTATTGTTAAATTAGAAAGAACAACCGGTAATAGTGGTGTTGACGCTCGGTTAATTGCCGATATCACCGAAAAAGCTCATGAGACTATGCGTCGTATGGGTTTAGATGTTCGCGATACGACTGGTCCCGAACTATATTTTGCATTAATTTCATCTGTTCGCTGTGGTACGAGTGAACCACTATTATCCAGTACGGACTTTGTATTATTTGCGGCTGACGACGTAATTATTTCATTTAATTTGATTGATGTGATTGAAAATGCTCATCACGAATTGACATATGATAAGCAAATTTGCAGTCACGGACAGCGCAGTTTACGCGGAGAATTGGTAATGCGATATATGGATCACGCTAGGACAAATGTTGATACCACCAGGCAGATTGCATCGTCAATTGGGCTGTTGCCCGAAAGTGATACATGGTACAATAATTTAAACATAAGTGAAAATAAACAGGAATAATTACAAGTGAAATATCAGATTTGCGTATCAGGTGCTGCATCCGGAGAGACTGTCACAGCTTCTCACCAATTAGCTTATGATTTAGGCAAGGCTATTGCAATGGCCGGCAAGACTTTAACAACCGGTGCAACTGTTGGTTTGCCATGGTATGCTGCCCAAGGTGCATTTAGCGTCAAAGACCGCGAAGGTGTATCGGTTGGTTTTTCACCAGCTCGGTCATTTCGTGAACACGTGACAGTTTACAAATTGCCAACGGTTGAATTTGATTACATTAATTTTACAGGTATGGCCTATGTCGGTCGCAATATTCACTTGGTTCGTAGTAGTGATGCTGTGATATCGGTCGGCGGACGCATGGGTAGTTTGCATGAATTTGCAACGGCTATCGAAAGCCGAAAAGTCATCGGTGTTTTACTTGGCAGTGGTGGTTTGGCTGATTTTATTCCAACTTTGCTTGAAAATGTCGAAGCGCCTGATGCTAAAAATATTATCTATGACACCGACCCAGTTCGTTTGGTTAATGAAGTTATTAAAGCTCTTGATGTTAAATATGCTGAATTCAAACATAATGGCACCGACGATAATATTAGCACCAGCCACCTCTACGCTGATTGGGGTTGATGACTGCGAAATTTTACAGATAATTAATAAATAAAGCCATAAGGGGGTGAAGATTGTGAATAAAAGTAAGAATCAATCGGGCAGTATTCATTTAGTGATAATTGCAGCATTATCGGTGGCTGTAATCGGATTATTGGGTTTTGTTTTTTGGCAGAATTATAGCAATTCAAATAAAACACAAGATAATAAAGTATCTGTAGAAACCGAAAAAGAAGCTATTATTTCTGCTTACAAAAGAGATGTTCCGGGTATGAGTAGTTATAATAATAATATATTTAGTGGCTTAACAATAAAAGATTCAAAAACTCCCAATTATACTATTGCATCAATTTACGTTCAACCAGACCCATATTTGGGCGGTAGTAATGCTTTATTATACAAAAAAGCTGGCGGCCAGTGGAAATATGCACTGAATAATACCCAAGGTTTAATGTATTCGAATTGCAATGAGTTTAATAATGACGAATTGAGAACTGCATTTATTGGTGAGAAATGTTACGATATTGATAATAATAAGATGTCTACAGTTGAATCGAATTAATTTTGCCTATTATTGTCCTAAATCTTTAATTAGTGTGAATATAGAGTTGTTGATTATACGGCTAGATATGATTACATTAAAAATAGTATAATAATAGGATGGAACAAAAGTTTCGTCTGCAAAGCGACTACCAACCAACTGGCGATCAGCCAACTGCTATCAATCAATTGATTGCTGGTTTAGATGCTGGTGAAAAAGAGCAAGTCTTACTTGGCGTGACGGGCAGCGGTAAAACTTTTACGATGGCTAACATTATTGCTGACCGTAATGTGCCGACGTTAGTTTTGGCGCATAATAAAACTTTGGCGGCTCAACTTTACAGTGAATTTAAATCTTTTTTCCCAGATAACGAAGTCCATTATTTTGTCAGCTACTTTGATTATTACCAACCCGAGGCCTACATGGCCAGCAGCGATACTTATATCGAAAAAGACAGCAAAATTAACGACGAGATTGACCGTTTGCGCCACGCCGCTACTATGGCACTACTGACCCGTCGTGACACGATTATTGTCGCCAGTGTCAGCTGTATTTACGGTATCGGATCACCCGAAGATTACGCCAGTATGTCGATTACGATTAAACGTGGCGAAAAGCGTCAACAGGACAAATTCGTCAGGTTGTTAACTGATATTCAGTATCATCGCAACGACATTGATTTTCACCGTGGTACCTTCCGCGTTCGTGGCGATATTGTTGATGTTTTTCCAGCCGGCAGTGATGCGGCATACCGAATTGAATTTTTTGGCGATGAAGTCGAACGCTTAACCAGGATTGATCCGCTAACTGGCGAAATTTTGGCCGAACCTGATGAAGTAATGATTTTCCCAAGTAGTCACTATGTCACACCCAAAGAAAAAACCCAACAGGCGATTGAAGGCATCAAAAAAGAGTTTGCCAGTCGTTTGGAATACTTTGAAAAGCATGATAAATTACTCGAGGCTCAGCGTTTATCGCAGCGCACTAAATATGACATTGAAATGTTGGAAGAAACTGGTTTTGTTAAAGGCATCGAAAATTACAGCCGTTATTTAACCAATCGTGAGCCAGGTGAACAGCCAGCCACCTTAATGGATTATTTTGCCGATGACTTTTTGCTGTTGGTGGATGAAAGTCATATGACATTGCCACAAGTCCGCGGTATGTATAACGGTGATCGGGCGCGCAAAGAAGTGTTGGTGGAATATGGATTCCGTCTGCCGTCAGCGCTTGATAACCGTCCACTGACATTTGAAGAATTTAATCGTCATATTAATCAAGCGATTTATGTGTCAGCTACGCCAAGTGAGTACGAATTGTCACACAGCCCCAAACCTGCCGAGCAGATTATTCGCCCAACTGGCCTAATTGAACCTGAAATTATTATTCGCCCAACCAAAAACCAAATTGATGATTTGATTGCCGAAATTCGTGACCGCGTTACCAAACATCAGCGTGTTTTGGTAACAACACTGACAAAACGCATGGCCGAAGATTTATCAGCGCATTTGATTGATATGGGCATTCAAACGGCCTACATTCACAGTGATGTTGATACCATGGAACGTGGTGACATTTTAAGTGATTTGCGTAAAGGCGTTTATGACGTTTTGGTTGGTATCAATTTGCTGCGTGAAGGCTTGGATTTGCCCGAGGTTAGTATGGTGGCGATTATGGACGCCGACAAAGAAGGCTTTTTACGCAGCAGTGGCGCCCTGATTCAAACCAGTGGGCGCGCTGCTCGACATATTGATGGTAAAGTCTTTATGTATGCCGACCGAATGACTGATTCAATGAAACGGGCGATTGACGAGATGAATCGTCGTCGTGATATCCAAATTGCTTACAACAAACTGCATAATATTACACCTGAAAGTATCGCCCGTGAAGTTGGCGTCGGTCTGCGCGCCCTGATTCCTAAAAAAGCCGACGAATCACACAAATTGAACCTAAAAAAGATTCCGAAGGACGAATATCCAGGCCTAATCCGCGAATTATCCGGCCAAATGGACCTTGCCAGCGCTAATCTTGAATTTGAAAAAGCTGCCGAACTCCGTGACATGATTGCCGATATCAAGAGTAAAATGTAGAGTGTAATGCTTGCAAAAATGCGCTCAGTATGCTATTATTAAGTTATTGCATTCGATGGATGCTAGGGCCTCTTTCAACGACGAGCGCACCCGTGACATTATACACATTACAGTGTAGGCGCTATCACCGAATTATTCTCTTGTTTTCAAAATTGCAAAAATAAAATATTTCAATAATAACCTGGCATAATTTATGGTAGGTTCAAAGAAAGGCTATTAATAATGGCATATCAACAATCAGGTGGCGGTTTTCGTCCACGTACAGGTAATGGTGGCGGACGCCCAGGCGGTCAACGTTCTGGTGGCTCACGCCCAAGTTTTGGCGGCGGTAACAGCGGTAGCGGACGCCCCAGCTTTAACCGTGGTCGCAGCGGTGGAAGCCGTGGACCAGTCAAAAAATATATCAACCCAAGTAAATTTATTAACCAAGCAGTCGCCAAGGCCGAAGAAGTGCCTTATATTGCTGAACATAAGTTCGTCGATTTTCCATTCGGTGGTCAATTGCAAAATAACATTGCCAAAAAAGGTTATGACGAACCTTCGTCAATTCAAGACCAAGCGATTCCATTTATCTTGGAAGGCAAAGACGTCATTGGTATTGCCAACACCGGTACTGGTAAAACAGCCGCCTTCTTGTTGCCAATTATCGAACGCCAAGCCAGTGTTTCATTGCGCCCAAGCGTTTTGATTATTGCTCCAACTCGTGAACTTGCCCAGCAAATCGACGAACAATTCCGTGAATTTAGTTACGGACTAGGTTTATATTCCGCACTAGTTGTTGGTGGTATGCCAGCCGAACGTCAAATTCGTGATTTGAAACGTCGCCCACACTTCATTATTGGTACACCAGGTCGTTTGAAAGACTTGATGAATCGTCGTCACATTATCCTTGAAAACGTTAATACGTTAGTCTTGGATGAAGCTGACCGTATGTTAGACATGGGCTTTTTGCCAGACATTCGTTCGATTGTTAGCGAAATGCCAACTGAACGACAAACGTTACTTTTCAGTGCTACAATTACGCCTGAAATCACGACAATTATTAATAATTTTAGTAAAAACCCAGTAACTGTATCAGTTCGTACGCGCGAAACTAATGAACACATCGAACAAGATGTTATTGAAGCTCGCGATAAAGCTCACAAAGTCGAATTGTTAACCGAAATGTTGCAAGACCGCGAAAAATACGACAAAGTATTGGTCTTTGGTGAAACCAAATTTGGTGTTCAACGACTAAGTGATCACTTGGACAACAGCGGAATCTCGTCAATCGCGATTCACGGCAACAAAAACCAATCACAACGCGCCCGTGCTTTGAAGCAATTCAAAGATGGCCGCATTCGTGTCATGGTTGCAACTGACGTTGCGGCCCGTGGTTTGGACATTCCAAATGTGTCACACGTTATTAACTTTGATACTCCTCAAACTTATGACGATTACATTCACCGCATCGGCCGTACTGGTCGTGGTGGTGCATCTGGTCACGCTCATACGTTTATCGATTCAAGGCGATAATAATATTCGACAAACAAAATACCCCCGTAACTGGGGGTATTTTTTATTTAAAATCTACTGTTTTTTGATTGTATTGCTAGATCTTTCGTATTTTTGCCCTATGGGTTATTATGCCTTTACTTTCCCATAATTGCTGATACCTTGTTTCTACAGGTTTAAAATTACTGAACTGGTCATTTTGTTTTGATTCAACTGAATGTGTTATATCGCTTTGTGAGCATTCAAAAAGCCCCAAGCAACCTAGCATTCGCATTTTTACGTTGAAATATGGCTCAGAGTCAGTCGCAAATTCAAAAGTTTGTCCAAATTTTAATATTCTATGTATATTTTGAGCCATTGATGTTTGTAATATATCATCAAATCCGCCTTTGGAATTTGGTTGTGGTGCAGGAAATAGAATAGCGACTTGTTCAGCTGTTTCGTCAGGTATTCGCTTCATAATTTGGTTTGCATCAGCTCTAACAAAATGAATATTATTAAGATTCAAAAGTGATGCTGCCTTTATTCCCATATCAAGTGAACGGTTATGAAAATCAACTCCGACGTACTTTTTATCTTTATTTTGTTTTGCTAGTTCTATAATTCTTTCACCTCTTCCACAACCTAAATCCCAGTTTATTTCACCTTCTTCATTAAATATGAAATCAGAAGTTTGTAGTGGAACGTTTTCGGTGTGATTATATAGGTCGTTACCAGAATAAAAACTATAATATTTTTCTCTTTCTGAATCACTAATTTCAACTTTTTTAACACGTTCATGTAGTCTGACGCTGTTGCCAGATTTTCCGGAATTACTAATCTCATCAGTGCTTACCGCGATATTAATATCAGCGGATGTCATTAGTGGGAATGTTTGTTCGATAAGTTCTGGTGATCCAAATATATCCATATATCTTCTTTCATTTCTCAAAACACTGGAAATTAATAATACTTCCACCGATTTGTTTTTTAAATTCATTAATGCCCAAAAGTTTTTTGTCGGTTTCGTTTGAACTAGAATAACCGCTTAGATCGACAATGTCCATTGATAATGCGTTGAATAGATGGTTTATCAATAAATAGTGTAATATATGACCTTCATTATTATTCTTATCGGCGGAGTAGTATCTGAGGTTTGCTTGGGTATCGTTAATTAGCACTGCTGCTGTCCCAACGATCTTATCGTTTGTTTCATTATTTAATACGAAGCAACGTAGAATTCCTGTTTGAGCGAGATTTTGTACAATATTAGTAAATTTTTCCATTTCGATATTATCTCGTCGTTCGGGGTTTGAGATAAACTGGGATAAAGCTATATTGATTTGATCTGGACTAACTACCTCTTTGAGTGATGTTGGTATGTTGTAGTTTTGCGCTTTAATAACATTTCGCTTGAAGCGTTTCCCAAATCTAGGCTGATCATTCATTAGTGCGATTGTTTGATAATTATCGCGCTGAGCCGTGTCATTATCTGAATTGGTATTGCCATTTTCATGTATATACTTATATATTTTATGGCCATCTGGAATATCATTTGGGTTGAATTCACAATCTACTTCCCATGCTACAAGCTGGTTATCTTCCCCATAAAAAAATATAGGGTCGCCATTTTTTGTTATCAATACCTCTGTCTGTAGCCCAGCTTTTCTAATACCGTCATGGAATCGGCTGTCTTGGTAGGGGCTTGACCAGTGATTTATTGTATTTTCCATATAATAGTCTGTAGCTAACATATATATTAACATAAGATTGCAAAAATTAAAACAATGGTGTATATTGTACGTATTACACAAACGACAAAACATAACTGACACTTTATAAGGCGGTTCTGAAATGCAGAGAGAAAATCAAATAGCTGTTATAAAAAACTTCGATGGAGCTTTAGTGTCTTGGTCTGAAACTTACTGTCGTTCTGCTAAACAGCAAGGTTTTGATGTCAGGAGCGAATACAATGCAAATGATTTGTCAGATAAAATATTCTTAGGTGATAAAATTCCTAAAACCATGGGTCATGCTGGTTGTAATATATTTTTTCTAGGTGCCGCAGATTGTTCAAAACGTGAACTTACTAGTATAAAATTAACTGACGCTACGACTACTGTAAGCTCGGCTGAAAAAAAACGTATCGTAAATGCTTTTCCGTATCTTAATCCAGATAAGATATCTGTCGACGGTTTTCCAATCGATCTAGAATTGCTTCAGGGTATAAAAGAGAGCACATTAAGCCACAATCGCAAGATTGATAATTCAGTGTGCTTTCTTGGAAGAACTGACAATGATAAGGGTCCAAATGAAGAAATAGAAATAGTAAAGGCACTGCGAGATAAAGGATATAATATTTTTCATTTATCTGGTGGAAAGATATCAATCTCAGACAAGCTAAATGAAATGGGTGTCAATGTTATAGAGGGTATAAGTGGTCAGAAATACCTAGAGCTATTATCTCAAATGGATTGTGTTGTGAATACTAGCCCGCGAGAGTCTCTGTTTGTTTCTGGGCTTGAAGCGAGTGGCGTGGGCGTGCCAGTATTGGCCCCATTAATTGAAGATAGTGGCATACAGGACTGGAATTTAGCTGAAAGGCTTTATGACTATAAGGATATTTCAAGTGTCGTTAAAATGATACAGGAAATATCGTCTGAGTCGAGAGATTTGGTGATTCCTGATGTAAGTTATTACGATAAGACCGCATACTTTAATCGAATACGCCAACTGTGCGATAAAGTGCGAAATAGGACTGACTATGTCAGCGTATGAAAAAAATGAAATAGCAATAGTATTGTCGCCACATCAAGATGACGCCGTGATATCAGTGGGTAATTTATTGCATAAAAACTATAGTGATGTGCGTATATTAAATATATTTACAAAATCAGCATCTCATATATTAGGTGCTCGCGAAGAAGGTGTAAATACAATATCAAACATTAGACGCCAAGAGGATGAGGCGGTGGCGCGTCGTTATGGTTTTGTGTTTACTGATGCTGGGTTTAAGGACTCGGAGCTCCGTGGTATTGCTTGGGATAATCCATATTCACCATCAGACGGCGATTTGCAAAAAGATATAACTGACTATATACAAGGCTATACAGGTAAGCTTACGTCAATCAATAATATTGACTATTACATCCCAGCTGCGTTCGGACTTCATCCAGATCATTACGCTGTGTTGAAAGCAGGTTTGTCATCTTATGCCATCAATAGATTAGATAGGAAAGAGGATCGAATATTTGTATATGGTGAACAGCCATATTATTTAGAGCCACAATCGGTTGGTCATTCAGGGCAAGCTATATTAACTAGAAGCGAAAGAATTGATATACCTTATATTTTGGCTGATAAGAAATCGATGTTAGATTTATATCCATCACAACTCACGCCAGAACGAGTTGATATGCTAAGTAAAATCGGCTCTGAATATATTTGGCAAATTCCAAAGTTAAATCTTGGACACTTTGCCTTATCGTCTTTAATCATCGAAAAACAAAGCAACTTACTATTTGGATCAAAAGAATGGCTATCATGTGTAGAAAAGTCATATTCAAATAATAATCGTAATTTTATAGAATTATCTGTTAAGAATGAAAAAGGTGGGACTGTAAATATACCAATTGTAATTGATGATCATGATATTTTAAATGTAGGCAAGGTTAAATTTGCACGTCATGCTGGGGCTTTTGGTACGGATTATATGGGTTTTGATGGGATAGAGAAATATGACAACTGTGCCTTGAACCAACTTGAGAGTATTTTAGAAAAAAAAGGTATTGATGTTTTGTGGCTTTCAAACATAAAAGAAGATAACACTCTATTATGTACATTAGAGTCACAGCCAAAACATAATTCTGAAATATTCAGTGGCTTGTCGAGTTATAGAACAGTATGTGACAATAATGGATATAGTAATTGGGTTAGTAGTTTGCAACCTTTCCAAAGAAAAAAAATCAGACAAATTTGTAGGAAAGAAGAAGATTTATTTAAATATGGGATTGAAGACAAGCAGAATTTTACTTTTGATATTAAAATTGCGGGTAAAGAATCAATAGACACTTTTTTTAATCTTCAAGATCAGCGCGCCAGTCAATTGCAATCTCTGGATTCATTAAAAAACAACGTTAGGTATCGTTCATTAATCGAGATGTCAGCTGGAAAAGGGCAGTTATCAGTTTCTGAGATTAAGAATAAGCAAACAGTCATATCCTCACTACTCTTATCAATTGACGAAGAAGCAAAATGTATTGCTATTTTAGCTCAAGGCTTTTCAAACGATTGGTCTCGTTTTTCACCTAGTTTCATAAATATGAGGAATTTAATACAGTATGCTCATGAGAATAACTTCAGATATGTTGATTTTCTGAGAGGTGACGAGTCATATAAGAAGTACTTCACAAATCAGGAAATTCAATCTTTTAAATATATTAAGCCTTTGAGCTCTGTAGGTATTGATAAATGGGTTACAATTGAGAAATATATAAAAGAATATAATGAATAGAATGAAGAATTAAATCTTATGAAAGATATATATAAAAAAGTATTAATTATAGCCCCTCATCAGGACGACGAAATAATTGGTTGTGGCGGACTTATTTGTTATGCGATTGAAAAAAAATGGCTCGTAGAGGTTGCGCATGTTTTCTTAGGAACAAGTGGTATACCTTATGTTGACGACCCTTCAACTTGTGCGACAATTAGAAATCAAGAGGCTCTTGATGCGGCGGAAATTAGTGGATATAAAGTTTTAGATAATCTTGGCTTTATTGATCGCGACAGATCTGCGGATTCACAAATTCAATCTGCAATAATAAAACTAATTCGACGCCAAAAGCCAGATGTTATCTTGTTGCCACATAAAGGCGAGTCTGATCTTGAGCACCAAATTGTTTATACGGCGGGTAAGGAAGCTGTTTGGTTAAGTGCGACAAATGTCAGTAAGGGCAATGAAGCAACTATTACACATAAAATTAAAGTCTTATATTATGAAGTTTGGAAACCTATTGATAACCCAGTAATTTTGCTTGACATTAGCCGATATATTAGTAATAAACAAACATTATTAAGTGCTTTTAAAACACAAATGGAAGTTTCAGGATGGCTTGAAGGCATTATTGGGCTGAATGCTTACAGGGGTGTTATTAATAAAGGAAAGGGTTACGTCGAAGCATTTACTACCGAACCGCTAGATTTGACGGAGATAAATCTATGAGTATATATAATAGATTACCAGACACTATAATTAATGGTATCAGGATAATTGAAGTTTTACCGATTGAGATACTAGAAGAACGCTGGCTTTGTGTTGGATTCGAACAAGAGAATGAAAATCTTGGCGATAGTATGCATTTACTGCTGATATACAGCAAAAATATTACTTTAGAAAAAAATATATTATATCAGGCGATGAATATATTTAAGGATAAAGTACCGCGAATTCGTGTACATTCAGAATGTATTCTTGGGGACACATTTCAATCTAGCTTATGTGATTGTGGAGAGCAGCTACAGCACTCAATCGCATCAATTAGACAGTCAGGACTGGGGGCGATACTTTACTTACGCCAAGAAGGACGTGGCATCGGTTTACGAGCAAAACTAGCTTGTCTTGCAATACAGGAAGGTTATGAACAGGGTCAATTAACCGATTTAAGAATGTCTCCTGATGAAGCTAACTTGTATTATGGATATAGCGTTGATGAACGTGAGTATGGGTTAGTACCAAAAGTTTTCAATTTGTTTAATATTAAGTCAGTAGAGTTGTTAACGGGAAATATTGAAAAAATAAATTCAATCAAAAATAATGGAGTTAACGTGGTATCGATCAACGATATCTCACGTTCAGATATTGTAATTGGGACACGTAAGCATAAAGAATTAGAAGAAAAGGTAAAAAGGAATTATATGTATATGGATTTAGCAAAATGAAAAACAAAATATCAATCATTATTCCATGCAAAGACGATAGAAGGATTATTGAGTCTATAAAATCTATCGATTATAAGCGCGTAGAAGTTGTAATAGTATTTAATGGTGCTGTTGATTCGTTTGTTGATTATGTGAAATCTGAATTGATTAATTCAAAATTAGATATTGAAATATATCAATTGCCGAAACCAAATCTTGCACTTGCCCTTGAACTTGGGACTCAGAAATCGAAGAACGATTTAGTTCTTTATATGGATTCTGATTGTCGATTTAAAAAGGACGCCATTAGTAGGTTTGTTAAGGTTGCTAGCGAGCATGATAACAGTAATAATGTGTTTAAAGGTGAAGTGATTTTCGAAAAAAGTGATAAATGGATTGAACAAATAATATCAGAATCGCGGGCACACCATACTGCTGAGGTATTGACTGCATATAAACCACCATTAATGATATCTAAAAAGATTTTAACAAAAATCGGAGGATATGCTTTTAATGAAAAGCTAATTTGGCGTGAAGATTCTGACCTAGATAATCGAATACGTTGTGCTGGGATATCAATATTGCCGGTAGCTGGTGGAACAATATATCATCATACAATTTCATTGAAGACAGACTTACGAAGTACGTTTAGGTACGGTATTGGATTGGCGATTGCAAACTCTATGCATATCAAGCTCACTGAAGTTCCTCGCTCGACCCTAAGCTCTTTTATCTCAAAAGGCCTAGTCGTCTCTTTATATATGTTGTTTCGAAATCGTGTTTATGACGCTGGCTATGTGTATACACGGATAAAGATATTGTTTGGTAGGTATGCTTAAAAATCACGAAGGTACATTAAAACAAGATCTACAAAAATTGAGACGAATGTCACATCGTATCGTTAAAAATGGCTCAATAACACCATGTTACGACAAATTGGCAGTATTGATAGAAGACTTGGTTAATAGCCCCAGTGAAGATCATATTATTATTTCAAGCGATAAACTGAACTTTCAGTCCAAGATAGCTTTAACGTTATTATTTGGTTGTGTGAATTATTGTTATGTTAATCCTATCGATCAAAAAGAGTATAAATATAATTATGATGGGATAGTATTGTATCGTTCGTCGGCGTTTGTTAATGCATTGATTAATTCGGGATTGGATTGGTCGAATTTTAACTTAATATCTAATTTGACGTACGAAGAATGGTCTAGGTTGTTACAGTTGTCTGATGACAATACTTTATACAATGCAGATGTGCGTTTTGACACTATAAAAACTTTTGCAAAGTATCTATCACACGTCGATCTAAACAATTTTTATGATATTTATGATTCTTTTGAAGACGTGTACCAATTATTAGTTAGTAGTGGGTTATTTAATGATTTATTTTTGAAACGTATTCAAATTTCGCTGTCGATGATTGATCAGTTAGCAAAAAGATATCATGTAGAGTTTAGTAGTGAAATCAAATTATCAGCTATGGCGGACTATCGATTGCCTCAGGTTTTGTATAATTACGGAGTTCTTCATATCAATGAAGAGTTAAAAGATAAGTTAGTAAGTCATTCACCAATTATATCTGGTGATTCAAGCGAAGTTGAACTAAGGGCTTGGACGGTAATTATTTGCGAGATAATTGCCAAAAAGTTGAATATATCTGAAAGTCAGGTTGATGGAATGATTTGGAATTTATCTCAGAAACTTATTATCAAAAATGAACAATTAATTCCAGCTATGCTTGTTATGACAGATTCATATTAAATGTCTTTTACATATTCAATTGAATAGGGTCTGAATCCGGTTTTAAGATGGAGTTGCTCGGATACTATGTTCCCGCTATAAATAGTTGCATTGATGCAATTAGCTTTTTTATCATTTACAGCCCAATTTTCGGAAACTGTAGTAATTTTCTTGCCAATGCCTATTGATCGATATTCTGGTAAAACAATTATTGCTTCAAATGTGCATTGTATGTTTTTGGTGGACAGATAGTCTAAATGCGTTATGTAACTATACTGATAACCAACAATTTTGTTATCGGCTTCGGCGACGATAATCAGAGCGTCATCGTTGTTTAGCTCGGCTGAATAATGTTCGATTGCGCTTTTGCGGTCAAAAATTAGATTTGGTTCGTATATTTTTGATTCATCTTGCAACATGGAACCTAAATCAATGATGGTTTCGATATCTGATGCTGTGGCTTTTCGAATGTTAATTTCATGATTATTCATATAAATAGTATACTACCAAATTGAAGTTACACTTTTAAAGCGATTTTTTATAAAAAAGTATAATATTAAAACCTGATTTTATTGACTATATTTTCAATCATCAATTGAGGTATAATATATTCCATGACACAAATAACTCGTGATGACGTGCTGCATTTAGCGCAGCTTTCCAGCCTTGAGCTAAATGACAGCGAAATAGATGGATTACAGATCGATATTAGTAATATTTTGGGCTATGTCCAGCAACTTAGTAAACTTGATACGACTGGTGTTGAGCCGACTTATCAAGTGACAGGACTGCAAAATGTATGGCGTGATGACAAGGTAATTGATTACGGTATTAGTCGTGAACAATTATTGCAACGGGCACCAGAATCGCGCGATAATCAAGTAAAAGTTCCAAAGGTATTATAATTTATGACTATTTCAGAGATTAAAGATCAAATTAAAGCTAGTTCAGCCCGGGCTGTGGTTGAAAAGGTAATTGCCAAAGCGCGCGAAAAATCCGAATATCACGCATTATTAAATTTAACCGAAGAACGCGCTTTACAGAGGGCTGATGATGTTGATGCCGGCAAGATTACTGGAAAACTAGCTGGCGTGCCATTTGTTGTTAAAGACAACTTTTTGGCATTCGGAGCACCAACGACAGCCGCTAGCAAGATGTTAGGGAATTTCGATGCGCCACTTCAGGCGACAGCGGTTGAAAAGCTTGAAGCTGAAGGTGCAATTTGTATCGGCAAATCTAATTTAGATGCTTTTGCGCACGGCGGTAGTACTGAAAACTCAGCTTTTGGCCCAACTAAAAACGCCTTTGATACCACTCGCGTCTCTGGTGGAAGCAGTGGCGGATCAGCTGTCGTAACAGCACTTGATATTGTTCCATTTGCGCTAGGCAGCGATACTGGTGGCTCAATTCGCCAACCAGCTAGTTTTAATGGTGTTGTTGGTGTCAAACCAACATATGGCATGATCAGCCGATACGGTGTCGTGGCGATGGCCAGCAGCACCGATGTGATTGGGTCGTTTACGACTAATGTGGCTGATGCTGAATTGGTGTCGTCAATTATGGCTGGCCGCGATGATCGCGACATGACGACTTTACCTGACTTTTTCCAGATTCAAGCCGATGTCAAGCCAGGTCAAAAAATTGGTTTGATCAAAGATTTCATGACTGATGGTGTTGACGCTGATGTTCGTGCCCGTGTCAATGAATATGTTGCAGGCCTAAAAGCCAAAGGACATATTATCGAAGATGTAAGTTTGCCGATGGCTGAATATGCTTTAGCTATTTATTACATTATCGTGCCAGCCGAACTCAGCAGTAATTTAGCGCGTTATGATGGTATTCGTTATGGTCATCGGGCCGAAGGTATCAAGACTTTGGCTGAACTTTATGGCCGAACTCGTGATCAAGGTTTTGTGACCGAAAATAAACGTCGAATTATGATTGGCAGTTATGTACTTTCAAGTGGATATTTTGACGCATATTATTTACAGGCTCAAAAAGTACGTACTCTATTAATTAATGAATTTAACGAATTATTCAGTAAATATGACGTGTTAATTGGACCGGTTGCCCCAACTCCAGCCTTTAAGTTAGGCGAAAATACCGCCGATCCAATTAAAATGTATTTGGGCGACATTATGACTGTACCGACATCACTGGCTGGACTACCGGCAATCAGTGTACCAGCTGGTCGTAGCGAATCAGGACTGCCAATCGGCGTTCAATTGATGGGTCCAAGTCAAAGTGACGCCAAATTATTGGCTCTTGCCCGTTCAATGGAGGTCAAATAATATGGACCAATCAATTATTTTCTTTTTGTCGGCAATAATTATTGTTGGCGCCCTGATGTGTTCGATTATTTGTTTGCGCGGTAAAGGTAAAAAAACGCTGAATGTTGAATATTACCGTACGAAATGTTTGGAAAATGAACATAAATTGATAAAAGATGAAGTCTCAAGCTACCATTTGTCAGTTTTAAATGCCGATAAATTAGTCGACCAAGCTTTGCGAGATTTGGGCATCAAAGGCCAAACGATGGGTGAGCGTATGAAAAATTCCGTCACATTATTTAGTGATCGTAATGGCATCTGGACGGCACATAAATTGCGCAATACAATCGCTCATGAATCTGATGCGCGCGTTACTTATGAAGATGCCAAATACGCACTAAGCTGTTTTAGACAAGCATTGAAAGATCTGGGGGCTATTTAATATGATTACTGATGAAATTTTAGCAAAATATGAAATGACAGTTGGTGTTGAATGTCACGTTCAGTTAGCAACCGATACCAAATTATTCAGTGGTGCTGATAATGACGCTAGGGATAAATCGCCTAATAGCGTTGTTAGTCCAATTGACTATGGATTGCCTGGCATGTTGCCAGTCCTTAACCGTCGGGCGGTTGATTTGGCGATAAAAGCCGGCAAAGCGTTAAACAGCTCGATTGCGCACATCAGTCGATTTGATCGCAAACATTATTTTTATCCAGATTTACCAAAAGGTTATCAGACAACTCAGTTGCACCAGCCCATTATCTGCAGTGGTGTCGTGCATGTGCCAATGGAAGATGGCCGAGTAGTTGATGTCCGAATTCATCACGCTCATTTGGAAGAAGACGCTGGCAAATTAACTCACTTTGGCGATTACAGCCTAGTTGATTTAAATCGTGCAGGTACACCATTGATTGAAATCGTGTCCGAACCAGATATTCATTCGGCAATTGAAGCGAAATCATATGCGACTGAACTTTACCGATTAATGACCTATGCCGAAGTTACATTTGGTGATTTGTATCATGGCAATATGCGTTTTGACGTTAACGTTTCGGCGGCGTTAAAAGGTGCAACGACGTTAGGTACAAGGGCTGAAGTTAAAAATTTGAACTCATTCAAAAGCGTGGAACGAGCTGCTGAATATGAATTCCGCCGTCAAGTTGAAATTTTAGAAAAAGGCGAAAAAGTAGTTCAGGAAACTCGCGGTTGGGATGATAATAAACAAAAAACTTCATCACAACGCAGCAAAGAAAACGCTCAGGATTATCGATATATGCCTGATGCTGACATTCCGCCAATTGTGCTGACGGATGATGAAATTAGTGCGATTCAAGCCGATATGCCACGCTTGCCAGGTGAATGGCGTCAAATCCTTAGTCAATTGGGGCTTGATTATTTGCCAATTGAAACGTTATTAGATGCTGAAAATGAATTCCGTGGCAAAATTAATATACTTCAAATGATTGAAGATGTAATTGCTGATCCTAAAAAAGCAAAGTTTATTGCAAATTGGAATGTAAATATTTTAATTCCGATTTTGCGATCAGATATTGATTTCAAGATCGGGCAGACTGACTATCTGGCGCTTGAATCTGCAATCTATGAATTATCTGATGCTAATAAACTAAGCTCAACCAATGCTAAAATCTTATTCCGTGAACTAGCGGATTTAGACGAACTTCCAGACGTTGAAACTTACGCCACCGAAAAAGGCTACATACAGGTAAGTGATGAAGGCGCAATCGCGACGATTGTTGATGAAGTTTTAGCCGATCCAATTTCAGCCAAAGCAGTTGAAGATTTAAAAAACGGCAATGACAAAGTTATTGGTTTCCTGGTTGGTCAGATTATGAAAAAATCAGGCGGAAAGGCAAATCCAACATTAGCTCAAAAATTAATTCGTGAAAGGATTAAGTAATATGATGTACAATGGCAAGCCTGTAACTAAGGCGATTATTCCAGCTGCTGGTTTTGGAACGCGATTTTTACCACAAACCAAAGCTATGCCCAAAGAAATGATGCCAATTGTCGACAAACCAATTATTCAATATGTTGTTGAAGAACTAGTTGCCGCTGGCATCAAAGACATTATTATTGTCGGAAGTTCAAACAAACGGTCAATCGAAGATCATTTTGACGCTCCAAGTGAGGATTTGTTGGCTAATTTGCGCGCAGGTGGCGAAAAAAAGAAACCGTTTATCGATAAAATCGAATCAATTGCTAACTTAGCAAACTTTATATATGTTCGTCAAAAAGGACCATATGGTAACGCTACACCGCTAATGAATGCGGCGCATTTGATCAACGAAGGTGAAATGTTTATTTATAAATTTGCTGATGACTTTTTTGTGGCCAATCCAAATTCGACTGAGCAATTAATTGAAACCTATCAAAAACACGGCGGTGGTGTATTTGCCTGTAAAGCGGTTGAAAAAGATCAAGAATACAACAAATATGGCATTGCCGCCGGAGATATGGTTGATGATTCATCATTGAAAATATCACGAATCGTTGAAAAGCCCGGTAAAGAAAACGCGCCATCGAATTTGGCGAGCGTCAGCAACTATTTGTTGCCGTACGATATATTTAAGTACATTGATGTAGCTAGCAAAGACGCCAAAGATGGCGAATTTGGTTTTCAACCGATAGTTCAACAAATGATTGATGATGGTTATGAATTTTATGCTCGTGAAATCAAGAATGGTAAATTTTATGACACTGGTGATAAATTGGAATATCTGAAAACGATTGTTGATTTTGGTCTAAAAGACCCCGAACTTAGTGGTGAATTTGCTAAACATTTACAAAGTAAAGTGAAGCCTGAAAAAGCTAATAAAAAAAGTAAATAGCTTTGTATCTATTTCTCCCATTTCCCATTTCCTAATCCCTATACCCCAAGTGCGTCATATAGTATAGATAATTGCTGGAAATATGTATGATTGCTTAATCACGCATATGATGATATCATATTAAACATAAGGCGTTTAAATAATGCCAGAAAAGGGTATAAATGAATTCAGCATCCGAAATACTAGTCATAATCTTATCCATCTTTTTAGCATTGTTTTTAATTCTTGGAATAATTTTAACGATATATCTAATTAAATTAACTAGTCAAATTCGTAAAGTTACTAAATCCGCCGAGCGAACTGTTGGTAGTTTAGAATCGGTTGTTTCTGGGTTTTCAAAAGTAATGTCGCCAATTTTTGTTGCCGAGATGGTTTCGAAATTTATTAAAAAAGTAAAAAAGAATAAAAGGGAGAATTAATCATGTCAAAAGGTAAATTTGCATTAGGCGCATTAGTTGGAGCAGTTGCAGGAGTACTAGCCGGAATTTTAGCTGCTCCAAAAAGTGGTGATAAAACAAGGGCCGAATTAAAAGACAAGGTTAATGATATTAAGGGTGATGTTACCGATAAAGCCGATAAAGTAACTGCACGGGCTAGCGAAATTGCTACCGATGCAAAAGTTGCTGCTGAAAAAGCTGCCAAAGAAGTTAAAAAAGAAGCCAATGATTTGAAAAGTCGCACTGAACGCGCTATTGAAGGTGCCAAAAAAGGCTTTAATAGCAAAAAGTAAAAAATATTTTGTTTCAAATAGCGCACAACTAATACGTTGTGTGCTATTTTATATATAGGAGCATAAGCATAATGATAAAACAGATACCTGGTAAGATTGTTAAAAAAGTCAAAAATGATAACGAACGCGGCGCGCGTCAGGCGATTTTAGAAGATTTATTTTATGATTTTCATCGTCATCGGTTTCAAGTTTATTGGATGAATTTTGTACGTGGTATATATTTTGGTTTGGGGTCATTAATTGGCGCAACTGTCGTTGTGGCAATTTTAGTTTGGATTTTAGGTCAATTTACGGGTTATCTGCCTGAGGCCATTGGTCAATATATTCAGCAAATTGTTGATGCGATGCAGAAGAAGTAGTGCGGGACCATAATATGCCAACTAAGTAAACGACGTCCTGTTTATCTGTCGCGATAAAAATTTTACCGACTAAACTATGTATCCTGCGTAACTCGCGTCGCTCAGACATACTCGGATAGCATGGTTCAGTTGGTAAAATTTTAACGGCCAGATAAAGGGACGTTGTTTACTTAGTTGGCATATTCTGGCTGTCGGTCTGTATCGAATAAATAATAAGACGTCCCTTTGGATTACCGGAAGAATAAAGTTTAGGGCACCTTGCTATCCGAGTATGTTTGAGTGGTAACGAGTTACGCAGGATACAAAGTGGCCTAAACTTTATTATTGCCGCGTCAGACAAACAGGACGTTGTTTATTTGTTCGATAGAGACCGATAATCGCATTACTTCAAAATAAATTATTAGTTGTTTTTACTACATGAAAAAGAGTTTAAGTTAGGTATAATAGAAGTATATGGGGGCTCAATTAAAACCGTCCGATTATGTTCATTTGCATAATCACACACATCATAGTTTGTTGGATGGTTTAACAAAAATACCCGACCTTGTTAACGCGGTCAAAGAGATGGGGATGGAGGCTGTGGCGATTACTGACCACGGTACGATGTCTGGCGATTTAGAGCTTTACAAGGCTGCGATTGAGGTTGGTGTTAAACCGATACTTGGACAAGAGTTTTATGTTGCCACCAGGTCACGTCACGACCGTGACCCCGCTAAGGACAAAGCCAGGTATCACTTGACGGTGTTAGCGATGAATAACCAAGGCTATCAAAACTTGATGCAATTATCGACCATTGCCAATTTAGAGGGTATGTATTACAAGCCTCGAATTGACCACGAAGTAATTGAACAATACAACGAAGGTCTGATTATTCTGTCTGGTTGTGCCAGCAGCGAACTTGGTGAAAACCTGAAAAATGATAATTACGAAGAAGCTAAAAAGATAGCTTTGTGGTACAAATCAATCTTTGGCGACCGTTATTATTTGGAAATGCAAGATCATGGTCACGTTGATCATCCAGGCCGTTGGGAAGTCCAATATAAAGTTAATGGCTATTTGGAAAAGTTATCGAAAGAATTAGATATCCCATTAGTTGTCAGCAACGACGGCCACTATTTGATGCACGATGACCAAGACGCTCATGAAATTTTGTTGTGCGTTGGCACGGGGTCATTTTTGAGTGACGAAAAGCGCATGAGTTTGAAGGATTTTGACCTGCATGTGACTAGCCCGCTGGAAATTATTGCTCGTTGGGGTCAAACTCATCCTGAGGCGATTTTAAATACCAAGGCGATTGCTGATCGTTGTGATGTTAAATTGGAACTTGGTGGTATATTGATTCCAGTTTTCCCAACGCCAGATGGTGAGACTGAAAAGGCATATCTGGATGAATTGGTTTATCGTGGTTTGGCTTGGCGTTATGGTGGCGTGGCGCGTGATGAAGCTTTAAAAATGACGATTGATGAAGCTAAAAAACATATCCCCGAAGATGTCATGCAACGTACGGTTTATGAATTAAGTGTGGTTGGAAATATGGGCTTTAACGGTTACTTTTTGATTGTTCAAGATTTTATTAACTGGGGTAAAGACCGTGGTATTATTTTTGGGCCAGGTCGTGGTAGTGCAGCTGGTTCGATTTTGGCCTATGCACTGCGCATCACCGAACTTGACCCATTAAAATATGATTTGCTGTTTGAGCGATTTTTGAATCCCGACCGTATTAGTATGCCCGATGTCGATATTGATATCCAAGATACTCGGCGTGATGAAGTGATTGCTTATTGTACTGAAAAGTATGGTTCGGGTCGTGTCGCCAATATTGTTACATTCGGTAAAATGGCAGCCAGGGCAGCAGTCCGTGATGTGGCGCGAGTTTTGCAGGTGCCATATGCCGAAGCTAATCGCTTGTCGCAGATGATTCCACCGCCAGCGCAGGGCAAACATATTCCTTTGAAAGTTAGTGTTGTTAATGACGCCGATTTGAAACACGAATACGAGGCCAGCCCGACCGCCAAAATGGTTTTTGACTTTGCGATTAGACTGGAAGGAACGATTCGGTCACATGGTGTTCATGCCTGTGGCGTGGTGATTGCGCCTGATGATGTTGTTAAATTCGTACCTTTGGAAATGGCGCAAAAAGGCGTGATTGCGACACAATACTCAATGGGCTTGGTTGAAGAATTAGGCCTTTTGAAGATGGACTTTTTGGGTCTATCTAACCTTACGACGATTAATAATACTTTGCGCATCATTAAAAAGGTCCACAAGGTTAAAATTGATTTAGGCGATTTGCCACTAGACGACAAAGCTACTTATGAATTATTGCAACGTGGCGATACGACCGGTGTCTTTCAGTTAGAGTCGGCTGGCATGAAAAGGTATTTACGTGACCTTAAACCGACAGCTTTTGGTGACATTATTGCCATGGTGGCACTTTATCGACCAGGTCCAATGCAATTTATTGACAGTTTTATTAAACGTAAACATGGGTCCGAGCAGATTTCATATCTGCATGATAAATTCGAGAATTCATTGGAAGAAACTTATGGAATTTTGGTCTATCAAGAGCAGTTTATGCAGATTTCCAAAGATTTTGCTGGATTTACTGGTGGCCAAGCTGATACGTTACGTAAAGCTGTAGGTAAGAAAAAAATTGATTTGATGCGCAAGGTCAAGGCTGACTTCGTTGAAGGCGCGGTCAAACATAGTGGTGCTGATCCTAAATTAGCCGAAAAGTTTTGGGCTCAGTTGGAAGAGTTTGCTAATTATTGTTTTAACAAATCACACGCTGCTTGTTACGGTTTAATTGCTTACCAAACGGCTTATTTGAAGGCACATTATCCTGATGCTTTTATGGCGGCCTTGATGACTAGCGACCAAAACGACATTGATCGTTTGGCGATTGAAATAAATGAATGTAAGCATATGGGAATAAAAGTTTTACCGCCTGATGTTAACGAAGGATTCGTTGAATTTGCAGTCGTGCCAGACAAAAAAGAAATTAGGTTTGGTATGGCAGCCGTCAAAGGTGTCGGTACTGGTGCAGTCGAAGAAATTTTGCGAGCGCGGAAGGACGGTAAATTTAGCAGTGTTGAAGATTTTGCTAAACGCGTATCTACCAGCAAATTTAACAAAAAAGCTTGGGATTCATTGATTAAATCTGGTGGATTTGACAGTCTTGGCGACCGTTCAGATTTGTTATTTAACCTGGAAACCGTTCAGGCCTTTGCTAGTAAATTGCAAAAAGAAGCTTTGTCTGGTCAGACTGATTTGTTTGGTGGGTTATTGGGTACAGCCCAAGTTCAATCGACCGTTACGATGCAATCTTCGCCAGTCAAACATACCGAAAAAGAACGTCTAACTTGGGAGCGTGAACTGATGGGGCTATACGTTAGTGCGCACCCACTAGACAATTACGATACATATTTTGAAGAACAAACAGTATCGTTGTCACAAATGACACCCGATGTTGACGGCAAAAAAGCGACAATTGGTGGACTAATATCGACAGTTAGGACTATTGTTACAAAAAGTGGTTCCAAAATGGCATTTATTGGGCTTGAAGATAAAACAGGCGAGGGTGAAGTAATTATTTTTCCAAATCTATTTGAAACTATTGGGGCCAAGTTGGTCCAAGATGCAGTTGTTTTGGTATCAGGCAAGATAAGTGCGCGCGACCGTGATGGTAATTTAGGAACTGACGCCAAAATGATAGCTGATGAAGTTCAATTTATTTCCGAGCAAGAATTAAAAGGTTATGAGTCAATTGGTCGTAAAATGGCCGCACCAAAAATGAGTGCCAAAGTAAAGGCGATGCGAGTTGCGGCCAAAAACCCATCAACTATGGTGGCGGCTGCGGTTGCAACGGCTGCCAAACCGATTATTCCACTGGATAAAGACATCGCCAAAAAGTTGTATGTTCATATCAAAAACCCTGATGACCAAGATTCATTACGGCAACTAAAACAAATTTGTGGCAATCATCCTGGATTATTCGATATCATTTTGGTTTTGGGTGCCGACAAAAAGTCAGCTGTTAAGTTGCCATTCAAGGTAGAAGCCGACAATTCATTGGTTGATGAGTTGGTCAAAATTTTAGGTGAAGACAGCGTCGTAATTAAATAGTCAGGCCATAAAGTGCAATGCCAGTGGCGACACTGACGTTAAACGATTCTTTTTTGCCAACCATTGGAATTTCGATTAGATCATCGCAAATATCACGCATGTCGTCGGTGATGCCTTTGACTTCTTCGCCCAGTAATAATACAATTTTATCGCCCGCGACGTAATCAGTCAGCATAATACTGCGCTGGTCTTGTTCAAGGCCAACAACTCGGTAACCTTGTTGTTTTAAACTGCTGATATCAGGTGTTTCTTGGTGTTCAAACGGCACCATTGTTTCAGCGCCAAGGGCGGTTTTGTGAATTTGCGAGGTTAATTTTTCGGAGATGTGAGGCAAACGTGAATCTATGGCAAGTTTAGGGTATGGGCTGTAGCCGCTGATGATAATTTTTGACACCCCAAAGCCTTCACAAGTTCGAAAAATCGACCCAATGTTGTGGGTTGATCGAATGTTATGGGCAATGACAATAATTTCGCGCATGGTTTTTATTGTAGCACCTTTTTGGGCGTTTCTTTATCGCCGCCCACCATTCCAACACTTATTCAACATCCTGTTTGTCTGACGCGCTAAAACTAAATTACTTTATTCTTTGTAGTCTGCCTAAGCGACCTTCCTGTACAGGTCGCGTGGACGGTACCATAAAGTGAAGGATCGCCCTCAATCCTGTTGGTTACAACAGGTATCGGGTGGTCATCGACTAGCAATGAATAAAGTAATTTAGTTTTCCGGTCATCCAAAGGGATATTGTATAAGTATTGTTCGTGTTGGACGGCTAGCGACATAAGTAACGTACTATTTTTAATATAAAACTAATGATAGAATATAATTAATAATGATATTTACGGTTATATTATATTTTTTTGGTATTATAATGGTGTTTAGCCTTATAGCGAAGGTGCTATCTGGTATCACATTGGCCGTTACGCCAAAAAAATCAAAAATCGGAAAGTTTTTGTCGATTAGAATAACAAATATGTCGATAGGACTATTTTTACTACTAGTAGTAGTTGCATTTAACTTCATACAATGGCTAATAAGTCTTATAAATAGTTAAAATATTGCTACAGAATGATTACTCAATTAATATCTGATCAAGTTGATAAAAAAGAAATTGAAATAATTATTCGCGAGCTGAAAAAGGTTCTGGATAACAATATTATTGGTGATGTGACTGAATTTGGCTGTTATTTAGGTACGACTAGTGTGTATTTGGCGAAAACTTTGATGTCGACGTCTGAACGATTGTTGTATGTTTACGATTCTTTTGCTGGGCTGCCTGAAAAAAACAGTAAGGACATTAGTCCGCTGGGTGAAAGTTTTAAAACGGGTGAATTATTGGCGTCTAAAAAACAATTTATTAAAAACATGCATCAACATGGCGTGCCGATGCCACATATTACCAAAGCATGGTTTGCGGACATTCAGGCAGCTGATTTACCCGACAAAGTCGCTTTTGCATACTTGGATGGTGATTATTATATGTCGATTGTTGATTCGCTGCGGGCTTTAAATGGCCGTTTATCATCAGGCGCAACAATTGTAGTTGATGATTATGGCAACGCGGCGCTACCTGGTGTGGCAAAGGCGATTGACGAATGGCTGCAAACTCACACCGCTATCAAAAAAGTTGAACATTCATTGGCAATAATCTATGTAAAACGCTAAAGCTTTTATGATATGATTAGTGTAAATGGACGAAGATAAAATACAACAAAATCGTCGCGAGGCGGATGAACAGGCAACTGCACAACGTGCAGCGATTTTGGGTATTAAATATTTAGATACGCGTCAGATTGAAGATTCGATTGAGTTAGTCCAGAATTTAATTGATATTCCCGTCATGCACCAAAATCGATTAGTACCACTGGTGGCTGGTAATGAGGGTCAAGCTTGGCAATTTGGTGCTACCACGCAGACACCACAGTCTTATATTCGCGAATTAACTCAACAATACAATTCAGTCGGTCACAATATTCAGTTTTTCTTGATTAGTAATAGTGGCTACAAGCAAATTATGGATCGTTTTGACCCTGTGATTAAAGTGATTCACGATGACATTACAATCGCCAGTGAAGGTGACAGCGATACGATTGCGCAGGTTAGTCAAACCTTAAATTCAGTTGGCAGTGATGAGGTTTTTGATTATTTAATCGACCAAGCTGATCGATTAGGTGCCAGCGATATTCATATCGAAAACCAGCGCACACATATGCGGGTTCGTATGCGTATTGATGGAGTGTTACACCCAGTGGCCGATCTTGAAAATGACCGATATCGTATTATTTTGGGCGCTTTGGCGTCACGAGCTAATATTTCGACAGCGTCCAAAGAAGCTCAATCCGGTCACATGCAAAAAGAAATTACCCGTGATGGCGTAACGCATATGCTGAATTTGCGTGTCGAAACAGTGCCAACCATGTATGGCCAAGACGCAGTTTTGCGTTTGTTTAATTTTGACCAATCGATGTTGAATTTGGATCGGTTAGGAATTGACCCGATTGAACGCAGTCAAATTGATGAGATTGTCAGTCATCCGCGCGGCATGGTGTTGATGGTTGGACCAACCGGCAGTGGTAAATCAACCACGCTTTATAGCATTATTAATGCCTTGAATACGACCGATCGCAAAATTATAACTTTGGAAGACCCAATTGAATATGGAATTACTGGCATTACTCAAATTCCGGTTGATACAACTGGCGGTCAAAACTTTGCCGAAGGTTTGCGCTCGGTCTTGCGTCTGGACCCTGATGTTGTGATGGTTGGTGAGATTCGCGACGCTGACACCGCCAAGACAGCCATACAGGCCTCAATCACTGGTCACTTGGTACTTTCCAGCTTTCACGCAAATTCGTCGGCAGCGGCTTTTAGTCGCATGATTGATTTAATCGGTGTTAACCCAATCTTTAGCTCGGCTATCCGTTTGATTATCGCTCAACGTTTGGTCAGGCGATTGGACGATGAGACCAAACAAGAATACGAGCCAGATGAATCAACTCGCAAATGGGTCCAAAACGCTTTGAAAGATTTGCCGTCACATATTGAAAAGCCCGACCTTAACACCTTTAAATTGTGGCGTCCCGTCATCACTGACTCGTCGCCGTTTGGTTTTAAAGGCCGAATAGTTATTATGGAACAAATGGTAGTCGATGAAGATATTCAAAAGTTCTTGCGAGGTGACGAAGCTGATGTTCATACCGAGATTATTGAACGTGTGGCTCGCAAAAATGGCATGGTAACGTTGATGGAACGTGGAATTTTGGCGGCGCTTCGTGGCGAAACGACACTTGATGAAATAAATCAGGCAATTTAGCCCAAAAACCCTTTTAAGAAATATAATTATGTGGTATAGTCAATAGCTGATTGTATCTATATAAATGTAAAAGTGAGTAAAAAATGAGTTTTGAACTAATCAAAAAAGTTAATGATGCTCAGAAAAAAATGAGCGTAGTTGAAGTCCGAAGCGGTGACACTGTTCGTGTCCACCAAAAAATTAAAGAAGGTACCAAAGAGCGTATCCAGATTTTTGAAGGCGTTGTAATCCGCACCGATCGTCGTGCGTCACACACTTCACGAATTACTGTTCGTAAAGTTGCCAGTGGTGTTGGTGTTGAAAAGAGTTTCTTGATTCACAGTCCACTAGTTGAAAAAATTGAAGTCGTCCGTCGTTCAAAAGTTCGCCGTAACTTCCTAAGTTTCCTACGTAACCGAAGTGGCAAAAGCACACGCCTCAAAAGCGTTAACTTTGACCGCGACAGCGTTAATGATATTCATGATGCTGCAGCCGAAGCCGAAGAAGCTCGTCTAAAAGAAGTTGCATTGGCTGCTCACGAAGCAAAAGAGGCCGAAAAAGCCGCTGCCGAAGCTGAACTATTGGCTAAACAAGCCGAAGTCGAAGCCCGTCACGCCGAAGCCTAATAATACGTCTCAATAGAAATATTCAAATACCTCTTCGGAGGTATTTTTATTTGAATTTTTAATTACTTTTTATTTTTCACGATATAGTTCAATACTACAACTTCAATAAATTGTCCGACCGGACAATTTATTGAAGTTGTTATTGGATTCTTGAAGATTCATAAAGTTGTGTCCAACTTTCGATCTTTAAATCAATAATTGATTCTGATAATAAATCTCTATAATCCATATTTGTCGACCAAACACTTTGTTGAACTTGTTTGAATTTTAATTGTCTTAACAGATATCGAAATTTTCTCCTGCGGTCGGCATTCTCTTCTGGTATGTCAAAAATTACCATTAAAATGGCATTGTTGGGTATCTTTTTTGCAATGAAAGGTTGGATAATTTGCTGACCTTTTAAGAGAATCTCAATATGGTGGTCGGTATCACGTATGATCTTGTCTTTTTTGATACGTTCATATGCTCTTTTTAAGTTATATTGTGAATAACCAGTTTTACTTTCTAGCTGATCAAAGAATAAGTTCGGCTTAAAAATTAAAAGTGCATTTTGTTTTGTATATGGTATTAAAGCTAGTAGAAGCTTTTTTCTTATAGTCTTATTGTTAGATTCAGACTTAAGCATAACTTAATTATAGTACATATTCTGTCCGGTCGGACAAAATATTGAAATGTGAATGTAATAATATTTTAGAAACAGTAATGATGGTATTATTAAGAAATGATTCTTGGTATTGATGAAGTCGGGCGTGGGCCGTGGGCGGGGCCTTTGGTGGTTGGGGCGGTTGTTTTGGGTGGCACGACGATTGAAGGACTAACCGATAGTAAAAAATTATCAAAAAAGCGCCGTGACGCATTGGATATTGAAATCAGGGAAAATGCTGCTGGTTTTGGACTCGGTTGGGTGCCAGCCGATGAAATCGATCGGATTGGATTATCGCAAGCGTTAAAACTGGCAACCAGAATAGCGGTTGAACAAATCAAAGTACCGTACAGTGAAATTATTATTGATGGTACGGTAAATTTTTTGGCTGAAACCGGCAAAGGTAAGTACGTTACGACCATGAAAAAAGCTGATTTGTTGGTGCCTAGCGTGTCGGCGGCGTCAATTATTGCCAAAGTCGCCCGTGATAATTATATGGAACAACAAGACGAAACCTATCCAGGTTATGGGTTTAAAAGTCATGTTGGTTATGGTACGGCGGCGCACATTGCTGCGATTGATAAGTTAGGTGTCACGCCACTACACAGATTATCATTTGCGCCACTCAAAAAATATGCGCCAAGTATTAGTAAAGCCTACGAACCAATAAATGAACCTGGCGAAATCACGACTAAACAAATTGGTGACAGTGCCGAAGATGTGGCAGCGAAATATTTGCGTAAAAATGGTCATGAAATTCTTGATCGAAATTGGAAGACGAAATATTGCGAAATCGATATTGTATCGACGCGTAATCAGATAATATATTTTACTGAAGTTAAATTTCGCCAGAAACCAGACCAAGGCGGAGGACTAGCGGTAATTACTCCCAAAAAACTAAATCAAATGAAGTTTGCAGCTGAATTTTATGCATTGTCGAATCAAATATCTGATACAAATTTACGTTTGTCGGCGATATCACTAACTGGCCAGCCGCCAATCGTTGAGACTTTTCTAGAGATTTAGCAGTGCAGAACGTACTGCGCCACCGTCGCGCTCAATTATATTAACGCGATTAGTGATTTCATTAACTCCCATATCAATAGTGCGTGTTAGTGATGGGTCCTCGCGCAGCGGCATAAAGAATTCACGGTATTCGTCAAGTTGAGTGTTGGTTGATAACGCTGTGGCTGTATAGCGAGGGTAGTCACTGTAGCTTTTGTCGCCACCAAATGTTGCTTTGATCCAATCCCAATTGTCGCGAATCCATCGCCAAGTTAATGTACGTCCGTATTTGTTGCGCACCAAGTAAATCATCCATCTGAAAGTGTCTTGATGGCGTATTATTGATGAATCTTTTAAGGCGTCTAGCAGTCTAACAACGATATCTTCATCTTTGGTTGCTGTAACCCCAGCACAAATATCATGTTCAATTTCGGGTGAATCGGTTGTTTTTAGGGTTTCAATCAATGAGCTAACAATATCGCGGTCTTTGATTTGGCGCACAGCTACTGCAATGATTTGGCCTCTAAGTTCAGGGTCAAGGTTGTTAAGGTCTGTTGAGTTGTAAATTTCGACTGCCCGATTGATAGCGTCGGTGTTTTCGCTGTAAAGTGTTAGACCGATGATTGTACTACGTAGTTTACTATCAGATTCGGATTCACCCGGTTTCATTGCCCAGCCTAGGCGTTCGTACTGGGCTAATGACAATGATCCTGCTAGTTGATGAAGTTTTTCTTCAGCGACTTTATCAGTTTCAACAAACTTTTTTAATTCACTAATTGCCATGCCGATAATATTCCAGACGGCTTCGGTGGTTTCGTTTTTGTAGGCGGCAATTAACGGAATCAGTTCAGCACTCGAAATAATACCAGCGTTGGCTAATAATACATGCTCGTTCAATATTTGTAGTCGATCGATAGTTGATATTTTTCCAGCCGCAACTTCAGCAATGATTTGTCGCAATAATTCATTTGAATAATGAGTAATGAAGTGGGCATAATTGTTGACATTAAATCTCAAAACGTCTGTATTGGTGCTGTTGATTTGAATCGACCTAGCATCAAATAAATCAGGTACGTCAGGATTGTTGGAATACAGTGGAATTGGCCATAGCGAATCAGAGACAACACTGCGATCATTGGTTAAGCGTTCTTGGGAAAGCAATATTTGATTATTTTGTCGACTGACGTGCAAAACTGGATATCCAGGTTGAGATATCCAACGGTTCATGAAAGACGCAATATCTTTACCGCTGGCATTAGATAATGAATTCCACAGATCATTAGCTTCAGTGTTTTTATAGGCGTAGGTTTTAAAATATTCGGTAAGACCTGATCTAAAGGCGGTCTCGCCAATATAATGTTGCAACATTTGTAGTAACCTAGCGCCTTTGGCATATACAATTGCACCGTCAAATAATGCGCCGATTTCGTCTGGATGATTGACGTCGGTTTGGACTGATTGAACGCCAGCGACACTGTCGCGACGTAGGGCGGCCATACTCTCAAAACTAGCAAAGTCTTCCCAAGCATTCCAACTTGGCTCTAACGCATCAACGGCAATATACTCAACCAAAGATGCAAAACTTTCATTCAACCACAAATCATTCCACCACTTCATTGTGACTAAGTTGCCAAACCATTGATGACTTAATTCATGGGCGACAACAGTTGCAATGTAATGTTTACTACTGATTGATATTGTTTTTGGGTCGGCTAATAAGGCGGCTTCGCGATAAGTTACAAGGCCCCAGTTTTCCATAGCGCCAGATGAAAAGTCAGGCAAGGCGACTTGATCGGATTTTGGTAAAGGATATGGAGTGTCAAAGTATTCTTCGTAAAAGTCAATTGAACGTGTCGCGATATCTAATGCAAAATCAAGACTGTCGCTAGATTGAGCAGGTGTTGCCCAAACATTTACATCAATGCCATTTTTTGTCTTTGCGGTTTTTTTATGTAATTCACCGACAACCCATGCTAATAAATAACTGCTCATGATCGGCGTTGTTTCAAAAGTTGTTACTAACTGGTTGCCTTCATTTGATTGCGATTTAACTGGCATGTTGCCCAATACAACAATATCCGATTCGGTCGTTAACGTAACGTCAAAAGTTGCTTTGGCAGCTGGTTCATCGATACATGGAAAGACTTCGCGGGCATGATGGCTTTCAAATTGGGTTGCCAGTAATTCCTTTTTAACGCCATCATGTTCAAAAGAGCATGGATAAAGTCCGTGCATAGCATCAGTGATTTTACTATTAAACTTGATTGATACGATATGTTCGCCAGCGGTGATGTCGGATTGTGCGATTATTAGCGCGTCGTTATCACCAAACGAAAATTCAGCGTTTTTATCGTCAACAATTATGGATTCGATATTTAATTCTTTGCTGTGAAGTGTAATTGTACTGGCATCAGTGACAGAGGTGCCTTTGATGATGACGGTGCCATCGAAAGTTCGGCCAATTCGGTTTAGATTTAATGATAGTTGATAGTTTTCGGGCACGAATTGAGATATAAGTTGAATAACAGTTTGCATACTGACTATTGTAGCATTATATATCTGGTGCATAATAGTCTCATGACGCTTACGTTTCGTGCCAGGCGTACAATTATTGTTTTTATGTCATTGATATTGATGACGTTTGTTATTAATTCCAATATGACTGGTCAAGTAAAATCGGCCGAAACAAAAAAAGTTATTGTGACGAACTTTAATCTGGCAGTTGATGCGCTGGCGAAATTAGAAATTAAAGGTCGTGCGCCAAAAACTGATTATGCGCGCGAACAATTTGGTGCTAATTGGTTGGTTAAAAATGGTTGTGACACGCGAAATATTATTTTACATCGAGACTTAATCAATGCCGTAGTTGATGAAAGCTGCAATGTTGTTAGTGGCACATTAAACGACCCTTATGCGGGTAAAGTAATTGAATTTAAAAGAGGTAGTAGTACCAGTAGTGCTGTTCAGATTGACCATGTGGTGGCGTTATCTGATGCTTGGCAAAAAGGAGCGCAGCAATGGACCTTAAATCAACGTATCGTCTTGGCAAATGATCCGCTGGAATTGTTGGCGGTGGATGGAGCCGCTAATCTGGAAAAAAGCGATGGTGACGCCGCAACTTGGTTGCCATCCAACAAATCTTTTCGCTGTGAATATGTCGCCAGACAGATTGCTGTTAAGCAAAAATATAGTCTGTGGGTAACTAGCGCCGAACATGACGCAATTGCCTTAGTTTTGACTAAATGCCCCAACCAATTATTGCCAAGCCCGTGAATTTGGAGTATAATGAGATTAGTACATTGCATTTCGTCGGCCGGCAGGTCGGCTTTTTTAATACCAATTCGCTGGCCAGCGAAGAAAATAAGGAGAAAAATATGGAAGAAATAAATATTAAACAATTAGTCCTAGCAGTCCATACTATTGCCGAGGAAAAGAATTTACCAGAAGAGACGGTTATGTCTGTTATTGAACAGGCAATTGCAGCTGCATGGCGTCGCGACAATGGCGAACGCGATCAAGAAGTTCGCAGTGAGCTAAATATCAATGATGGCACCGCTAAAGTCTTCGTGGCTCGTGAAGTTGTCGAAGAAGTCGGATCAGATGCTGTCGAAATCAGCCTAGTCGATGCCAAAAAAGTCAAAAAAGATGCCGTTATTGGTGATATTATCGAAGAAAGTCATGACGTCACGTCATTTGGTCGCGTTGCTGCTCAGACCGCTAAACAAGTTGTTTTGCAACGTTTGCGTGAAGCTGAACGTGAAGTTGTCTTGGGTGAATATGAAGACAAAATCGGTACCGTTGTTAACGGAACCGTCCAACGCGTCGAACCACGTGTGATCCGAGTTGAACTTGGTAAAGCATCTGGTATTATTCCTCAAAGCGAACAAATTCAAGGTGAATATTACACCGTTGGTAACCGTATTAAAGTTTACATCAAAGACATCGAACGCGATAATCGTGGTTCACAATTGATTTTGAGTCGTGGTAACGAAGAATTTGTAGCATATTTATTCCGCCAAGAAGTTCCTGAACTTGAAACTGGTGCTGTTGAAATCAAAGCTATCGCCCGCGAAGCTGGTCGTCGCACTAAAATTGCTGTTGCTAGCACCGTACCTGGAATTGATCCAGTTGGTACATTTGTCGGTGGTCACGGAACTCGCGTTCAGGCCGTTATGAACGAAATCGGCAGTCAAGAGAAGATTGATATTATTGCTTTTGATGAAAATCAAGAACAATTTATCAAAAATGCACTTAGCCCAGCTGAAGTTGCCAAGGTTGATATCGATGAAAAAGGTAAACGCGTAACGGTATTTGTTAACGAAGACCAACAATCGATTGCGATTGGTCGTGCTGGACAAAATGTTCGTTTGGCCAGCCGTTTAACTGGTTACGAAATTGATATTAACCAAGTAATAGTTGCTAAACCAACCGCACCAGCGCCTCGTAAAAACATTGAGGACAGTTTGCTAGACGCTCTCGAAAAATCAGCCGAGTAGAAAATAGCTAATGGCTATTGGAATGTGGCTATTGGCTAATTACCAATAGCCACTTTTTGTATTTTGCCATATTCCAATTGCTATATTCTAATAGCCAATAAGGTATAATAGTAATGTATGGCTGATGAGTTTGCAGAATTTGTTTCGCACTTGACCGACAACGCGCGGACTAGCCTGCATCACGCAAATATTATTGCACAAGGCTATGGAAGTTCGTATGTTGGGACAGAGCATTTATTGCTGGGTATTTTAGCCCAGGTGTCTTCGGTTGGCGCTAAATTATTAGCCGATGCTGGCGTTACATTGGAACGAGCGCGAGTTGCTTTGAACCTGGCGCCACTAACTGTAATTGTTAATCCTGAAGCCAAGGGTCTTAGCGAAACTGCAAAGCTGACATTAAAAATGAGTTGGGATATTGCACAGGAATTTCATCAAGACTTTTTAGGGACTGAACATATTTTATATAGCATTATTTCTCAACGTAATGCCCGAGCAGCTGTTTTATTGCGTGACATGGGCATTGATTTAAACGAATTAAATATGCAACTTGAAGAGTATATTGATCGTCAAACTAATGGATTTATGAATGAACATCAGTCAACTCCAACCTACATCGAAAAAATGACTAAGTCCAAGCCAAAAGGTTCGTTGATTTCATTTGGCACTGATTTAACAGCTCTAGCAAAAGCCGGCAAATTAGACCCCGTTATTGGTCGTGAAGTTCAAGAAGAACGGGCGATTACGATTTTAAGCCGCCGCACTAAAAATAATCCAGTATTAATTGGTGAACCTGGTGTCGGTAAGACAGCGATTGCTGAAGGTTTGGCGCAAAGAATTGCCAGTGAAAACGTGCCCGAGCATCTGTTGGATAAACACATAATTCAGCTTGATTTAGCTGGCATGATTGCTGGTACAAAATACCGTGGTGAATTTGAAGAACGTTTGAAAAAAGTTATTGATGAATTGCAGCAGCAAAAAAATATTATCCTATTTATTGACGAAATACATCTGTTAGTTGGTGCTGGCTCGGCTGAAGGATCAATTGATGCCGCCAATATTTTAAAACCAGCTTTGGCGCGCGGTGAATTACGTTTAATTGGCGCCACGACATCCGAAGAGTATCGTCGATATATCGAAAAAGACAGTGCCTTGGAACGACGTTTGCAAACAATTGTCGTGCCTGAGCCCAGTCTAAAAGACACAATTGCCATCTTGAAAGGTTTGCGAACTCGTTATGAAAAACATCATGGCGTCAGTATGAGCGACGAAATTATTGATGATGCGGTCTATATGGCCGATCGTTATGTCAGTGAACGATTTATGCCCGACAAGGCGATTGATGTGATTGATGAAGCTGCCGCCTTGGTTCGTGTAAAATCTGGCCAAAAGCCCAGTCGATTGCGCGATTTTGCTAAACAATTAAATAATTTGAATGAAAAAATGGAAGAAGCGGTGTTGGCTGAAGATTACGAACGGGCGGCGCTATATAAAACCAGAATCAGTCAAATTAACTCCAAAATTAATGAAACGCGCGAAGAATCTGACAGTAAAACTCCAGTCGTTTTAACGAGCGATGACATTGCTTATGCGGTGGCGTCAATGACTGGCATTCCAGTAAAACGTTTGCAAAAGTCTGAGGCAAATATGCTACGAAATCTTGAAAAACACTTGTCGAAATATATAATTGGTCAAGAAGAAGCAGTTACCAAAGTCTCAAGGGCTATCAGGCGCAGCCGTAGTGGCGTAGCCGACAGTCATCGACCAATTGGATCATTTGTTTTCATGGGTCCGACAGGTGTTGGTAAAACTGAACTAGCAAAAGTATTAGCACGCGAAGTATTTGGCAGTGATAGCTCACTTATTAAAATTGATATGAGTGAATTTGGCGAAAAGCACACTGCCAGTCGTTTGGTCGGCGCACCAGCTGGGTATGTTGGTTATGATGATGGCGGACAATTGACTGACAAGATTCGTCGTCAACCGTATAGTGTGGTTTTGTTTGATGAAATTGAAAAAGCTCACCGTGATGTCTTTAATTTACTGTTACAAATTCTTGAAGATGGCACATTAACAGATGCCAAAGGTCGCAAAGTAAGTTTCAGTAACGCTATAATTATTTTGACCAGTAATCTTGGTGCTGATTTTATGGTCAAAGAATCAAGTTTAGGTTTTCATGCGGTAACAAAAAGTGATGAGAAAAAACTAGACCAAGCACACCAAGACAACATCGAGGCGGCCGAGGCGGCGCTGGCCAGAATTATGCGGCCTGAACTAATTAATCGGTTTGACGCTGTGGTCACTTTCCGGGCTTTGACACGACCACAAATTGGTAAAATATTTGATAATTTGATTGAAGAACTGCAGCAAAGATTAGTGCCTAAAGGTATTCATTTAGTAATTAAGCCAGCTGTCAAAAAATTCATTATCAAAAAAGGTTACAGCGAAAAATTTGGAGCCAGACCACTGCGTCGAACAATCCAAGATGAGTTAGAGCATCGCATTGCTGACGGCATTTTGTCATCAAGCTATGAACGTGGTAGTGTATTAATAGTCAGTATAAAAAGTGGGGATATTCAGATTAATGTTGCAACGGAAGTATAGCAAAGCCACAGTATTATTAAACGTTATTATCTGTGTATTATTATTGCTGGTATCTTACTCAATAATCGTGAATCGGCAGTATATTATTGACCAAATTACGGTTTGGCAATTTCAATCGACTAGTCAGCTTGATAATTTAGTTGATCGTTCGGGGGTGAATGATTATGGTAAGTTTTTGTACCATGCTAGTCAGCCGAATTTAGATGCAACTCAGACTTTTAATGAAGAGTGTGATCGGATTGAGAATACAACTTCAATTTTGGGCTGTTATAAAAATAGTCGAATTTATATCTATGACATATCGGACGCGCAACTGGATGGTATTCGTGAAGTAACGGCGACCCATGAAACTTTGCACGCAGCCTATGAGCGGTTAAGTATTAGTGACCAACTTAAAATCAATGTTCTATTAGATGCTGAATATTCTAAATTAGCAGGAAATAAAGATTATACTGACCGCATGGCATTTTATGCTCGGACTGAACCTGGCGAACGGGATAATGAGTTACACTCTGTGATTGGTACCGAAATTGCTGATATCAGTCCTGAACTTGAAACATATTACAGTAAATATTTTTCGAATCGACAAAAAGTAGTGTCCTTAAATACAAAATACAGCAGTGTGTTTATTAATTTAAAGAACAAAGCAAATGCGCTAGCAACTCAATTAAACGCATTATCGACCAGTATTAATAGTCAATCGGCTGAATATAATGCAGAAGCTATTATCTTGAATAAAGATATTGCGACATTTAATTCGAAAGCCAGTAGTGGTGGTTTCACTTCAACCTCACAATTTAATTATGAACGAGCAATTTTATCGTCGCGTGTGGCAACAGCTAATGAGCTACGTGATAGTGTAAATAACGATATCGCAACTTACGCCGCAACATTAAAAGAATATAATTCAATCGCAACCGAGTCAAAGACTTTATATAATACAATTGATAGCACGCTGGCGCCGGCTCCATCGGTAACTCCGTCGACATAGGCTATAATGAAATAATGGTAAAATCAAAAACCCAGTTTATCTGTCAAAATTGCGGAGCAAGTTATCCTAAATGGATAGGCAAGTGTGATAACTGTGGTGAATGGAACACATTAGTTGAACAAGCGGCTGTTTCGACTGGCAAATCAGTTGTAGCGCGCGGTGAGTCATCTGGTAAAGTTTTGACCGTTCAAACGATGCGCTCAATATCCAACAAAGAAAGTATTAAACGTTTAGCAACTGGATTTAAGGATTTGGACGACGTTTTGGGTAGTGGAATTTTGCTGGGCGGTGTAGTTTTATTGGCCGGTCAGCCTGGAATTGGCAAAAGCACATTATTGTTACAGGTTTCAGCATTCGTCGCCAAAAGTGAAGCGGTTTTATACGCCAGTGGCGAGGAATCAGCCGGTCAAGTCAAATTACGCGCCCAGCGATTAGGTGCTGAAACCAGCGAACAACTTAGTTTTGCTTCCAGCACTAGCGCCGATGATATTGCGGCCACTATTCGGTCTGGCGGTTATAAATTAGTTGTAATTGATTCAATTCAAACCCTGGCACTAGACGAAATTACGTCGGCACCTGGTACTGTCAGTCAAATTACTAACAGTAGTAATGTTATTATTCGAGCGGCTAAACAATCTGGCGCGGCAGTTATTTTGGTCGGTCATGTTACCAAAGAAGGCAGTATTGCTGGTCCAAAAGTTTTGGAACACTTAGTTGACGTAGTTTTGCAATTTGAAGGTGACCGTTACGGTGGGTTCAAGATTGTGCGGGCAGTCAAAAACCGTTTTGGGTCAACTAGTGAGGCGGCGATTTTTGAAATGTATCAAGAAGGCTTGCGACTGGTCGAAAATCCGTCGGCGGCACTGTTAGCGGAAAGGCAAAATTCGGACGGATCAGTAGTTTTAGCTACCCTAGAAGGCACGCGACCATTATTGGTTGAAATTCAGGCCCTTGTTAATCCCACTAGTTTCGGTTATCCTAAGCGTACTGCTAGTGGGTTTGATTTAAACCGATTAAACTTGCTGATTGCAGTCCTAGAGCGCCGCACCAAACTGAATTTATCTGATAAAGACATATATATTAACGTGGTTGGCGGGCTAAAACTTAATGACCAAGCTGCAGATTTGGCGATTTGTATGGCAATTGCTAGCGCCGCGGCTGGTCGTCGAATCGATGACGGGGTAGTCGTATTTGGCGAAGTTGGACTCGGTGGCGAAATTCGGTCAGTATTATCAGCTGATCGACGCGTAGCCGAGGCAAAAAAACTAGGATTTACAGTGGCGATTGCCCCAAAAAGCGTCGCCAAAAACACATTTATTAAAGGTGTTAGTGATTTGCGCACCGCGCTGATTGACTACCTACAAAAGTAACCTGTCACCAGGCAGGTCAAGGAGAAAAAAATGGAAATTATCACAATCGCATTATTGCTAATTATTGCAGCCGAAGTGTCATATTTAGTAGCCGTTAATACAAAAAAACTATCACATAAAAAAGAAATTAGACCGATTTTCGTCGATACCTCAGTCTTAATCGATGGTCGGATTATAGCCGTTGCTCAATCTGGTTTTATAGGCGGCACATTAAATATTCCGCGCAGTGTCATTGGCGAATTGCAATATCTGGCAGACCATGCCGACAGTGAAAAGCGATCACGGGCTCGTCATGGACTAGACAACGTGACTGAACTTCAGAATATGTCAAACGTCAAAGTTGAGATATTTCAAGATGGTAGTAAAGCTGCCGAAGGTGTTGATGAGCGACTACTAAAACTGGCTAAACAATACCAAGGCTCAATTTGCACAATTGATTATAACCTGAATAAAGTTGCTCAAGTTGAAGGAATTACAGTCCTAAACGTCAATGATTTGGCGATGAGTTTGCGTATGGCGTACTTGCCAGGTGAAAAAATGCTTCTGGAGCTGTCTGGGAAGGGCCAGGACGCACATCAGGCTGTCGGACACTTGACTGATGGCACGATGGTCGTAGTCGAGCACGCTAGCAATCAGATAGGTAAAACTGTTGAAATTGAATTTATTCGAAGTTTGCAAACGGCTGCTGGCAAGATGATGTTTGCTAAAACGACGAAACCAGTCGAAAAAGCTATTGCGCCAATCGATAATCGAAAACAAAATAACAACAAACAGAGACCTGCAGTCAGGCAGGCTGTTCAAAATCAGCAACCGCCCAAAACTTTTCATAGTGATTCAAATGATCAACGCTTGGCCAATCGTCCAAAACGTCACAAGCAATATAAAAACAACAATCGCTCGGCTAATAAAGAACAAGGTTTGATTGATTTAGTTAATAAGCAGTAGTAGGTAGTAGGTAGTAGGTAGTAGGTAGTAGGTAGTAGGTAGTAGGTAGTA
>JBAXBX010000002.1:0-224058 GCA_037141755.1 Candidatus Saccharimonadota bacterium
TACGGTCGCAAGACTAAAACATAAAGGAATTGACGGGGACCCGCACAAGCGGTGGAGCGTGTTCTTTAATTCGACGATAAACGAAGAACCTTACCAGGGTTTGACATCCTTGGAATTTCTGTGAAAGCAGAAAGTACTTTATTGGGCCAAGAGACAGGTGATGCATGGCCGTCGTCAGCTCGTGTCGTGAGATGTTTGGTTAAGTCCATCAACGAGCGCAACCCTTGTGAATAGTTGTATTTTTCTATTCAGACTGCCCCGGTAACGGGGAGGAAGGAGGGGATGATGTCAGGTCAGTATTTCCCTTATACCCTGGGCTAGAAACGCGCTACAATGGCTGGTACAATGCGCAGCGAAGTCGCGAGACGGAGCAAATCGCACCAAAACCAGTCCCAGTTCGGATTGTAGGCTGAAACTCGCCTGCATGAAGTTGGAATCGCTAGTAATCGCAGATCAGCATGCTGCGGTGAATACGTTCCCGGGTCTTGTACACACCGCCCGTCAAACCATGAAAGTCACCAACACCCGAAGTCCGATTAGTCGGCCTAAGGTGGGGGGGATGATTGGGGTTAAGTCGTAACAAGGTATCCGTACCGGAAGGTGCGGATGGATTACCTCCTTTCTAGGGAGAGTTATGCCAGTAGTTCGCGAAAGCAACTGCTGAAGCTAGGTCGGTCTTGTTGTTGTGTTGAGCTTACATAATAACGCAGTTCTTGATTTATCAAGGACAAGACTAAGTTCGAAAAAAATCTCGACGTAGACTTGACGATGATTGCACAACTAAGTTGTTAATAAACAGAGTACCTCTGGCGAAAGCTAGGGGTATTTTTGTTTGTTCACAAATGCTTGTTGTTGTCCTTTAGTAATATATCTTTCAACAACCAACTCCGCGCCAAGAGTTTCACGAGTTAGCGACGTAAACTCTTGGGCTCTCATGGGTTATTGAAAGATATATTACTAAATGCCAACGCGGACATTTTGCAAAAAACTACCTTGTCAGTATTGCGATAGATGATGTTTTACGGTAGAATAGTTTAAGTTCGTTGTATATGGGGCGTTAGCTCAGTTGGCTAGAGCACCTGCTTTGCAAGCAGGGGGTCCGGGGTTCGAGTCCCCGACGCTCCACCAGATTGTGATGGTAATTCATTTATCGTTACAATCTGGTGGAAACATCAGAGCCCGAGAACACCGTTTTGTGGAACACAAAAAGGGGTTCGGTGTAATGAACGAAACAAAAAAGTGTTTACATTTTTTTGCGAGAGAATGGAAGAGACGCAGGCGATGTCCCCGACTTTTTTATTTAAGAACATTGTATGGGGTAAGTCAGGCGAAAGTCTGCTCTTACTCCACCACACTAGAACTGATTCGGGAGGATTACCTGAACATACGGGCGGCTAGCTCAGCTGGTTAGAGCGCGTCACTGATAATGACGAGGTCGGAGGTTCAAGTCCCTCGTCGCCCACCAAATAAAAATCCCATCCTTGCGATGGGTTTTTTATTTGGTGAACGTTCGGTACTTTCGGAGCATTTTTTATTTAGAAGGACGGACCTTCTAGAAGGTCCGTCCTTCTAAGAAGAATTGTAGGCGGCGTTTACAATGGATATTCAAATTCAATTTCATCCCTGACAGGGATGTTGTATGATCCGAGTTTTGGAATTCTTTGTCCTAATTGGCGGCTTTTTTCGATGGCGTTTGGATAGATAGCTGCAAAAACAAAACCATTCGTTTGGTAAAACCGCATTGCGTCAATATTGTCGTTTGATGTCATTAACCACAATCTGGAATATTTATCTTGTTTCGCTTTTTCAATCATCTTGTTTAGTAGTTTTGTGCCGATACCGATATTTGGCACAAGTGAATTGATTGACACTATCTCACAAGAGTTATTTGATACATGATACGTCAATAATCCAATGATTTTATCACCGTCCAAAACCATAAATCCTGGCAGGTCGGCGCCGTACAATATTTCGCCGTTTGAAACGATAAAATCGTTTCCCCAGTTTTTAACAAAAAAGTCGCATATTCTGTCGTCTTGGATGAATTCAATGATTTCGGAGTATTTTTGGTTTGTCATAAACTTATTGTAGCTGATATCAAAAGCTTTGTATTGTTTGCTACAATAGGAAAATGAATAAAAAAGTACTAAGTCTTGATTTTGATGGGGTTTGTAATTTGTATACTAGCGGTTGGCAGGGGGCGGATGTTATATCTGATGATGCTGTGCCAGGGTTGTTTGAGTTTTTGGAAAAGGCGACAGCGCAATTTGACGTTCAAATTTACTCATCACGGACTAATATCGAAGGTGGCAAAGAGGCGATGGAGAATTGGTTTGTTCAGCAGCGTAAAAAATGGCTGGATGCCGGCGGACAGGGACGTGAAAATCTGGATATTTCGTTTCCAACCAAAAAACCAGCTGCCTTTATTGGTCTGGACGATCGCGTACTGACATTTAATGGTACTTTTCCTGATATTGAAACGATGGTGAATTTTAGACCTTGGAATAAAAAGTGATACGGGGCTATAATAAAAATATGAGCAAAATAGAATCCAGTGAATCTAAGGTTAATATTGAAATAATAAATAAAAACAAAAATCGGATTACAAGATTAAGATTATTAATTGCGTTTTTTGGTATTGTATCTGTATATTCTATTGTGCAGATAGTCATAGCTAACGCGGCAAATGACCCATGGGCTAGAATGGGGCCTATATTCTTGTTGCTGATATCTATATTTGTAATAATATTTGCATTCTTATTTTTGCTGTCCGCCACTAGTAACCGTGATGCGCTAAAGAAGCGGTAGCTCATAAACGACTTTTTGTCGGCCTAGACGATCGTGTGCTGACATTTGATGGTGCTTTTCCTGATATTGAAACGATGGTTAATTTTCGACCTTGGAATAAGAAGTAGGTTAATAAAAAAAACATGCACAAAATAACACTTCTCAAGGACGGTGCTCTAGAAGTGTTATTTTGTGCAAATCTGCTATTATTAAGCTTATGAATAATCTATTTATTATCGCAGTAATCTGCATTGGTGGGCTGGGACTGTATATTGAACTGTTTGGTAAAAAAACGAATACGACTGAAATTAAAAAGACAGTTTATAAATATCAGGCAAAGCAATATTATATGACAAAATCTGAAGGTGAATTTTTTCGGATGCTTGATAAAGTTGCTGGCGATAGATATTATATATTTCCTCAAGCCCATTTGTCTGCAGTTTTGGATGAAAAAGTTACAGGTCAAAATTGGAAAGCCGCGTTTAAGCATATCAACGGAAAATCTGTTGATTACGTATTATGTGACAAGCAATCCTTGAAACCAGTTTATGCGGTTGAATTGGATGATTATACTCATACTTACAAAAACCGCCAAGAACGCGATCAAGAAGTTGAACGGATATTTCAAAACGCAGGTATTCCGTTGGTTAGATTTAGTAATTACAAATCGCTAACCGAAGACGAGATGGCTAGGCGATTTTTTGAAGCTAAGAATACCCAATAATTTTTTAGGTAAAAAGTGACACGTGATAACACCTATGGGGGGAACATCTTATAGTAATAGTTATCACTATACTCCTATCTGTAATCGTATACATTTGGTATTATGGTATTAGAAAAGTTAGGGGATGTTTTTAGGTGAAGCCATTTTTGAAATGGGTTGGAGGCAAAGGTAGGGTTATTGTTCAACTCGAGCAATTTTTTCCTGATTCTTACGATAATTACTACGAGCCTTTTGTAGGTGGTGGTGCAGTATATTTTCATGTAAATCAAGATAAGGCCACTATTAACGATATAAACAAAAGTCTGATGTGGGCATATGTTAACGTTAGGGATAATTTAGGCTCATTAGTGAAAAAACTGAAGACTCTCGAGAATCAATATTATGCTTTGGATTCAGAATCTCGAAAGGCAATGTTCTATCAGATTCGCGATGAATATAACGCTACTAAAAACAGTCAATCGATCAAAAGGTCGGCATTGCTAATTTTTCTAAATAAAACTTGTTTTAATGGCATGTATCGAGAGAATCGAGGTGGGGGATTCAATGTACCTTTTGGCAAATATCAAAACCCAAATATTTGCGATGAGCCTAACTTACGTGCAACTTCGAAATATCTGCAAAACACCGTAATCGTATCTGGCTCATATCAGGATGCAGTAAAAAACGCAAAAAAAGGTGATTTCATTTATTTTGATCCACCATACCATCCGTTGAATCCGACATCGAGTTTTACAAGTTACAGCCAAGATGATTTTATCGAGAAAGACCAGATTGAGTTGAAAGAGTTAATTGATGTGCTTACAAGTCGTGGCTGTAAAGTGATGATGAGCAATTCGTATTCTAAGTTTATTATCAACTTGTATAAAGACTACAAACAATATAAAATCTATGTAGGACGTTCGATTAATTCTAACGCCGCTAAACGGGGCAAAATAGCAGAAATAGTGGTAACAAATTATTAACCCAATGGTAAAACCTTATTTTGATAAAAATAATTTCCGTCTGTATCATGGAGATTCACTCCAACTATTAAAAGAAGTACCTGATCAATGTATTGATATGGTATTTGCCGATCCTCCTTATTATTTATCGAATGGTGGATTTTCAATTCACGCTGGCAAGATGGTCAGTGTCAATAAAGGTGATTGGGATAAGAGTAAAGGTTTTGAAGCTGACCTTGCATTTTTTGAATCTTGGATAGGTGAAATAAAACGAGTATTGAAGCCACACGGAACAGCTTGGATAAGCGGAACGTATCACTCGATATATCTGTGTGGATATGCATTGGCGAAAAATGGGTTTAAGATTTTAAATGATATTAGTTGGTATAAGCCAAATGCGGCGCCAAATCTGAGCTGTCGTTATTTTACCGCTAGTCATGAAACATTAATTTGGGCTGCACCGCATAAGACATCAAAACATACTTTTAATTACGATTTAATGCGAAATGGCGATTGGCCAACTGACAAAATGAAAGTTCCAAATAAACAAATGCGGAGTGTTTGGTCAATTAACACACCCGCTGCTTGGGAGAAAAAGTACGGTAAACATCCGACGCAAAAACCGTATACATTACTGGAAAGAATCGTGTTAAGTTCGACTAATGAAGGCGATTTAATTCTCGATCCGTTCACTGGCAGCTCGACAACTGGTATTGCTGCCACAAAACATAAACGTAAATTTGTCGGATTTGATCTGGAAAAAGAATATTTGGACTTATCTATAAAACGATTTAATGATATATAGTAGTAATATATGTTTAACACAGAATATTTTCTCAAATCTTTAGTCGGAACAAATAAATCACATGAGTTTTTTACAAATTGGCAAAAGGCTCGAAATAACCAAAATGAGTACAGGGATGAATTGGCGTTATTGGCAGTCATGACTAACTGTGGTGAACCTAAAGAAGAGCTAACAAGATTACTCACATCTTATCCAAGAATTAATTCGTTACTACCACTTTTAAATGCGGTCCGTATAAAAAACCCAAAGGAAACTTTATTGGTTTTGGACGAATCTTCAGCTGATGATTTAGAATATTATTTTGGCACAAAAGACATAAACAAATTTTCAATTGAAAAGTCAGTTAGTTTTGCCGAAAAATCTGGATTACTGGCAGAACTTGTGAGCATAAAAAATCACTCTGATTATTATTTTGGTGTCGAGGTAGGCCTTGATTCAAATGCCAGAAAAAATAGAAGCGGAACGGCCATGGAAGATATGGCTGAAGTTTATATTAAAGATTTCGTAAATAAGCATAACGGCCGATATTTAACTCAGACAAACTTTTCAAAAGCCAGCAAAGAATTTGGAGTAGAGATGCCGATTCAACAGGCAAATAAAAAGGGTGATTTTATGCTGTTGATTGACGGTAAGCCAATAAATATCGAAACAAATTATTTTGATGGCAGTGGTTCAAAACAAGAAATAATGAACTCATACATCAGCCGAGCCGAAGATTTAGCAAAAGCTGGCTGGGGTTTTGGGTTAATAACTGACGGACTTGGCTGGAAGAAGAACAAAAATCAAGTCGATCATGGATATGCACGGATTGGTAACGTCATGAATTTATCAATGTGTAAAAATGGTGCGCTGGATGAGATGTACGGCTATCTTATTAAATAGCTTGGCTATTGATATATAGTTAAGATTGTAGTGGGCCGATGTATGTTGAATAGAATATAGTTTAACTGGTATTTATGTATATGATAAATATCTCCAAATAATCTTCCAAAAACCTCTTGCAAAACTCACGCGTGTAGAGTAAAGTAGTTAGAAGTTAGCGAATGTTCAATTGAACCTCTGGCGATACGCAGTAAAAAGTGCATCGTAAGAGGTTCTATTTATTGCAAAAACAACAACAGATACCACTTTACAGCAGGCGAGAGCTAGTGGTACGATGGGAAGACTTGAGATCAGACGATATGCATCAAATTGATGTGTGTAAATGTGACCTCAAGGTGTGAGACACAAGTTTTTTAACAATTTGTATGTAAGAAAGAAAATGTTTTTTAAATATTGACGGCAAGTAATTTTGTAATAATGGTTATTACTAATTACTAGTTAAGTCGATGCATAAAAAGGTACTCAAGAGCACACAATGGATGCCTAGACGTATATTACCGAAGAAGGACGCGGAAGACTGCGAAAAGTCTCGGGGAGCTGTCAACAAGCTTTGATCCGGGAATATCCGAATGGGGAAACCCAATACGAGTCATGTCGTATTATCTGTCTCTGAATATATAGGAGATTTGACGGGAACTGACTGAACTGAAACATCTTAGTAGGTCAAGGAAGAGAAAATAAATAATGATTCCGGGAGTAGTGGCGAGCGAAACTGGATCAGCCCAAACCTTTTACATTTTTGCCTGGTAATTTATTACCGCGGCAAATAAGTTTTCAGACGAATATGTATAAGGGGTTGTGAGATTACACAAGAATAGGTCAGAGTACTAAAGTTTACTTTAGTAATTCTGACTTATGACCACGAACTGAAAATAGTGGGTAAGGTAAAAAATTTACATCGTTAGCGGAATAGTTTGAATGACTAACCAAAGGACGTGAAAGTCGCGTATGCGAAAACGATGTTGACCTTATCTGTGTTTTCTCGAGTAGGACGGGACACGAGAAATCCTGTTTGAATCCGGCAGGACCACCTGCCAAGGCTAAATATAATATACGATCGATAGTGAACCAGTACCGTGAGGGAAAGGTGAAAAGAACCCCGGGAGGGGAGTGAAATAGATCCTGAAATTGTGTGCTTACAATGTGTCGGAGCCTGTATTTATACGGGTGACGGCGTGCTTTTTGTAGAACGATCCAGCGAGTTAATTTCTAGTGCAAGGTTAAGTCAATTGACGGAGCCACAGTGAAAGCGAGCCTGAATAGGGCGAATAAGTACTAGGAATTAGACCCGAAACCGGGTGACCTAACCATGAGCAGGCTGAAGCTACTGTAACAGGTAGTGAAGGGCCGAACCGCCGCATGCAGCAAAATGCTCGGATGACTTGTGGTTAGAGGTGAAATGCCAATCGAACTCGGAGATAGCTGGTTCTCCTCGAAATAGCTTTAGGGCTAGCGTCAATTAAATAGCCAACGGGGGTAGAGCTCTGTAAAGGACTGGGGTCCGCAAGGATACCCACCCTTAACAAACTACGAATACCGTTGGTGGTATTTTGGCAGTCAGAACGTCGGGGCTAAGCTCGGCGCTCAAAAGGGAAACAGCCCAGACCATCATCTAAGGTCCCTAAATATATACTCAGTGGGAAACAAAGTGGAATTTCTTAAACAGCTAGGATGTTGGCTTAGAAGCAGCCATTCATTTAAAGAGTGCGTAACAGCTCACTAGTCAAGAGATTCTGCGTGGAAAATGTAACGGGGCTCAAGTATATTACCGAAGATATGGATGTGATGTAAATTTATTTACACACGTGGTAGAGGAGCGTTCCTATCAGCAGTGAAGTTTAACTGGAAAGTTAGGTGGAGCGGTAGGAAGTGAGAATGCTGGAATGAGTAACCATAAGAGGGGTGAGAATCCCCTCGGCCGTAAGAGCAAGGTTTCCTGAGCCATGGTAATCATCTCAGGGTTAGTCGGGCCTAAGCCGAGGCGCATAGCGTAGGCGATGGACATCAGGTTAATATTCCTGAACCGGTTATAATTTGTATACTGTTTACGGTGAAGTAGTCGAAGCGAATTCATGGTATGTATTCGTCCAACCTAGCGGGAACGCAAAGGGAGTGAAAGTGATTCTTCGGAGTCGCGATTTTGATCAAAGCACTGGCAAGAAAAGCAGGTATACGCGTGGTTATAGCCGCCCGTACCGCAAACCAACACAGGTGCTCGAGTCGAGTAGACTCAGGCTTACGAGAGAACCTTCGCTAAGGAACTCGGCAATAAAGCGACCGTAACTTCGGGATAAGGTCTGCCCCCACATCATTCGATGTGAGCCGTGTTCAACTAACTTGGTGAAAGGTGGTTTACCATAGGACTTCCACATATTTACCATCATCTAGGCCACACCTGGACGACTCTTACTGATTTTTTCTGCCCTCAATGATAGTTTTAACTATCATTCGGCCAGATAAAAACAGTAATAGTTCGCCCAGGATGCAACCTAGGATGATGGAAATGTGCGGAAGTCCTATGGAATAGAATAATTGAGTATGCAGTATTTTTAACGAAATATTGCATCAAAAACCTTTTAAATCACAAAATTTTTTACTGAGATAGACAAATCATATAGAAATATAATGATCTTGAGCACGACCTCTCGCATCTAACGATGTGGGGGCCGCAGCTAAAGATTCCACGGAACTGTTTACCAAAAACACAGGTCTCTGCTAATTCGAAAGAAGATGTATAGGGGCTGACTCCTGCCCAGTGCTGGTAGGTTAAGGGGAGCGCTTTACGGTGCGAACTGAAGCCCCAGTGAACGGCGGCGGTAACTATAACCGTCCTAAGGTAGCGAAATTCCTTGTCAGGTAAGTTCTGACCCGCACGAATGGAGTAATCATGTGGAAACTGTCTCAGCGAAGGGCTCGGTGAAAGTGCATTGGCGGTAAAGATGCCGTCTGTCCGTACCAGGACGAAAAGACCCCATGGAGCTTTACTACAGCTTTACATTGATCCGGCTTACAACATGTGTAGAATAGGTGGGAGCCTTCGAAGCAGATACGCAAGTATTTGTGGAGGCACCAAGTGAAATACCACCCTTGTTGTGATCTTGATCTTACCGTTACCATTATCTGGTAACGGGACCGTGTATGGTGGGTAGTTTAACTGGGGCGGTTGCCTCCTAAAGAGTAGCGGAGGCGTTCAAAGGTTGGCTAGCTTCGTATGGAAATCGAAGCGATAGTGTATGCGCACAAGCCAGCTTGACTGTGAGGGGTACATCCCAAGCAGATACGAAAGTAGGAGCAAGTGACCCGCTATATAGTACATTTATGTACATGAACGTGGGATCGATAGCGCACACGGATAAAAGTTACCCTGGGGATAACAGGCTTATAGCGCCCAATAGTTCACATAGACGGCGCTGTTTGGCACCTCGATGTCGGCCCATCACATCCTGGAGGGGGAGCACCTTCCAAGGGTTCGGCTGTTCGCCGATTAAAGTGGTACGCGAGCTGGGTTCAGAACGTCGTGAGACAGTTCGGTTTATATCCGGTACGGACGTTAGGAAATTTGAGAAGATCCACCCTTAGTACGAGAGGACCGGGGCGGACGAACCTCTGGTGTATCGATTGTGGCTACCTGCTGCATTGTCGAGTAGCTATGTTCGGAATAGATAAGCGCTGAAAGCATATTAAGCACGAAACTAACTTCAAGATAAGATTTCCCTATGAGGACACTGAAAGATTATCAGTTTGATAGGCGCAAGGTGGAAGCATGGTAACATGTGTAGCTGAAGCGTACTAACAGTCCCATCGCCTTTTTATGTCCTTATTACCAACGTTAATGCTTGCATTAACAGGGGTAATAGGGTAGACTTAACTAGTAATTAATGGTAACCATTGATTTGTCAATTTTTATAAACAAGATTTTTACATACAAATGACCGTGCCCATAATCATTGGGCATCGATAGGTTGGAATAGATTATTCCAACCAATTCGGTGCCCATGGCGTTGAGGAAATACCTGTTCTCATTCCGAACACAGAAGTCAAGCTCAACAGCGGCGATTATACTGCCACAAGCGGGAAACTAGCACGGTGCCGAATTATACAAAAAACCCTCCGAATAGGAGGGTTTTTGTTATAATTCGATATTTTGTTATTTCCAGCTTGTGACAGTAGAATCCCGACGGCAGTAGAGCCGACGAAATGAGCGTAGAAATTTAGCTTGCTCAATTTATACCGAATGAGGATGGCTCGCCAGACAACCTTTAGGTTGTCTGATTATACTGTTATAAATTAGCTTGTTGCACGGTGCCGAATTATAAAGAAGGAGTCCTGATAGGGCTCCTTTTTTCTTTGGTTAAACCCACTCTAAAGATACCGATTATGCTAAAATAAGCATAGATGCATTTAAAGCAAACAATCAAAATTATTTTTGATAGAGTTCGCAATTTAAACCGCTGGATTAAGATATCGGTCAGTTTGTTATCGGTAGCTTTGATAATTGGTTTAGTCATTCTGTTTCAAGCCGAGCCTGTCCAGTTTTCTTATAGCCAGTCAACATGTGTTTCTCAAATTACCTTATTCCCTGATATTTATCGACAGACAGGTGATGATTCGGGATTTGATATTAGCCACGAAAATGTAACCAAAATTGGTAGCTTGCCGATTTTATCTTTGAAAACATGCTTTAGCGCTAAAAAAGCCCCAACAGCTGGGAATACAAAAGTCAGTGTTGCGATGTTTGGCGGTTGGTTTGCGAAAAGGAGCTTTGATATATCGATTCCGCATCCACCATCTGTTAAAGTTGATATTTTGGATGTGCCGGTACCGACTTCAAAGCCTATATTCATTAATTTATCCAATAATGACTTAGTCTTTAATTATCAGTTAGAAATAGATGGTAAAACAGTCAGTTGTCCGATTAAACAGGCTACTATTACTTGCGATATTACTCCATTACATCTGTTGCAAGGTCAAAAATATGATATCAAGATTGATCGTATGTTTAGTAACAAAAAAGTCGAGACGATAGCTAGTCGGTCAATAACAATGCTAAATGCCGTCAGTGTGGTCAGTACGTCGATTACTAGTAACCAAATAATCTATGATAAACCAAAAACATTTACTGTGACGTTTGATAAAGATATATCCAGTGGTAGTGTTGTTATTGAAAAAATAGTGAATGATCAGCGTACTACCATTCTGTCGACGACAGAATTTAAAGATAAACAAGCCACCGTATCGATTGCTGATGACTTAGCGCGAAGTACTAATTATGAGGCGACTATCGATAAAATTGTCGCCAAGGATAATAGCTCACTAGTTGATCCGTATAAAATAGATTTTAGTACATCTGACGGGCCAGCCGTAACAGATGTAAATGTCGATAATTATGGCTTACCTGTATCAAAAACTATTGTTTTGACGTTTGATTCGAAACTGAGTGATGATCAAGATATTAATCAATTCATTACGGTCAGTGGTGTGTCGGCTGTGATTGTAAAATCAGGCGATCAAGTGCTTATTGGGTACACGGATGCAACGGTCTGTACAGATATAAATATACATATCAAAGCAGGGCTATCGAGTAGCTATGGAGTTGTAAAGAACGACACATGGAACTTTGATACACGAACAATTTGTCACACGTCTTCAGTTATTGGTTATTCGATCGGTGGGCGGCCGATTATTGCTGATACTTTTGGGTCGGGTGCCCAAGTCGTACTTTATGTGGGTAATATCCATGGCAACGAAAAAAGTACAAAGTATTTAATGGACGCTTGGATAGACGAGTTAGAGTCGAATGTTCGCAGTATACCATCTAATAAAACAATTGTTGTTATATCGACTATTAACCCTGATGGATTTGCTGCTGGCGGACGAAGTAACTCGAATAATGTCGATTTAAACCGTAACTTTCCAACCAGCGACTGGCAAACCGATATTATCGACCCTACTCATCAGTCTGTGCCGGGTGGCGGTGGGGCGACTGCTTTATCTGAGCCTGAAAGTCAGGCTTTAGCAAATTATACACTTCAACTAAACCCACACTTGACGATGTCTTTTCATAGTAGTGCTGGATATGCGATTGGCAATCAGTCTGGTAATTCAGCAGATTTGGCTACGGAATACGCTGGTTTAACTGGGTATCAAGATATGACGGGCAATGATACTGCCTTTAGCTATCCAATAACAGGTACTTATGACGATTGGTTGCGGGAAGAAAGCGGCTTGATTAGTGTAGTGGTTGAACTATCTAGTAATACTAGCTCCCAGTTTAATATAAATAAAGCGGCGCTTTGGTTGATGGCACGGTCGTAAGTGTATAATAAAGAATATGTTTAAGATTAAATCTTCGCGTTTTACCGAAATCTGTGGCTGGTATGGCATGATTGCGTTGATGCTTGCCTATGCTTTGGCTAGTTTTGGTGAATTCAGCTCAAATATTATGGTATTCCAATTGTTAAACCTAACCGGCAGTATAGGGTTATTAATAGATGCCGCAGCTAAAAAGGTAATTCAATTAGCGCTTTTAAATATCTTTTGGGCTATTATTGGCATATTTACGGTCATTCGTTTGTTGCTGTAGGCTATTAAAGGTATAAAAAACGACCAATCTCGCAGATGTGGTCGTTTTTTTGTTTTGAATCTAAATTTGGGATTCAAACAGATGCTTACTAATAATATAGCATCAGCGGTATATATGCAACAGTACATATAAAATAAAAAAGTGCTTATGTACATATTGACAAAAAGCATAAGCTATGCTAATATAGCAAGTATACACATATCATGTGTGGGATATAAAAGGGGGTTTCCAAGTCAATATTGACGTGGAAATCTTTTAAATATAGAGGAGAAAAGATATTATGGCTGGAACAAAAGCCGGTGGACAAAAAGCAGCTGCTAAAAACTTAGCAAAAGACCCATTCTTTTACGCTAAAATTGGCGCAAAAGGTGGAAAAAGCGGAACAACTGGTGGTTTTGCTGCCAACCCAGCACTTGCACGTATTGCAGGTGCCAAAGGCGGACGCATTAGCCGTCGCAAAAAAGCTGTTGTTACAACTGAAGCTTAATAATTATTAACTTCAACAAAAAACGCACGTTAATTCGTGCGTTTTTTGTTAATCGCGTAACGTCGCAGCGCGCAGGTACGGGCTTCGTTTACTCGCCATTGGTGATTGCAGGCGGGGCATTGATAACTATGTTTGTTAACCTGTAGGCCTGTGGCGGTACAGTTGGGGCAAGTGCTGCGATCGTGTAGCCAATCGCGATAACTATCTAAAGTCGATTCGATAACCTGTGATGGAGCCTCGATATTATATGATGGCGCCAGTTTAATTGCGTAATCCCAGGCTTCTCTTTCCATTGTGATTAATTGAATGTCGCTTTCGTAACTAGTATGACCCAACAGGGCGTGAGATAGTTCGTGTAGTAATAGAATAGATTGATTTCGGATTTTATCGCAATAATAAACTGCATTTTCAGATGGTGACCACAAAAAATGGTCGCCTTTTTTAAAAGACAACTGAGGATAATTAGATTTTAGCTGTTTTAGTAGCGAAGCTGTCGAGGGCATAGTAATAACATCCATAGATAACGGCTAGTTCGGGGTATTTGGCCTGTACGAATTTAGGGCAAGGGATGTGGGGCGGCAATTTTTCTTTCAAAATATCCTGTAGTTGTTGCCCATATTTTTCGAAATAGGTGCCGATGCTGCCGCCAATAATAATGATATCTGGTTGCAGAATTGGGATAATAGCCAAAAATCCTCGACTAATGCGGTCAGCGATTTGGCGCCAAGTGCGTTTGCTGGTGATGTCGTGAGCATATTTGCCGTATGTCTCGTAAATTGCTCGGCCCGAGGCAAAGCTTTCCCATTCACGAACTACACCGTCGTATTCAATCAGGGCATGTCCACCTTCGCTGTTGCGCAAGGCTGGGTTGATGTGCCCATTGGTTGTGATTCCAGTACCGATGCCGGTGCTGACGGTAACATAGAGCGATTGAGCGGGGATTGGTTTTAAGAACCTGGTTTCACCCAAACCAGCTAGTTTAGCGTCATTTTCAATATAGACTGGGACTTTGCCTAAGACTCCGGACAGGGCGGACTTAATGTCGAAATTTTTCCACGGCAGATTTCCGCACCAAATAACGACGCCATTATTAACTACACCTGGAATGGCCACAACAATGGCGTCAACTGTTTTGCCAGCGTAATTGTCGGTAATTGTTTGACGTAACACTTTAATATATTCGGTTGTGTCTTTGGGGGTAGGGAATTTAACTTGCGATCCCAATGTACCACTTTTATTAAAACTTGCTACTAGTGTTTTTGTTCCGCCTGTATCAATTGCTACTATCATATATTTAATTTTAGCATATATATTTTGAGTTGCTTTTTATGTAAATTAGATGCATAATAAGCCTATATCATAAACAGAGGTAGTGTATGAGTAAAATACGACGAACAGATCAGGGTGGTTCGGTTGTAGGAATCGTAATCATAGGGGTTATTTTAACCTTGGTGTTTATTGGTTCCATCTATTTTATTAATAAACGCGGTGATCAAATCCGTAAAGACCAAGCGATCGCAGCCGCGGACAAACAGGCTAAAGAGGCTGAAAAATCAAAAACTGTTGTTTCGTCAAATCAATCCAAGTCGACAACTGCAACTGATAGTTCGACTGCGGTATCGACAGCTCCTGAGATTTTGCCCGTCACTGGACCAGAAATTTCTATCTCGACTATAGCTGGTGTTTACTTGTTGACGTTTACAGCGACTGGTTATCTGTCTTCGCGTCGTCAACTGGCTCGTTACCTTTGACTTACTCTCTTATCTGAGGTACAATATAAGGTAGTCTTGAGGTCATTATTTTTAATGTGCCTTATGAAATATTAATTTAATAGAGAGGTCTAAATAGACTTATGGCAAAAACAGCCACAACAATGGACGAATTGCTCGCTGCCCAGGGCGACAGTGTCAAGCAATTAACCCAAGGCGAATCAGTCGTCGGTACAATTTTATCAATCCGTAAACACGAGGTCTTGGTTGACCTTGGCGCTCAAGGCGTTGGGCTAGTGCCACGTCGTGAAGTCGGCTTTTATCGCAGCTTAAATGTTGGTGATGAAGTGACTGCAAGTATCGTTGAAATCGAACTTGATAACGGTTATTCATTATTATCACTTCGCAAAGCGGTCAAGGATCGTGGTTGGGACGAAGTATTGGCAACTATGGAGTCAGGTAAAGTTATCGAAGTTTCTCCATATGACGCCAATCGTGGTGGTCTGTTGGTTGAATATGATGGAGTTCGCGGATTCCTACCTGTTTCACAACTGTCGGCCGAACATTACCCACGTGTTGGTGGCAGCGATAAAGACGAAATTTTGTCTCGTTTGAACATTTTGATTGGTAAAAAGTTAACTGTCCGTATTTTGGACTGTGACCGCAAAGCCAACAAGCTAATCTTTAGCGAAAAAGAAGCTATCAAGGATGGTTTGGCTGCACGATTTGAAAAACTAGCTGTTGGCCAAAGTGTTAAGGGAGTTGTAACTGGAGTCGTTGACTTTGGTGTCTTCGTTAACGTTGAAGGTATCGAAGGCTTGGTCCACATCAGCGAAATCAGCTGGGAACGCGTCAGCAACCCATCAGATTACGTCAAAGTTGGTCAAACAATTGATGCCAAGATTATTGCTATCGACAAAGATCGCTTAAGTCTAAGTATCAAACAGTTGACCGAAGATCCTTGGATGACTGAAGTCGACCAATTTAAACCTGGTGATAAAGTTGAAGGCACGATTACTCGCATTACACCATTTGGTGCTTTCGTTCAAATCAGCCCAGCTGTTGAAGCCCTAGTCCATGTCAGTGAACTTGGTGGTGGTGATGAAGCTGACCCAGAAAAAGTCTTTACACTGAACGAACGCAAAGCTTTTGTCGTTTTGGATGTTGAAAAAGACAGCCGCAAAATTTCACTTAGCCTTCCTGGCAAAACCAAAAAATAAACCACAAAATTAGCCCACAGGGTTAGAAAGGAGCTTACGAAAATGGCCGAGAAAGTTATTGTTATTTCTGACTCGATTACCGTAGGTGAACTTGCTGAAAAGCTAAATCTACCCGTGACTAGTGTAATTGGTGAGTTGTTTAAAAACGGAATTGTTTCAACAATTAATCAACGGATTGATTTCGAGACAGCGACGATTATTATTGAGGAATTAGGTATTGTCGATGTCGAACTTCAAAAGAAGGCGGCATCGACTTTGAGTGCCCGTAAAGTGCATGAACTATCTGATTTAGCAGTTACCAGGCCGCCAATTGTGGCTGTCATGGGTCATGTTGATCACGGTAAAACTAGTTTGCTTGACGCGATCTTGAAAACCAAAGTTGCCCAAGGTGAAGCTGGTGGAATCACGCAGCATATTAGTGCTTATCAGACGGTTCGTAATGGTCGTTCGATTACATTACTAGACACACCTGGGCATGAAGCTTTTGCAGCTTTGCGTCAACATGGTGCGGCGCTGACCGACGTTGTGATAATTGTTGTGGCAGCTGATGATGGCGTTAAACCACAAACAATTGAAGCAATTCGCTTTGCCAAGATGGCTAATGCCAAAATTGTCGTTGCGATTAACAAAGTCGACAAAGAGGCCGCTGATCCAGCCCGAGTTAAAGCTCAACTGGCCACTGAACACGGTTTGAACCCTGAAGAATGGGGTGGCGACGTCGTGATGGTTGAAGTTAGTGCTAAAACTGGTCAAAACATCGATAAAATGTTGGATTTGGTCTTGTTGGTCGCCGATTTGGAAGATTTGAAAGCCGATATTGATACACCAGCCGAAGGTTTGGTAATTGAATCACATATGGAAGTTGGGCGCGGTCCAGTTGTTGGACTATTGGTTGAACAAGGTGTTTTAAAACCTGGCCATTTTTTGGTGGCAGGTACAACATACGGCAAAGTTCGTACGCTACTTGATTTTATGGGTAAAGCTTTAAAAGAAGCTGGTCCATCAACTCCAGTAATTGTGACTGGGTTCAAAGAATTGCCACAATTTGGTGATACTTTTGCAATTGTTAAAAATGAAAAAGACGCCCGTCAGCAGGTTTCAATTGCGCGGATTGAACAAGAAAAGAACGCAGCCAGCACAAATATTACTGGTGCTGATTTGTTGAAAATGATGAGCCAACAAACTGAATCACAAGATTTGAATGTTATCGTCAAAGCCGATGTTCAAGGTTCGCTGACCTCTGTTATTGATAGCTTAAAGATGATTGATACGATGGGTGAGATTACGCTACGGATTATTGGTAGCGGTGTCGGTAATATTAACGAAAATGATATTCGTTTGGCGTCTGACAAAAAAACTATTATTTATGGTTTTAACGTTGATATATCGACGGCCGTTAAACAATTGGCATCACGCGATAAAGTTCAGGTTCGATTATTCAAGGTTATTTACAAACTGCTTGAAGACGCCAGGACATCGATGGAAGACTTGTTGGCGCCAGAAGTTGTTGAGACCGAAGTTGGTAAAATGACTATCAAGGGGATCTTTAGGACGATGAACGACGAAGTTATTGCTGGTGGTGAAGTTACGGGCGGTAAAGTTACAGCTGATGTATTAGCGCGAGTTATTCGCAACAAAGAAAAAATTGCCGAAGTTAAAGTTACTCATGTTCAACGCCAACAACAAGAAGCTAAAGAGGTCTTTGAAGGTGAAATGTGCGGTATTAGCTTGAAATTAGCTAAAAAACTAATCATCGAAGAGGGTGATAAACTTGAGCTGTTTACTCGCGAATTAGTCAAACGCGTGTTAAAATAAAAAATAGGTAAAACAAAATATAAACAAGGGGACAGACAATGTTTCAACTGGACGAAAAATTTTTAGAAGAAATTGGCCTGGATAGTATGCCAGAAGAGCAAAAAAAGCCGTTTTTGCAACATATTTATGATGAATTAGAATTACGTGTTGGTACAAAATTGTCTGACGGTATGAGCGATGCTCAACTGGAAGAATTTGAATCAATTATTGATCGCAAAGATGATTTAATTGTCGAATGGTTGGAAAAACATTCGACTGAATACCATAACGACAGTGTATTTTTGCAACTTCAAACTGCAACTGGACTAGACCCTAACGATCCAAATCTGCGAGCAGAGTATGCTGCAACTAAATGGCTTGAAATCAATCGACCAGACTACCGAGACGTTGTAGTGCAGGTATTAGATGGACTTAAAAAAGAAGTTATCGCCAGCCGAAGTTCATTATTAGGCGGTGCTGCAGATACAAATCAGACGGCGTAGCCGTTAATAAAATCACGGGCTGACATTTTGCGTCCACTGGGCGCAATCAGCTCGTCAATTGATAGGTAATGATTGTCATTACATAGGATATCTAGTGATGTTTGATGTTCGCTGGCAACATGTGCTTTGGTGATTATTACGATATGACCTTTGATGTCAATTTTTGTCTTGGGAAACTCTAGATGACCGCGTACTAAACGTTCGGCTGTTGTTGCTGATATTTCGTTAGGTTTTAGCCAAGCATCATTTTTATTTAGTAAATTACAATAGACGACTTTATTTTCATCTTGGGCTTGTGGTTGAATAGTGCCGTCAAGTATACCTGGCAGTAGGGTAATCAATATCGTCGCACCAACTTGAGCAAGTGTTTTGTAAAGTTCGGGCTGGGTTTCGTGACCAGATAATTGATAAATAGTTTGTCCGTATATTGGCCCAGCGTCCATACCGGCGGTTAATTGCATAATTGTGACGCCAGTTTGTTGATCACCATTCTTTATGGCTGACTCAATTGGTGTTGGTCCACGGTATAGCGGTAAAAGTGATGGGTGAATATTGATAATTCCAGGTACAAACAAATCAATTGTTGATTGAGGTATGATTTTACCGTAACTAGCCAAAACGGCTGCTGTATCATCGCCTAAAGCTCGGATATCATCATTAATTTCAGTGACTTTAGTTGGTTGCCAGACTGGAATATCATGTTCGAGTGCTAGTTTTTTGACACTCGGCATGGTTAATTGTTGACCGCGACCACTTTTACTGTCGGGTTTTGTGACGACAGCTACGATATTATATCCAGATTGGATTAGGCTTTGTAGTGCGACAAGACTAAATTCATCAGTCCCAAAGAAGATGATTGTTTTCGACGTTTTTTGCATAATCTAGTGGTTGTAGCTCGCCTTCCTGATCGAGGGTATAAAATGCGTTCTTTTCGTCACGAATATGGTCGATAAAAACGATGCCATTAATATGATCAACTTCGTGTTGAATAACATGCGCCAAAAAACCGTCGGCTTTGAAACGGACTTCATGTCCGTCGATATCAAGGGCTTTGACACGAACTTTGCTATAACGGGGGACTTTGCCGTAAATTCCAGCCACACTTAGGCAACCTTCGTAATCGGTAGTGATTTCACCTTCGTATTTAACGATTTCAGGGTTAATTAGGGCTGTAAATTCACGAGTATCTTTGTCGTCAAAGTCACTGCGCACGATAACAACTCGGTCTAGATGGCCGATTTGAACCGCTGACAGGGCGGCGCTGATTTCGTGTGGTCGCGAATCTTCCCAGTCTAGGGCAACAGTAGTCATGTCGCTGATAAGTTTTATGATCTCAGGGGTCACAAACTGGACCTTGGCCGATTTTTGGCGTAGGCGAGGGTCTGGTAAAGTTATGATGTCTTCTTTTTTCATTGCTGAATATAGTATATCACAGGGGTAGTTATAGTAAACTAGTCGGGTCTAGGTCAAATTGCCAATGAGTTGCTGGTAGGTGTTTAATTGTATCAATTAAGTATTCACGTTTTGGGCTTTTTAAAACCAGTTGCCAGCGATAAGTGTCATGTTGACGCTCGTAAAAAGCAGGGGTGGGGCCTAAAATTTGGACTGACGGATTAACTTTGCTTCGCAGTTCTTTGGCAAAAGATTGCGAGTTTTTAATAGCGGCGGCTTCAGTTTTATAGATACAAGTCAGTTTCAATAGATGCGTAAAAGGTGGGAACAATCCCCGTCGGCGTTCGTCTATCGTCTGATTGTAAAATGATTCGTAATCTTGTTTAAGGCCGTATGTGATACTGGGATGAGTCGGTTGGTATGTCTGAATAATGACTTGTGTTTGATGTTCGTTACGCCCAACGCGACCGACAACCTGAGCTAGCAATTGAAAAGTTCGTTCGTTAGTGCTGAAATCGGGCATCGCCAGTCCGGCGTCAGCTTGGATAATGCCGACAGTTCTCAGGTGTGGCAGGTCCAGCCCTTTGGCAATTATTTGTGTGCCAATGGCAATGTCGATTGATCCGTCATAAAGTTCGCCATAGCGGGCATTGACGGCTTCATCGGTGTTATTATCGGCATCAAAACGAGCGACGTTGGCGCTGGGGAATAATTTACGTAATTCGGATTCGATTAGTTTTGTACCAATACCTTTGTGAATAATATTTGTATCACCACAAGTTGGACACGATGTTGGTACGTCTGTTTTGTATCCGCAAATGTGGCACATTAAAGCGTGTTTATCGACATGTAGCGTCAGTGGCAAAAAACATTTTGGGCACTGTGCCGTCCAACCGCAACTTTCGCACAAAGTCGTACTGGTGCTGCCGCGACGATTATGAAAAATCAGGGTTTGTTTGCCAAGACTTAAAGTGCTGGTAATTTGTTCAATTAATTTTGTTGATAAAAAACGATGGCCATTAAAGTTAGCGCGTTTAGTCATGTCTATTAATTCGACTGATGGCGGGATACTACCAGTTCGGGCCAGTTTAGTTAATCTTAAAATAGGTTTTTCGGATTGCTCGGCCAAATATCGATCAATAATACTTGGTGTGGCGCTGCCGAAAATCACTTTGGCATTATGGAAACGTCCCAACATCGTAGCGACGCGAAGGGCTGAATATTTTGGTGATTGATCTTGTTTAAAACTTGGTTCGTGGGCTTCATCAATAACAATTAATCCGATGTTTTTAAGTGGTGTGAATAAGGCTGACCTTGGTCCAATAACGACGCGTGGATTTGTGCTGTTTAAAGCCTCCATCCAAACCAAATGTCTGGTTGCTTCCGACATTTTGGAGTGGGTGACTAATAAATCATCAAAGTGATTATTAAATTCTGAAATTAGTTGTGGCGTTAATGATATTTCGGGTACTAAAATAATGACTGATTGTCCGCCGCTAACTGCCTTTTTGGCAATATCAATATAGAGCTCGGTTTTGCCAGATCCGGTAATACCTTGCAATAAGAAGGTGCCTGAATCTGATTTGTCTAAAGTATTAATAACTGTAGTTTGCTCGGTATTGAATAAAATATTTGTTCGGTCACGTTTTGTTATCTCTGGCTGATTTGTTTGTGGTCGGCGCTTTTTTTGAATACCTCGAGGCAGGATGGTCTGCAATACAGTGGCAAGTGGGGTGACGTAATATTTCGATAACCAAAGTGACAGTTGAATCAATTGATGTGGCAGCGGATTTGGTTCGATTATCGAGATGATTGGTTTGGTGTTGTATTTTGGCTTGGTTGTTTTACGCAAAATAACACCAACTATTTGTTTTTTGCCAACCTCAATTAAAACTATTTGTCCAATAGCTAATATTACCTCAGATGAATAGGTGAAAAAATCACTATCCATTCGAATAATCTGATTTGGCGCCACCTCATAGTAGTGCATATGATTCATTATACTGCTAAACTATAAACATATGTATTTCGAAAACCGCGAACAAGCTGGACAAATCTTGGCAGCCGAACTGTTCGAAAAGTATCGTTACGAAAACTGTGTTGTCGTGGCGCTTAGTGATGGCGCGGTTTTGGTGGGTGAGCAGATTGCAAAATCACTACACTGCATTGTTACATTACTGTTGATTGAAGAGATTGAAGTGCCGGGCGAAGGAATTAGTTTTGGTGGTGTTTCTCAAAACGGGGGCTTTACGTATAACGGTATGTTTTCAGTCGGTGAGATAGAAGAATACACGACTGAATATCACGGTTATCTAGACCAAGAAAGACAGCAGGCTTTTCAGCGTATTAACCGATTGTTGGGTGATGGTGGTTTGATAAATAACGAGATGTTACGCGACCATGTCGTAATATTGGTGGCCGATGGTCTGGATACCGGCGCGTCCCTTGATGTCGCGGTGGAATTTTTGAAGCCAATAAGGATAAAACGTTTAGTTGTAGCAACGCCAATTTCGACGATTCAGGCTGTAGACAAGCTGCACATGTTGGCTGATGAGCTACATATTCTAGATGTAAAACAGAATTTTATGGGTATAGACCATTACTATGATAAAAACACTATACCTTCACACGAAGATACGATTGCCAAGATTAATCAGATTGTTTTGAATTGGAAATAAAAAAACATCGTTGCTAAGCGTTGTAATATTGTGCTACGATATTAAACAGCAAATATGAACTAAGGTAAGTGAAAGTGCAAGGGAGACTATGTTAGACGTTTTTATTACATCTCGGGTGCGACGAAAAATTGTAGTTGTTTATGCCAAGTACCCTGATTTTCGTACTCACGTACGTGGGCTTGCCAAGCTTATCAAAGAAGACCCAGGTAATATTCAACGCGAGTTAAAACGTCTTGAAAAAGTTGGTTTTTTGAATAGCGAAAAACAAGGTAACACTAAAATCTACTCGACCAATAAACAATTTCCAATTTTTAAAGAGTTGCAGGGAATCGTTATAAAATCTCAACAGCAAGCTGGTCGCACTAAACGCTCATCTTCTGAATTTTAGATGTCACTTTTCGATAAAATCTTAGCCGCCAGGGGACTTGATGAAAGTTCAAAGGCGGCTTTTTTATCACCAGATTATTCAAAAAGTCATAATCCGTTTTTGTTGCCAGATATGGATAAGGCCGTTAAACGTTTAAAAGGGGCGCTTAAAAAACAAGAAAAAATTACAATTTACGGTGATTATGACATTGATGGTTTGACGGCGACGACATTATTACTGGATGCTTTTGCTAGTTTTGGCTTTAAAAATGTTGATGTATTCATTCCCAATCGTTTTGTCGAAGGTTACGGTATGACGGTTGATGCGGTTGAAAAGATTGCATCAGATGGTGCACAGCTGATTATTACAGTTGACTGCGGTAGTCTAAGTCACGTTGAGATTGCTCGGGCTAATGAACTGGATGTTGATGTAATTGTGACTGACCACCATAACGTAGCTGATAAGCAGCCACCAGCTGTGGCCGTGATTAACCCGAAACGAACCGACAGTAAATACCCATTTAGCGATTTAGCTGGTGTTGGCGTGGCTTTTAAACTGGTTCAGGCTATGCAGACTAAGATGGATGGATTACCTGAAGGGCAGGAAAAATGGTTGCTTGATTTGGTAGCCCTAGGTACGGTCTGTGACATTGTAACCTTAGTTGATGAAAATCGCATTAATGTATATTTTGGGCTGAAAGTTTTAGCGCAAGCTAAACGTCCTGGGTTGAAGGCTTTGATGGCGGTGGCTTTGATTGATCCAAAAACGGTTAATGCTAGGTCGCTGGGTTTTGGATTAGGGCCACGTATGAACGCCGCTGGACGACTAGAAACAGCTCAACATGCACTAGATATGTTAATCACGACTGACTCGATGGCGGCGCTTGAAAAAGCTCAGTATTTGAATGACTTGAATCTAGCCAGGCGTTTTGATCAGGCTAAAATTGTCAAACAGGCAATTATTCAGGCCGAGGAATATAAAAAAGATTCAGTGCTGGTTGTTAGTGGCGCCGATTGGAGTCATGGCATCGTTGGAATTGTCGCCAGTAAGCTATTGGAAAAATATAAAAAGCCAGTCTTTGTAATGCAAGAAATGGGCGACGAAACCAAAGGTTCGGCCCGTAGCTTTGGCGATTTTAGTGTAGCTGATGCAATTAAGGTCAGCAAGGGAATTGTTACAAAAGGTGGTGGCCACAAATTGGCGGCTGGTGTTACCTTGCCAACCAAAAATATCGCTGATTTTCGCAAAAAAGTGAACGAATTTTATGACAGTTTGAACTTAGCTAATCAGCAAGAATTATTATTGCCAAATGCTGACACCGAGGCAGATTTAATGGAAGTCACTGATGAATTAGTTGATTTAATTTCGGGCCTTGAGCCATTTGGCAATGGCAATTCGCAGCCGATATTAAAAAGTAATAACTTAACAGTAGTAAATGTTCGTAAAATGGGCAGCGATTCGCAACATTTAAAGCTGGAAATGAAGGACGAAAATGGTGTTAAAATGCAATTCTTAGCTTTTAATGCGCCAGAACATTTTGCAGTTGAACTTGGTACGGTTGTATCGGCTTGGTATCACCCAAATATTAATGAATGGCAAGGCAGAAAGACTGTCGAAGGCCAATTATTACATCTTGACTTAAAAAATTAAGGCTTATTGCTACTTACATATTGCTAATGCTATAATTATCCTAATTAAGGGAAATAATTATTGCTATGATCAAAAAGGCAGCTAAGAATAAAGGTTTTGTGATTGTCGAACTTGTGGTTGTAGTCGTAGTTATCGCCATTTTAAGCGTGATGGTTTATGTGGCATATACAGGCATAAAAGATAGAGCGATAGCGGCGTCTTTGAAGTCAGATTTGCTAAATGCTACGCAGCAAATCAGTTCGTATAAGCTATCTGACAGTAATGCCAGATATCCAGTCGGGCTGGATTGCGGCGCTAATCCACCTGCTAATACGGTATGTGTTAAAAACAGTACAGGTAACTCGTTTACGTATATTTATAATAATGATACTGCACAAAAATCATTTGCAATTTCGGCATCTAATGGCAACATCGCGTATCGTGCAACTAACAGTTCGGCTCCGATCCCATGTCCAACGAATTTTATTATTGTGCCAGGCAGTTCTACTTACGGTACTAGTGATTTTTGTATTATGAAATATGAAGCTAAGTATGTTAACGGTGTTCCAACCAGTCAGGCTAGCGGTACTCCTTGGGTGTCGATTACTCAGGCTGATACTATACCAACCGCTGCTAGTGCTTGTCCTGATTGTCGTCTGGTTTCTGAAGCCGAATGGCTGACACTAGCTCAGAATGTTGCAAAAGTTCCTACTAATTGGACTGGTGGGTCAGTTGGTTCTGGTGCGTTATACACTGGACATAATGACAGCGCTCCGAATAATTCTCTTGTGGCCGACACTAATGATTCAAATGGTTATGCTAATGAAACTAATACGGGTGGTAATCAACGGCGCACGCTAACTTTATCTAACGGTGAAGTTATTTGGGACCTGATTGGTAATGTTTGGGAATGGACTTCTGGGCGTGCTACGACTGGTAAGCCTGGAATTTCTGGTGAGTCTAGTGTTGCCTGGAAAGAATGGAGTGCTGTAAATTTACCTGGTACGTTAGTTCCTAATCCTGCGCCAAGTTTTGGAGTTGCAGCTGCAAGCGGTTGGAGCAACGCAAATGGTATAGGTGGCTTACTAGACAACAGCAGTAACAATGGTTTGCAGGCTATTTTAAGAGGTGGTTACTATGGTGATGGCACTGGTGCTGGATTATGGTGGATGCAATTTGCCGATGTTTACTATTCATATTCAGCTTGCGGTTTCCGTTCAACGCGTTAGTCTAGGTCTAATCAAAACTACCTGTTGCAAGTACTCCTTATCTCTGGTACAATACTACTTATATGGTACAAGTAACCCGAAAAGATGAACGAGAAGCAAACGAAAATATTATTCGTCGTTTTAACCGTAAGGTTTTGCAAAGCGGCAAACTCGTCGAGGCAAAGACCTTGATGCGATTTGAAAAGCCAATTTCAAAATCAGAACGACGTGCAAGTGCGATTGTTCGCAAAGCACGTAAGGCTGACAAGCTGGAAAAAACACGTCTAGGACTGCGTTAAAGTGGCATTAAAAGACCAAATTAATAACGATTTAAAAGCCGCCTTATTAGGCGGCAATCGTTTTGCTGGTGAAGTTTTGCGCAGTTTGAAGGCTGTTATTTTAAACGAAGAGGTCGCTAGCGGCAAACGTGATGAAGGTTTGGATGATGCCACGATTGAACAATTGATTGCTCGCGAAGTAAAAAAGCGCAATGAAAGTGCAGCAATTTACGAATCTGCCGGCCGTCCTGAATTAACCGAAAACGAATTAGCTGAAGCTAAAATCATGGCAATATATTTGCCAGCCCAATTATCTGAATCTGATATTAATGCAGTTGTCACACGTGTCATTAACGAACTTGGTGTCAGTAACCCAAGTTTTTTTGGACAAGTTATTGGTGCTGTCAAAAAAGAACTAGGCAATTCTGCTGATGGCGCGTTGATTGCAAAACTAGTTAAAATTGCGCTAAACTAAAAACAAAGGGGAGTATCAATGATGATTTTATTTTTTGGCCCAGCTGGTGCTGGTAAAAGTGTTCAAGGTCAATTCTTGGCAGCTCGCCAAGGATGGCGCTGGTTATCGGCTGGTCAATTATTACGAGATACTCGTGATGCCGAAGTTTTATTAGCTCAACACCAAGGAAAACTAGTTGTTCCTGAAAAAATAAATCAAATTATGGGGCAAGCTTTAAGTCGTGCAACCGATATATCAAAAGTTATTCTTGATGGTTTTCCACGCACGCTTGAACAAGCGACTTGGCTAGTTGAAAATCGTGACCAACATGGTCGCTCGATCGGGTTGGTTATCGTACTTGAAGTTCCTACAGCAGAATTAATGAATCGTCTTAAACTACGTGGCCGAGTTGATGATACGCCGGAAGTTATTGACGAGCGTTTGCGTATTTATCGCCAAGAAATGTATCCAATCCTAAGTTATTTTACTGAAAAAGGTATTAATATTGCCCACATTGACGGTGCAGGTACTCCTGGCCAAGTGCATGATAAAGTCATTGAAGAGCTTACTGCTCGTAAATTGGTATAAAATTCATGGTTCAGCCAACTAAAACTCCCGTTGAAATTGAAGCTATGCGCCAAGGCGGCAAAATTTTGGCAACTATTTTAAGTGATTTGAAAAAACATGTAGTTGTTGGTATGAGCGAACTTGAGGCTAACGATTGGGTTGAACAGCAGATTAAATTACATGGCGCCACGGCGACTTATTTGACGCCTGAAGTTAAATTTCCGTATGTGATTTGTGTTTCGACTAATGATCAAATTGTGCACAGCATCCCAACTGATTATCGATTTGAAAAAGGTGATGTTGTTAGTTTTGATTTAGTTATTACTTACAAAAATATGAAGACCGATAGTGCCTTTACTATGGTTGTTGGTGAAGAACCAAAAGGTATTAAAAAACATCTGCTAAGTTACACTGAACGCAGTTTGTATGCTGGTATTGATGCTATTCACGGTCCAGTTAGGACTGGTGATATTGGGGCAGCAGTTGAGAAAGTCTTAAATGAAGGCAAATTGGGCATAATTAGAGAGTTAGTCGGCCACGGCATCGGTCAAAAAATGCAACAAGCGCCTGAAGTTCCAAATTATGGTCGCAAGGGCACTGGCGATTTATTACAACCTGGCGATACAATTGCAATCGAACCAATGGCTACGTTGGGTGGCGAAGCTATCAAAACCGAAGATGACGATTGGACAATCAGTACTCGCGACGGCAGCTTGGCAGCGCATTTTGAACATACAGTTTTGATCACCGAAAACGGTGCTGAAATTTTAACAAAACTATAAATTTTAAAAACAAAGGACATATATGATTGCTGATTTTGAAATAGAACTCAGAGGACGTTTAACAGATGAAAAATTTTTAAACATCAAGGATTTTTTAGATAAAAATGCTAAATTAAAAGCAGAAAAAAATCGAGTATTTTATGATTATTCGACATTTATTCCCGGTGAAGGATTACGCGGGCGAACCAAAGATTTTAGGGTCCGTGAAACCAATGGTCAACCAGAGGTAATTTTGAAACTTGGTAATTGGCAGGGTTCAGATAGGCGCGAAGAAATCTCGGTATTAACCGAAAAAAACAGTACTGAAAAATTATTAAAAATTTTTGGTGAAATGGGATTTGTGAAGGCTATAAAAGGCATCCGCCATACACTGGCATACGATTACAAAAATATCGAAATTGCGCTAGTTGAAGTACCAGGGCACAGCTATTACTTTGAAGCCGAAATTGTTGCGCCAGCCGATTCAAACCATGACGAAGTTCATCAGCGAATTCAAAATATCTTGGACGAGTTAGGTCTTGAAACGTTTACCGAAGACGGATTTCATGATTATATCGACCAGTTGAACGCCGAGACGAATGAAGTCTACGAGTATAAAAAAGACACACTTACTAGTCAAAACATCGCATAAGCGATATACTTTTAATATGCAAGAAGCTTCCTCTAAGTACGCAGTCGGAATAGACATTGGTACGACAACTGTTCGTTGTGTAGTCGGGCATATTGATGGTACAACCGGCGTGCCAACTATCGTTGGTGTTGGCTCGGCACCAAACAGCGGTATGCGCAAAGGTACAGTTGTTAACTTAACTGGTCCAGCTCAGGCGATTGATGATGCCTTGGGCGAAGCTGAACGAATGAGCGGTTATCAGGTTGACGCCGCTACGATTAGTATCAATGGCGCTCATATTTTAAGTACTCATGCCGATGGTATGATTGCGGTTGGCAGTGCGAATCATGAAATTACCGACGAAGATATTGCTCGAATTGAAGAAGTTGCCACTTTGGGTAAAATCCCAGCTAATCGCGAAATTTTAGAAGTTATTCCTCATGCCTATAAATTAGATGGCCAAGATAATATCAAAAACCCAATTGGTATGACTGGCACCAGATTAGAAATTGATGCTCATGTTGTATCAGTTTTGGCGCCACATCTAACAAACTTACAAAAAGCCTCTGAAACCGCCAAAGTTACACCACATTCAATTATTATTGCTGGTGTTGCGGCTGCTCGGTCGGTATTAAGCGAACAACAGATTGAAAACGGTGTTGTTTTGATTGATATTGGTGGCGCCACAACTAACGTTGCTATTTACGAGGAAGGTGATTTGCAATTTACGGCCGTTATTCCGATTGGTGGCGTCAATATTACCAATGATTTGGCAATTGGGCTAAAGACCGATCCTGAAATTGCCGAAAAATTAAAACTTGAACACGCGTCGGCTGTTAGTCGCAAAGAATCATCTGGCATCAGTATAAAACATGGTGGTGAAATTCACAGTTTTAACACTTCAGAGATTGACGAAATTGTTGAAGCGCGATTAGAAGAAATTTTTGAAGCTGTTAACCACGAATTAAAGCGTGCTGGTAGGGCAGGAAAATTACCAAGCGGTGCTGTTTTGACCGGTGGAACTGCTCAACTAAAGGGAGTTGCTGATTACGCCAAAGAATCACTAGGTTTGGCGGCACGTGTCGGCATTGCAAGCGGTTTTGGCGGTGTGGCTGATGGTGTCGACAAACCTCAATTTGCAACTGTTATTGGTCTAATGTTAATTGATGCCGAAGGTGGTGGTGCAACTAAACATAACGACAAATCCAGAGGTAAAGGTGCTATTTCAAAGGGCTTTGGTACATTATCAAAATTGTTTGGACGTTCAAGGGCTTAGTGTTTTTTGGACCAAGTGTTATACTAGATATTGAATAAGAATGTTGGAGATATAGTCACATGCCTGAAGTAAAACCAAGCGATATACAAACCTTTGCCAGCATAAAAGTTGTTGGCGTCGGCGGAGCGGGTGGCTCGGCTGTTAATCGAATGAAAGATGCTGGATTAACCGGTGTTCAATTCATTGCTATGAATACTGACGCTCAAGCGTTGCATAACAGTAAAGCCGATGTCAAAATTCACCTGGGTAGTACTACAACTGGTGGATTAGGTGCCGGTGCAAACCCAACCGTTGGTGAAGCCGCTGCTAATGAATCTCGTGATCAAATTCGTGAAGCTTTAACTGGTGCTGATATGGTCTTTGTGACAATTGGTGCTGGTGGTGGTACAGGTAGTGGTGCTGGTTACGTTGTGGCAGAAGTGGCCCGTGAACTAGGCATTCTAGTTGTTGGCGTTGCAACCAAGCCGTTTAGCTTTGAAGGTGAAAAACGCCGTCAAAATGCTGAATGGGCAATTAACCAATTAGGTCGCCAAGTTGACACACTAATTACGATTCCAAACGACCGTTTGTTACAAACAATCGATCGTCGTACACCTCTACTTGAGACTTTCAAGATTGCTGATGACGTTTTACGTCAAGGCGTTCAAGGTATTTCAGAATTAATTACCGAACACGGTTTAATTAACCTGGACTTTGCTGACGTCAGGGCTATTATGAGCAACGCCGGATCAGCCTTGATGGGAATTGGACGTGCTAGTGGTGAAAATCGCGCTGCCCAAGCTGCTCAACAAGCAATTGAATCACCACTGATCGAAGTTTCAATCGATGGTGCCAAAGGCGTTTTGTTCAACGTTACAGGTGGTTATGACATGAGTATGAGCGAAATCCAAGAAGCCGCTGAAATTATTACCAGCGCTGTTTCACCAGATGCTAATATTATCTTTGGCGCAACCCTGAAGGCTGATTTGGAAGACGAATTAATCATTACAGTAATTGCAACTGGTTTTGATTCAGCTTATTTCCATCAAGACCAGCCAAAAACTGAAGAAAAAACTGCTCAACAGGTAACTGATCAAGTGATTGGTGAAAAAGTTGGCGATATTGATTTGAATTTAGACCACAGCGAATCATCGGCTATATTCGCCGAAGAAAATACACACGATATTTGGAATCAACCACCAGAAGACGAAGAAAAGTCAGATATTCCAGCATTTTTGCGTCGCCGTAAAAAGAACAAAAATCCAGACAACAAGGAAAATTAGTCAAAATGGCCAAGTATAATATTGGTGACAGCCGAGTAATTGAATCGCGCGAAGTTAGCGATGGCATTACGATTCGTCGTCGTCGTGAATCGCCTGACGGTAAACGCTTTACGACCTACGAAAGGGTTGAAAAGCCTAACTTAGCGGTTATTAAAAAAAGTGGCGTCCGTGAATTATTCGAACGCGACAAATTATCTAGTGCTATTAAACGTTCAGTTGGCAAATTTTTTGCGTCGGAAGTCGAAGTCGAAGAAATGATATCTGAAATTGAAGATGCTTTGTATCTGATTGGTGAAAACGAAATTACATCTAAGCAAATTGGCGACAAGGTGTTAGACGAACTGGCAAAACGCAATGACGTTGCGTATGTTCGCTACGCCAGTGTTTATTATAAATTTAAAACCCTAGACGATTTTGTCAAAATTCTTGAACAACGCCGTACTCAAAAGAAGGAATCGTAATAATATGCGGGTGGTAGTAATTTACAAAGATCAAACAGATTATACTCGGACAGTATTGGACTTTTTGCGTGATTTTCAACATCAAACTGGTCACGAGCTTGAAACGCTTGACCCCGATACAGCTGGTGGCACACAATTCTGTGACACCTACGATATTGTTGATTATCCAACAATCATTGCCGTTAGTGATGATAGTATAATGCAAAATTCTTGGCGCGGTTTGCCACTGCCAACAATCAGCGAATTGAGTTATTATGTTCAGTAAATTTATTAATTTTTTTACCCACCGCGACCAAAAAATACGTAGTAAACGCTGGATATTTATTGTCATCTTAGTGACAGCTGTTTTGGGTCTTTTGGCGGCTTTTGTGTTGTCGGTTGATGCAGTTGTGCTTGCTAAGGATTCAAAGGCTGTACTTAGTTGCAATATTAACCCTATTATTAATTGTGGAGCAGTAGCTAACTCTCCATATTCGTCGATGCTGGGCTTTCCAAACAGCTTTTTGGGTATGATGGTTGAACCTGTTTTTGTCATTGTGGCAATTGCTGGACTTTACGGTGTTAAATTCCCACGTCAATTTATGTTTGGCGTCCAAATTGCGGCATTATTTGCACTAATTTATGCATTTTTCCTGTTTGATATTAGTGTAAATATTATTCAGGCGCTGTGTCCATGGTGTCTATTGGTTGATGTAGTGACGATAATTATGGTTGCCGCTATTACTCGTTACAATATAATTGACGATAATTTATATTTATCAAAGAAAGTTTCTGCAAAATTTAAAGAATTTGTCGTCAGAGATTTTGACAAATTTGCTGCTGCGCTGTTAATCGTGCTTGGCATTGCGACGATTATTGTCAAATTTGGCAGTGGTCTTTTCGCCTAAATAATCTTTACTTGCGTACAGTAGTAAAAATGACTATAATGTATGTTGAACGTCCTATGAATTAGGTGAGTGACTATCAACCACGAATGTTCAAACGGCATCGACCCGTCAGATCGAATAAACTAAGCGCTAAAAGGAATCTCTTTTTAGAAACTGGATGGTACCGTCCTATCGTATGATGGGGCTCCAGTCACTAAATAGGGATTTTTTGTTTTTCAAAGAAAGGAAACAAAATGAAATTTAAATCAGGCACCCGCAGACGAGCATTGGAATACGAGAAAGATTTAGTTGCCCAGTGGAAGCAAAACAAAACTTTTGAAAAATCAGTCAATCAACGACCAATCGAAAATTCGTATGTTTTTTACGATGGTCCACCATTTATTACTGGTGTACCACATTATGGAACCTTGCTAAGTAGTATTGTCAAAGACGCCGTGCCAAGGTATCAAACCATGAAAGGCAAACGTGTCGAGCGTCGTTGGGGTTGGGATTGTCATGGACTGCCCGCCGAAAACTTCGTCGAGAAAAAATTAGGTATAACCAGCCGACATGACATTGGCGAAAAAATTAGTTTAGCTGATTATATTACAACTGCACGCGATAACATGGTTCAAAACAGTGCAACCTGGGAAGATACAATTGACCGTATTGGTCGTTGGGTTGACTTTAAGGGCGCCTACAAAACCATGGATAAAGATTTTATGGAATCCGTTTGGTGGGCCTTTAAAGCTTTGTACGAAAAAGGCAAGATTTATGAAGGTGAACGCGTTTTAATGTATGATACCAAGTGGGCGACACCACTGTCGAAGGCTGAAGTTACAATGGATGCCGGTGCTTATATTGTTGTGACTGACCCGAGTGTTTATGTGAAGTTCAAAATGGCTATTGGAATATGGAATATGGAAGATAGCGAATCTCGTAATAGTCATCCAGTTTCGTTGTTGGCTTGGACAACGACGCCTTGGACTTTGCCTGGCAATACGGCGCTGGCGATTAATCCAAAGTTGATTTATGCCGAGGTTGAGTTAGAAGGCGAGCATTTTATTATCGCCAAGGACTTAGTTGATGCCGTACTGACAAATGAGAAACATGTTGTTTTGGACTACAAAATTATTCGAACGTTCAAGGGTTCAAAATTAATAGGTTTGACCTACGAACCACTATTTGGTGACCGTGGCGACAATGCACACAAAATTTGGGCAGCTGATTATGTAACAACCGAATCAGGTACGGGTATTGTTCATATTGCGCCAGCTTATGGTGAAGAAGACTTTGCTTTGGCTAAAGAAAACAATATTCCCGTGGTTCATGTCTTGGACGAATACGGTAAATATATCGAAACTGAATGGTTAGGCAGTGATGTTTGGGAAATTAACAAAACTATTGCCAAAACTTTACACGAACGTGGCGTTGTTTGGAAAATTGATTACATTCGTCACGAGTATCCACACAACCCACGCACTGGTAATCGTTTGATGTATCGGGCACATCCAAGTTGGTTTATGGATATCGATGGTCAACGAACTGAAATGTTAGCTGAAAACACTGAACACATAAATTGGTTTCCGGACCACATAAAACACGGTCGTTTTGAAAAAACTATCGAGACTGCACCAGATTGGAATTTGTCGCGCGATCGTTTTTGGGCGACAGCAATGCCAGTTTGGAAGGGGATTGATGCTGACGGTAACGAACTTATCAAAGTCATTGGCAGTTACGCCGAGCTTAAAGAACTTAGCGGCGTTGAGTTGCAGGATTATCACCGCCCATGGGTTGATGACATTAAATTTACGATTGATGGTGTCGAATATACTCGCATCGACAAAGTTTTGGATGGTTGGTTTGAAAGTGGCAGTATGCCATTTGCACAATTCCATTATCCATTCGAAAATGTTGCCAAATTTGAAGCCAACTTTCCTGGTGACTTTATCGTTGAATATGTCGGTCAGGTTAGGGCTTGGTTTTACTACGTGCATGCCGTAAACGTTGGACTGTTTGGTCATAATGCCTTCAAAAACGTTATTGTGACCGGAACAATCGCTGGTAATGACGGCCGCAAGATGAGCAAAAGTTATGGTAATTATACCGACACTAATGAATTAATGGATAAATTTAGCGCTGACAGTTTACGCTTCTTATTATTGTCCAGCCCGTTACTTAGCGGTGAAGATTTTGCGTTGCAAGACAAAGAAGTCGGTGACGTGGCCCGAAAATTGTCGATGATTTGGAACATGTACGACTTTTTCACGATGTATGCCGAAGTTGACAGGTGGGAGTTTACGGGTGATTTGTCAGACCCAGTTGAATCGCTAACTAATCCACTGGATATTTGGGTTGTCAGTCGTTTACACCAATTAACAGCTGAAGTCGAAAGCAAAATGGATGGTTATGATGTGGCCGGTGCGCTTAAACCTGTACTACCATTTATTGAAGACGCCAGCAACTGGTATGTCCGTCGCAGTCGTCGCCGTTTTTGGAAGGCAGGGGATGATACCGACAAAAACAATGCTTACCGAACATTACATTACGTACTAGTCCAATTATCGATGATATTAGCACCATTTACGCCATTTTTGGCTGAAGAATTGTATCAAAAACTAATTGGCGGTGAAAGTGTTCACTTGTTGGATTGGCCAACGGTTGGACATATTAATGAGTTGGTTGTTACCGAAATGGAAACGGTTCGTGATTACGTAAATCAAGGCCTTAGCATTCGAGCCCGCGAACATCAAAAAGTTCGTCAGCCACTAGCTAGCGTTACAGTCCAGAAAATGGGTGAATTTGTTGATTTTGCCGATATTTTAAGCGAAGAATTAAACGTCAAATCAGTCTTAACTGGCCCAGAATTTAGTCTTGATTTAACGATTACGCCAGAATTAAAAAGTGAAGGCATTGCCCGCGAAGTTATTCGCCATATTCAAACTGCCCGCAAAGATGCTGGCCTAAATATCGACGATCGAATTCAACTGGTCTTATTAACAGATGACAATGAACTAAAACAGGCGATTGTTGACCATAAAAAAGTAATTGTCGAAGAAGTTTTGGCAACCGAGCTTCACGCCACTGGCGACAAAGATTATACTGCCAAAGTTAAAATTGACGCTGCTGATTTAACCATATCTTTGCAAAAAGCCTAAATAATATAATCGGTTAACGTGCTAAAATAAAAACATAAACACGATTAAATTGGAGTACCTATGGACCCAAACACTTTACCGAATCAACCAGTGCCCGAAACACCACAACCAACGCCAGTGGTGACACCTGTGCAACAGTCAGTCGCTCAACCTCAACAGCCTTATATACCACCGCAGCCTGTTGGTGGTGTTCAGACACCACGACTAGTCGCAAAAGCAAAAAGTTTGCCGCTAAAAATCATAATCGGTGTAATAGTTATCATATTAATTGCTGGCGGAGTGAGCGCCTACGTTATGTTTACTAGTCAAAAGGCTAGTGACACAACGACAAAAGTAGTCAAAACGTCAGACAATTCTGCTTCAAAGCCAACTACAACCAATTCTTTTAGCCCGTATGTAAATGCGAATAATGCCAAAGCAATAACTAACGCCCAGACAGTATCGAATGTGGCTGAAGTTTATTTTGCAGATTCTGGTTTTTACCCAGCTTCGGCAATTGATTTGATGAACGGTGACAGCACCTCGCAAGTGCCAAAAGGCATAACAATCATGCCTGGGGCTGAACCATCTCCGTTAAATGCCACCAATGGGACCGACCACGTTACTTGGTCATGCTTGGTCACTTGTACCGAAACAAAAGGCGGCAAGATTACATACTGGGATTATACAACTAGCGCTGTCTCGACGGATGTAATTTATGCTGGTGATGCAACTGTACATTCAACATTTGTTAATCCAGCATCTTAGTCACAATATATGCTTGCAATTTCATAAACTTTATGCTTAAATAGGTATAAAGGTAAACAAAAACAAACAAAAATGTCATTACTAAACTATCTGCGATTTCAAGAAATAGACTCGTCACCAGACGATATTTCTGACACGCATCGTGAACAAGACGATATTTTGTTGGATGAAAAACTTGACGAACAATCACTAGAAGAATTTTGGGAACAAGTCGTCCAAGATATTCACGATGATCCTGACTGGTTTTCGTTTGCCGATGAATAAGACTGTATAATTAGTACATGACTGATGCGGAATTTGATATTTTGATTACCAAGGCGATGAATGAATTGCCTCAAAAATATATTAAGGGTTTGGATAATGTGGCAATTGTTATGGCGGATAATCCAACGCCCGAACAGCGCCAAAAAATGAATATCGATAGCGACCATCTGTTGTTGGGTCTATATGAAGGCATTCCATTAACCCAACGTGGGGCAGGCTATTCATTTGTATTACCTGACAAAATTACACTATTCAAAAATTCACTTATCGCCTCAGTAAACAATGAAACTGATTTATTTGAACAAATCAAACATACACTTTGGCATGAAATTGCGCATTATTATGGGCTAGATCACGACAGGATTGATCAACTGAGGCGCAACAATAAACACTAGTCTTGTTAGTACGCTATATCCGGTCGCTGGAGGACAGTCCTCTAGAGGTGTTGTTTTGTGCTAGTTTTATTTATTCGCAAGTTGGTCTTTTATTTCATGCAATGTGTCGCGCATCTCTTCGTAATCTGAGACAAAATCAAGATACGATTGTCTAGAAGTAAATAACTCTAAAATTCTAGCTGAAGTAAGCCAGTTTGGTTCTTTGCCATGTACATAGAAACTTAGGCTTGAGTATTTATACTTTTCCCATAATCTGGGATTCAGGTAAATGTAGCGACTAATATGTTGCAAATATGATTCTTGATCTATCCTGACAGCCTTGTAACGACTTTCAAACACTGATCCAGTTCGTTTATACTTTAAGTTAAAATAACGACTATAGCTTGTCATTACGCAGCGCATAAGCTTTTCTAGATAGGGTGTATCGATTTGGTATATCAGCAGATGGAAATGATTAGTCATCAGGCAATATGCCAAAACTTCAATCTGTCCAAGGAAGTTAGGGTATATCTCGTTTGTTTTGCTGATAGCAGGCTCCTCGGATAGATATCGTTCGAATAACTTAAGGAAGTACTTATAGTCAGCACTTTCTATAAATAGTTTTTGCCTATTAATACCTCTGGCATAAACATGATAATAAGAATTAGGTACTTGATTCTTGATTATATTCCTAGATGGCATATGTTCATTATACATAATAACTACTATATTTTAAGCTTAAATTAATAATTAAATACATAAAAACCGTCTTTATAAACAGTGACAAAAAGTGACACGAAATAACACCTGTAGAGGACTGTCCTCCAGCGAAGCTGTGTGTATAGCTATGTGATAGGGTATGAATAGGTATGTATATTTTGCAATATGCTTTACAAATGTACACTATTGTAGTAATATATTGTTTAGTGAAATAAGGTGAAGTGGGCGATAGAATCTTTCTGAGGTTTCACAAAAAATAGAGACGAGGGCGTCTCTTTTTTGTATGTCAGAATAATCGCCAACTCGTAATTAAAAGGAGAGCCAAAGCTATGCAAGAAATCAATTTATATCATCTATTAAAATTCTATATCAGTAAATGGAAGCTTGTTTTAGCATTAACAATCGCTGGTTTGGCTGTTGGCCTTTGTTATAACGTATTTATTCAAGTGCCAATGTATAAAAGTAGCGCCACGCTGATTTTAATCAATCCAGTTGATAAAACTGCCGCTACTGACGTCACACTTATCAATAACTATATCGAGTTATTTAAATCTCGTCGCGTGCTAGAACCAGTTGTTGCTGGTCACAAACTTAACATGACATATGACGACTTAGTAAGCTCAACGAACGTGGTGAATACTAAAAGCACGGCCGTTATTGACGTATCGATTACCTCTAAAGATTCGTTAACCAGCCAATCATTAGTTGATAGTGCGGTTGCGTCATTCAAATCCCAGTCTAAATTGTTGTATTCTGACGACAACATCCAGGTAGTTGATAATGCCAGCCTTGAAACCAAGCCATACAATGTCAATCAAGTAATGCAGTTGGCCTTGTCAACAGCTGTTGGCTTCATTATATCTGTAATTGCATTATTCTTTGCCTACGACTATAAACAAAACAAAAAAACCGTAACTAAGAAAGCTCAGCCTGCGTCAACTAAAAAAGTGGCTAAGGTTAGCCTTAAAAAGGCTGCATCAAAAAAAGTTGCTAAAAAGAAATAAATTAAGCAAGGAGTACTGGTGTATGTATCAAAAATTTATCAAACGCCCGCTAGATACTGCATTTGCACTTGTTATCTTTTTGGTGACATTACCAGTCGGTATTGTCATTGCTGTGATTATTAAACTAGAGAGTAAAGGTCCAGTATTTTTCAGGCAACAGCGTATTGGTATGAACATCCGAACGTTTACTATATATAAATTTCGTACAATGCGGACTGATGCACCAAAATTACCACCTAATAAATTCAAAGATGTTAACAAATATATCACCAAATCAGGCGCAATTTTGCGCAAAACGTCACTGGATGAATTGCCTCAACTTTTTAATGTTCTAAATGGTGACATGTCAATTGTTGGTCCACGACCTGGTGCCGCCCAAAACGAAGACGAATTAATTGTCGAACGTCAAAAATACGGTGTATTCGATGTACGTCCAGGTATTACTGGCTGGGCACAAGTCAATGGACGTGACGAACTGGCGGCCAGTGTACCGCACAAGGTAGCCTATGACGCTGAATATGTAGAAAATTTAAGCCTTATTATGGATTTAAAGTGTCTATACAAAACTATTCTGACCGTATTAAAGAGTGACGGCTATAACGAAGGTATCGTTAGCGACGCAATTAAACAGCCACGAATTGCAGTTAATCAGCAGCCTATGTTTTATGCTGAACTTCCTTCGCAAGCAGGTAAAAATAGTAAACGTTCAGTAGTGCGCCACCAGAATATTACTAAGTCAGAAAAGAATAACTAGGTCAAATCGTGAAAAAAGTATTATTCACAGCCACCGTTGATTCGCACATACTGGCATTTCATACGCCTTTTTTGAAGTACTTCAAGGAGAATGGCTATGAAGTTCACGTTGCGACAAACGGCACTGAAAATATACCTTATTGTGACAAAAAGCACGTTATTTCTTTCGAGCGTAGTCCATTTAAATTAAATAACCTTAGGGCAATCAGACAATTAAAAAAAGTTGTTGACGCGGAACATTACGATATTATTCATACGCACACGCCAATGGGGGGGGTGGTAACTCGATTGGCGGCAATTGCGGCGCGTAAAAAAGGCACGCGAGTTATCTATACAGCGCACGGATTTCACTTTTTTAAGGGCGCACCACTGATTAATTGGCTGACATATTATCCTATCGAAAAGTTAATGTCCAAATATACAGACACATTGATAACTATCAATAACGAAGATTACGAACGCGCTAAAAGCAAATTCAAAACTGACATTCAATACGTCCCTGGTGTTGGTATCGACCCAAAAAAGTTCGACTTCAAAATGTCAAAATCGCAAAAGTCAGAATTAAGACAATCTCTTGGGTTAGCTGATGATGATTTCGTCATGATTTATCCGGCCGAATTAAACAAGAATAAAAATCAATTATGGTTAATTAAATCTATTGCAGATTTAATAAAAAATAACTCAAAAATACACTTATTACTACCAGGTGTCGACAGCCTAAACGGTAAATGCCAAAAACTAGCAATAAAACTAGGTATTGATAAAAATATTCACTTTTTGGGATACAGAAAAGACATCCCTCAATTGCTAAAAATAGCAGATTTATCGGTCTCATCATCGTTGCGAGAGGGGTTGCCTGTGAATATCATGGAGGCGGCTTATCTAGGCCTGCCTATTATTGCGACTAATTGTCGAGGTAATCGAGACATAGTTGCAGATACTAATAACGGAAAACTATATGACATAAATGATTCAGATAAAATTATTAATGAAGTTTTTGTTGTTTATAGTAGCATACGGCACCCCTACGGTAATATTGCCGTAACGCCTCAAAAAAACAACATATATTCTCTATATATGATTATCTATAGGATGTCGGAAGTATATGATCATAGTGTGCGTGAGGCTAATATATAATGAAGTCAAAATGGATAATATTTTTCATAACTTACATCTTTATCTTTTTTTCTATATTTACTTTAAGTTTTATAAATTATGATATTTACAACATTAACAAAGTCTGTATATATTGGGGATTAATAATTGTTAGTCAGCTCATTTTATTTTTTATACTATATTATTCAAAACACAAGACGCTAAATAACCCCTTTATATATTTCGTAATTACTGCATTTGTGTGTTGGTTTGGCCAAATAATGGTCGTGCTTTTCAATCTAAACCATGATACAACACTTATAATCAATACTTTTAATTCTAGTGAGCTATACGCAACACTGCAATATAGTACAATCTGCTTCTTCACTCTGTGTATTGCTGGGCTTTTGTTCTCCGGAAAAAATAGCTACAGTAATTTTACGACGGGTATTAGTGACAAAATATTTAAAAAGAGTATGAATCTAGTAGGCATGTCTTTATCTTTTATTGGCATTTACGGCTATTTCTCGGAAAAATTTACAAGCATAGCATCGTCTTTTAATACTGGTTATTCTTCAATGTATCAGAATAACGCAAATGCCTTAGACGCTATATCAAATAGTACAGATAATGTTATTTCAAATTTTAGCATGTTTTTTATACCAGGAATCGTAATTCTATTTATTGCAAATAAGGACAATAAAACAATTAGAAGAATTATTGTTTCGGTGCTTCTTTCTTCTGTTTTAATGTCATTTATAGCAGGCGGACGAGCTGAAGCGCTGGCGATTATTATTGGGCTATTTTGGATATATTCTAGCGAGATCAAGAAGATTGACTTAAAAGTGATTATTTGGTTGATAATCATAGCGATATTCATTCTAAAACTAATTACAGCCATAGCGCAATTTAGAATTATGCCAGACAGGAGTCTGAGTGTATTTATAGACATATTTTTTTCAAACAGTAATAGTTTTGGAAATTCACTTGGCAATATGATGGGGGAGTTTGGCTTTAATATTTTTTCTTTACATGAGACTATGAATCTCATACCGGCGACACAAGACTATTCATTGGGCTACACATACTTTGCTTCAGTCATGGCTGTTATACCTAGTTTCTTATTTGGTGGATATTCATTTTCAAGCGCAGCAGGTCTACCAAGCTGGCTAATGAATAAATTACACATGGACTACGGCCCAGGCTATTCTATTGTTGCAGAATCATATTATAATTTCGGCTGGATCGGTATTATATCAATGTTCATTATTGGTATCATTTTAGTAAAAATGTTGTCCAATGACAAAACTAACGATGATTATAAAAGTCTTCGTAATGGCCTTATAGCCATTATTATATATTCCAACCTATTTATTGCTAGGGGCACGTTTTTATTGATCTTTAGGAAATATTTTTACACAGTACTAATACCCACTATGTTAATTATGTTTGCGTATGAAATGTATAGACGAAGAGGTCGAAATCTAAATGCGTAGTAGGAATCATGATATTTCGATTGTTATGTCTGAGTATAATACAAACGAAACATATTTGCGTCAATCCATAATTAGTATATTAAACCAAACTTTTGTAGACTTTGAGCTCATAATCGTCGACGATTGCGGATCTAATGATGTCGCAAAAATCGTTGCAGAATTTAATGACGACAGAATTATAATTGTTAAAAATTCAAATAATATGGGTCTATCCTACTCATTAAATAATGGCATTAAACACGCTCGAGGCAAATACATCGTCAGAATGGATACCGACGATATTGCCATGCCTGCCAGAATCAAAGAAATTTACAATTTTATTATCTCTCATCCGGAATATGACGTTGTTGGATCTAGAGCTGTAGAGTTCTCAGATAATGAAACAGGCGGAATACTTGGCAAAAGTGGCGAAAAAACAAAAAAATCAATAATGCACGGTGACACAATGATACACCCTAGCGTTATAATGAAAAAAAGTGTTATAGAAGCAGTTGGTTATTACACACACTATAAAAGAGCTGAAGACTTAGCTCTATGGTGTGAGCTACTACTTCGTGGAAATAGACTATACATTATCGACAATGTACTTTTGCAGTATCGTGTAAATCTGAGCGATTACAGCAAAAGGAAGTTAAAAACTCGGAAAGATGATATCAGGATTAGGCTCAACTATTATTATAAGATGAGGGCTAATCTATTTGACTATATGTATATATTAAAAGGCATTATCTCTGCAATCTTGCCAGTAAGGGTCGTAAGAAAATATAGAAATATATTCGTATTGAAACAATACAAAAAACAGGCACGTAAGTCACCTAACGACGGTATTATTATTTTGCATATCGTTGGCAGCATGAATAGAGGCGGCGCTGAAACATTTTTGATGAATGTGCTGCGGAATATAAACAAAAATAAGTTTAAGTTTGTTTTCTTATGCTACGGCGACACCAAATTCGATTACGAGAATGAGATTATCGATCTTGGCGGAAAGATTATAAGAACTGACGACGTAAAAGAAGTTGGTATATTAAAACATATAAAAAATATTCAACAAATTATCCAAGACGAAAAAATTGACATTGTTCATACGCACACCTGTCGCAATTCTATGTTTTCGCTGATTGCAGCTAAACGATGTCGAGTTAATACACGAATTGCTCATTCACATAACACCAGGACAAGCCAAGGCGAAAATCTAATAAAGAAGATGTACTTTATTTTCGCAAAATACATTATCAACAAATATTCGACTAAGTATCTTGCTTGTGGCGAGCAAGCTGGCAAAGCATTATTTTATCCAAAAAATACGTTTACCGTTATAGATAATGGCATCAATTTAGATGATTTTTATTATAATGACGGTGTTCGTCAGGACATAAGGAGAAAATTAAACATTTCGAATGATACTGTCGTGATTGGACATGTGGGTAGAATCGATAAAAATAAAAATCAAAATTTTGTAATCGATACATTTTTCGAATATTTAAAATTACAGCCTAAATCTAAACTTATTTTAGTAGGCGATGGAATTTTAAGAAGTCAAATTGAAAACAAAGTACGCAAACTAGGAATACAAAAAAATGTATTGTTTTTAGGAAACCGATCTGACGTAAACAAACTATATAATGCATTTGATATCTTTATATTCCCATCGATACGCGAAGGTCTGCCAGTGACATTAGTTGAAGCGCAGACAAATGGATTAACTTGTCTAATTAGCGATTCAATTGACGAATCAGTAGAATTGACTGATTGTATTACCTTTTTTTCACAAAATAATAATTCGCAACAGTGGGCAAACCAGTTAAACAAATTAGACATTAAAAGAAAAGACACGAAAAAAATATTAAGTCACAGCCAATATAATATGTCCAAAAATATACGAAAAATTGAGTCGCTATATGCTAGCGCGCTGGAAGGTAATTAATATGAGCAATAAAATAGAATTACTGAAAAATACATTTATTCTTGCCACGGGCAAGTTGTCAGCCCAACTAATATCATTTCTACTTCTTCCTATTTATACAGCATTTTTATCGCCTAGTGAATACGGCGTATTAGATTTAACAATCATATATATGGCACTACTAGTCCCAATCATTACCATACAACTTGAAATGGCATCATTCCGATTCTTGATTGAAAACAGAAAAAATAAAGTCCACCAGCAACAAATTATATCAAACGTCATACAAACAGTAACGTTGATATTGGTAATATTTATAGTAATATACGCTATTTTCTATAACTATATCAACATTAGATACGCAAATTTAATCCTACTAAACGTCTGTTTAACTGCATATTCCAATCTATTTTTACAATTTGCACGTGGTTTTGGTGACAATAAAAGGTTTTCTATTGCCAGCGTTATTATAGGGTTCACCACACTTACTACTACGATTGGTTTAGCAATCTATGGTAATCTCGACGTTCAAGGTATTTTATTGTCACTGGCGTTCGCTAACTTTTTGTGTATTATATACCTGATTTTTTCACTAAAACTTTACAAATATATTAATATATCCAGCTCAAATAAAGACACTAAACAAAAGTTATTAAAATATTCGTATCCTTTAGTCCCAAGCGCTATATCTTGGTGGATAGTCAGTGTATCCGACAGAACAATAATTTCAATTTTTCTTGGCATAGCAGCGAACGGTATTTATGCAATCGCAAATAAATACGCAACCATATTTAACGCTATATTTGCTATATTTAATATGTCATGGATAGAGTCTGCATCAATTCACATAGACGATCACAACAGAGATAACTTTTTTTCCGAAACAGCCAATGCAAATATTAAAGTGTTCGGATCACTCGGCTTGTTATTAATAGCGTACATACCATTAGTGTTTACAGACCTAGTAAATAGACAATACAATGAAGCCTATTTATATATCCCCATCCTGACTGTCGCCGCATTCTTTAACGCCTTAGCTGGCTTCTACAGTGCAATTTACATAGCAAAAAAACTAAGCAAGCAGGTTGCTAATATATCTATTGTTGCTGCAATTATTAATATTATTATAAACTTAATTTTTATTCAGTATATTGGCATATACGCTGCAGCATTATCAACAGTAATTGCATATCTGGCCGTATCAATCCATCGCCATTACGACATAAAAAAATATGTAAGCATTACTTATGAAAAAGGCATATTTATCAATATGGCAATATTATACGCTTTCGCGATTATCCTGTATTACTACAATAACGTCATCGGAAATGTGTTAAATGCTGTCATTATTACTATCATTGCAATAGTTTTAAACAAATCGGTCATAAAAGTCATCAAAGACAAAGTACTTAGCGTTAGCAACCGTAAACGTTCAAAACTAATAATCGAACAAGATCTATATGAAAATTCAATATAAAAACCTGCTATTAATCACCTGGATGATACTAATCTTCCTATTTTCAAACGAAGTTGCAACCACATCATCCACGCGCAGTGCCGTTATTGTTAACGATATTATCAATACTTTGCATGTTAGTTTGTCCGAAGATATACTGACTTTTTTAACCCGCAAAGCAGCACATATTTTTCTTTATTTGGTGCTGGGTGTATTAATGTATAACGTCGTAAAGGAATATGGCTTCACAACCAAAAAGGCGATGTTGTTGAGTATTTTATTTTCATTATCATATGCCGGTTTCGATGAAACTCATCAATTATTTATATCGGGTCGCAGCGGACAGGTGAGTGATGTGATGATTGATACAACCGCTAGTGCTGTTGGAGTTGCGGTATATTATTATTTACATAAATTACGCCATAATCTTATAGCTGTTAAGTTGGGTGATGAGTAATATGCTGAATGCTAAACCATTAAAAATTATCAGTAAAGTAATCGCCATTATCGCAGTCGTCAGTTATATTGTAGCGGTTTATTTGGTTGTTGATGCTAGGCTGATTCCAGTTAAATATTTAGCAATCATCATATTAATTACAAGTTTGCTAATTATATGGCTGCTGTTTTTAACCTTTAAAAATAAGCTGTCGTCCAGGGGCGTAATTGCAGCGACTTTGACATCAACACTAATTATTTTGGCCAATGTCTATGTTATATCGACCAGTATTAGTACAAATATTTTTTTAAACAGCATTCAAGAAGCCAAATACACTCAGCAGGAATATAGTATTATCGCCAAAACCGATCAGGTTATTAACTTGGACTCTGGTGTCAATCGAATAGGGATTATCAACACTGACGTTAATAATGATTTAGTCAGGTCCGAGGTCAATAAACAGACCAAAGTTAGCTATGTAAAGTATGATAATATCAGTGGCATAACAGCCGCCTTGGATGATAAATCAGTCAATATGGCGGTCATCAAAAGCTCATATTTGCAATTGCTAAGTGAAAACTATGATTCTTTTTATCAGACCATCAAAGTAATTGGCAGACTGAATATCAAAGTCAAAAAAGACACAATTGTCACAAAATCAGATGTATCAAAACCATTTGTTTTGTATATCAGCGGCATTGATACTTATGGTGACGTATCGACGGTGTCACGTAGTGACGTTAATATTATGGTCGGTGTTAACCCGCAAACGCATAAAATTTTGTTGGTAAATACGCCTAGGGATTATTATGTTCAGCTGCATGGCACGACTGGCGTTCGCGACAAACTGACTCATGCTGGTATTTACGGTATCGATATGTCGGTTCAGACTATGGCGGATTTGTACTCTGTGCCAATTAATTATTATCTGCGTATTAATTTTTCGTCACTAACTAATATCGTTGATGTACTGGGCGACGTTGACGTCATTTCGGAATATAATTTTTTGGCTGATGATAATCAGTATGTAGTTGGCGTTAATCATTTAAATGGCAGTCAGGCGTTGAGCTTTGCGCGCGAGCGACATTCATTTGAGGCTGGTGATCGAACCAGGGGACAGAATCAACAACGTGTCATCGAAGCGATTATTGCCAAGATGAATAATCCTAATACGTTGGTTAAATACCAGCAAATCCTGGCATCACTGCAACGGACAATTCAAACCGACATGGATTCGGACAGTATAACTACATTAATCAAAAACCAACTGGATAATATGATTAAATGGAGCGTCGAATCAATCAGTGTGACTGGCGTGGACAGCCATAATGTAACCTACAGCATGGGTAATTTGCCGCTTTACGTGATGGAACCAGACGCAGATTCATTAAACGCTGCTAAAACCAAGATTCAACAATACATAAAATAAAAGTAGGGGACGGTTCCTAAAAGTGATATCCGATATATGCTAACGCATCAATGGTATAATAATATTATGAACAAAGCACAAATAGATAAACTCACAGAAAAGCAAAAAATAACTGTTGAAAAAGCAGTTAAATTGACTGTGAAAAAATATCGAAAAACTTTGATTAGGCTTGCCTCTACTTAAAATGGTTTCCATAAACATTTAATTGTTTGTTATAATAGAACCATGAGCACTGATGAATTTACAAGATTATTCAATTACATGACTGAACGTTTTGATAAGATTGATAAAATATTAGAGACCAAAGCCGATTCTGATGATCTTCAAAGAGCTTTAGGCCTGCTGGATGCATTGGCCAAGCGCCAAGAAATATCCGATGATGAGCGACTTGTCATGGGACACCAACTTACGCGTTTACATGATTGGGTTGAAGAAGCTGCCAAACGTATTGATTTGAAATTTGTTCATTAGTGGCTCGCTTTTCATACATAAGTGTTTTATATTAGTATCATCGTGAAGATGAAGACAAACAAAAGTAAGACATTGGTTAAGTCGGTTGTAAAGCGGGCGCGTCATCATATCAAGATGGCGGTTGTACCACATCATAAAAACGGCTATCGACCACATTTAATTCGTGGCTATGGATTAGTGGCGTTGGCTTTTGTTGTGATTGGAATTCAGTTGGGTTACAACGTGGCGGCGACAGGCCAGGTACTTGGGATACAATCAGACATTACAATTAACGCAGTATTTGATCAAACGAATCAAGCTAGGATAGAAGCGGGTTTTTTGCCGCTGAAGTTGAATGCTAAGTTGAACCAAGCGGCTTATTTAAAGGCTGAGGATATGTTTGCTAAACAATATTGGGATCATATTTCGCCTGATGGTGTTCAACCTTGGAAGTGGTTTGGGGATGTTGGTTATAATTACGATGAAGCAGGCGAGAACTTGGCGAAGGACTTTACATCGACTGATGCAATGGTAACTGCTTGGCTAAATTCGCCCGAACATAAAGCTAATTTGTTGCGAGAAAGTTATCAAGATGTTGGGTTTGCGGTTGTTGGTGGAGATTTGAATGGGCAACCAACAATACTAGTCGTGGCATTGTATGGCAAGCCAGCTACGGTTGCGGTAGCGGCTGCAGCTCAACCATTGGCGCCAGTTGCAGATGGGGCAGCATCAAATGGAAGCCTTAATTTATTAACTCAGTTTGTAGTTGCGTTGCAATCAATTACACCAGCGGTGATTGTTGGGTTGGTATTAATAGCAGCGGCAATCATTGTCGCCTTATTAGCGCATGCTTATAGACGCCGATTACCAAAACCTATTCGTTTGTCTTGGCGTCGTCACCACGGATTATACAAAGTTATGGTATTAATATCGTTTAGCTTTGTCGTGATTTTGGTGTATGGCGGGGGACAAATTTAAGTTAGCTATTGGAATATGGCTATTAGAATATGGCAGTGAGTCACAGTAGGTTAATTAGAAGATGGCAATTAGTTTCATGCCAATAGCCAATAGCCAAATTCCAATAGCGGCTGAAGCTATTGCTTCAGTCCATCACATCTGTTATAGTGGATAATTGATTAGTAAAAAGTAATAAGGAATTATCAAATGACAAAAGCAGTCGTTAAGATCGGTGGCAAACAATTTATTGTCGCCGAAAAAGAGACCCTACTGGTGGACCTCCTCCAGGAAGGCACAAAAGAGCTCACGCTTGATGCACTGTTGGTTATCGATGGCGATAAAACGCAGGTCGGCAAGCCAACCGTTAAGGGTGTTAAAGTAACCGCTAAGGTTATCGAAGACCTCGTAAAAGGTGACAAAGTCCGCGTTATTCGCTACAAGGCTAAAAAACGTGTTCACAAAGAAAATGGGCACCGCCAAAAATACAGCAAGATTGAAATTACTTCAATCAAATAACTGACTAAAATCCCCGCAAAATCTGCGGGGATTTTTTTATGTGCTCATGCTATAATGAATTCAAATAGAGAGGGAATATCAACACGTGGCAACTGTAATTTCAGTGACTAATCAAAAGGGTGGCGTAGGCAAAACTACGACGGCTGTTAACCTGGCTTATTATATGGCAAAATTCGGTAAGAAGACTTTATTAATTGATTTTGACCCTCAGGGAAACGCGACTAGTGGACTCGGTATTGATAAGCAAGAACTAAAACTGACGATGTCTGATGTAGCGCTTGAACAAGCTACTTTAGACCAAATTATTATCCCAACTGATTACAAAAACTTTTTTTTAGCTCCGACTATACCGGGTTTGGCGAATGCTGAGGTTCAATTAGCTCAGGCTGACAGACGTTTTTCGCGACTTAAAAGCGCTATCGAAGCCTGTAAGGGTGAGTATGATGTAATTATTGTCGATAGTCCACCTAGTTTAAGCCTGCTGACCGTTAACGGGCTAGTGGCGGCTAAATATGTGTTATTGCCGGTTCAGGCTGAATTTTATGCCCTAGAAGGCTTAGGACAGTTACTAGAGACTATGAAGCTGGTGCGTAAAGGTATGAATCCGATGCTCGAACTGTTGGGTGTTTTGCCAACTATGATGGACACGAGGACGACTTTAAGCGGTCAGGTGCACGAAGAGATTAAAAAACATTTCCCTGGCAAGGTATTTGACACTGTTATCCCACGAAATATTCGTTTAGCTGAAGCACCAAGTCACGGTTTACCAATTGGTGCCTACGACAGGTTTTCAAAGGGCGCACGTGCCTATAAAGCGTTTTCAAAGGAGGTGATTAGTCGTGCCAGTATCTAATAAAAGCCAAAAACATGGTTTAGGCCGTGGATTTGAATCATTAATCCCAACTGACTTGCTGGATGAGTCATTTGATCCAACAGCGTCGCAAGATCAAATGGTTAGTGAACTGCGTAATATTAAAATTGATCAAATAGTCATTGATCCTAATCAGCCGCGACGTCAATTTAGTCAGGAAGAACTGGATGAACTGGCGGATTCAATTGATGAACATGGTGTATTGCAGCCAATTATTGTCACACCATATAAAGGTGGTTATCAAATTGTAGCTGGCGAGCGCCGATATAGGGCGTCTAAGCAGGCTGGGCTTGATAAAATACCTGCCCTAGTTAGGACTTTAACTGACCAACATAGATTAGAAATTTCATTGATTGAAAATCTACAACGTCAAGATTTGAATCCAATGGAAACAGCGACTGCCTATTTAAAATTGCGTGATCAATTTAATCTGACTATCGAGCAAATTGGTAAACGAGTTGGTAATCGTTCGATGAGTGCCGTCAGCAATAAATTGCGACTGTTGAAATTACCTGATTTAGTAAAGGATGCATTAGTTAGTGGTAAGGTATCCGAAGGTCAAGCAAAACCTTTGATTGGGCTTGATGATGATATTATTGAAAAAGTTTTTCCAAAAATTATCAAAGAAGAATGGACAGCCCGCAAAGTCGAACAATTTGTAGTTGATTTAAAAAAGAATCGTTTAGACCATGAAGTTGTTTCTCCAAAAAAGATTGTTGAACAGCCATATAGGGCGCAGCTAAAACGAATTCAAAATCATTTAAAAGCTGATGTCAGAATTCAAACAAATACTAGAGGCGCTGGACAAATTACAATTAAATTCAAAAACGAAAAAGAGTTTGAACGTTTGCAAGATTTATTAGGTAACTAAAACGTTCGTATTTTGTCGAATGGGAAAATCCGAACACTAACTGGCCCGACAACATCATAAAATGGAATTGTGCCAAGTCCGTTTCTTGAATCAAATGAATTTTGTCCTTGACGGTGATCGCCTGATACGAATAATTCGCCATCTGGTACAACTTCATCGATAGCGCCACTAGTTGGGCTACCAGGCTCGCCATTATTAGTATCATCAGGGTTAAAGCCGTTGTCTGGGTATGGATGTTCGTTATTAAAGACAGTATAGCTGCCGTTTTTCAGAATTACTCTTTCGCCAGGCAATCCAATAACGCGTTTTACGATAAATTCATCACTGACACCAGTTGTAAATAAAGGGTTTTTAAAGACAATAACCTGACCACGTTCGGGAATATATGTTTTATTTTGAATTTGAGCCCAAGTGACGGGAATACGATTAACTATCAGGCGATCACCAGTGTACATAGTTGTTTGCATACTTGGTCCGACTACACTGAAACTGCGAAAAACAAATGTATTTATTATAAGTGTGCCGATGGCGACACAAGCAACAAATATAATAATGCTGATGACATCTTTAATTACAGGGTAGCGTCTGAAAAAACTTGAATCCATTACTACCACCTACTATACACTTTTTATTACTGTATGGACAGAAAAACTTATGCATATAAAGGTTTTAATATGCCTATAAGTTAGGTATAGTAGTATAAGTATTTATGAATAAGAAAAATGCCTCTACTGACGGTTTTATTCCCAGAAGGTCTGGTGACCAGCTGGGTTCTTTGCATGACGAAAGAAATAAACGCTATGCCTTGACAGACATATCAGAGAATAGGCCACTTCACACTAATGGTGGAGATATTAATCGTCCGATTGGTGAACCGCAAACTGGTCGTGGACTGGGACGATCCGATATTGATGAATCGTTGAATGATATTGATGATGACAAGGCCCCAGTTAAAAAACTTAGTCGTCGTCAACGTCGACGTTTGGCTGGTCAGGTTAAAAGACCACGAAGCTTGGCGCGACGTATTATTAAATGGTTAATAATTTTGATTATATTGGCGGCGCTATCTGCTGGAGGGTATGTGGCCTACAAATTCTATGGTGCTGGTAGTAATATTCTGCAGGGTAGTTTTCTAGATATCTTGAAAAATCAGCCACTGAAACAAGACAGTAATGGCCGCAGTAATTTTTTGATTCTTGGAACGTCTGAGGACGATCCTGGTCATGATGGGGCAAATTTGACTGACTCGATGCTGGTTGTCAGCATTGACCAGAATAACAAGAATATTTATATGTTTAGTGTACCGAGAGATTTGTATGTAAAATATGGAATGGCTTGTGTAGCGGGCTATTCAGGTAAGATAAATTCATATTTTAGTTGCGTTGATGATGGAACAACTGCTGAGGCCGAGCAAGATAGGCTGACTCAGACTCAAAAATTTGTTGGCGATATATTTGGCATGGATATTCAATACGGTATTCATGTTAATCATACTGTCATTAAAGAAGCAATTGATGCGGTTGGTGGAGTTGATGTTGACATTGAAGGTAGCAATGGTGATTCGGGTGTCTTGGATCGTAATTTTGACTGGCGCTGCAAGTACACTTGTTATTTAGTTAAATATGATAACGGCACATACCATTTAGACGGCGAACATGCATTATATCTGTCGATGGCCAGGGGTGATGTAGCGCCAACCTACGGATTGAGCAATTCAAATTTTGATCGTGAAAAGAACCAACAAAAAATACTAATGGCCTTAAAAGATAAGGCAATGACGACTGGAACTTTAACTAACTTAAGTGCAGTTACAAAATTAATCGACACCTTTGGTGCGAATTTACGAACAAATATTCAAACCAGCGAGATACGAACCCTGATGCAAATTTCTAGTGAGGTTAAAACAGCTGATATCTTTATGTTGAGTTTAGTCGGTGCTGATAATTCTGTGGTTACAACTGGCAATTATGATGGTGCCAGTGTGGTGATGCCTTCGGCTGGGATCTATGATTATAGTGAGATTCAAAGTTTCATTAAAAAGAATATTACTAGCGATCCAATCGTCAAAGAGGCTGCGCCAATTGTAGTGTTGAATGGCACTGGTCAAACTGGATACGCACAAACGCAGGCTGATACGTTAACGGCTGCAGGCTATACTGTTTCATCAGTTGATAATGCACCTGACGGTACCTATGATAAAGTTGAAATATATCAAATCGGAACAGCTAATGTAAGCACGGCCGCTAAACTATCTAAGACTTATAATGTGACAATAAAGACAACCAAGCCACCAGTTTTAGTAACTGGTGATGTAAAATTTGTGATAATATTTGGGGCTACTAGTTAGACTGTGAGTCTAATCGTGCTATACTGGTAACAGATATGGAGTTTCTAAAAGTTGTCAAAAGACGCTCGTTTCTAAACGAAGTCATATATATCGCATTAAACGTAGCTTTAGCGGTTGGTTTGATGTTGTTAATTAGAACTACTGGATCGGTTTATCCAGCGTTTGGGTTAGTTTTAATTAGTAAATGGCGTATATTTGCTGTTCGCCCACGGTTTTGGTTTGCTAATATCCAAACGAACATGGTTAGTTTTATTGTTAGTGTTAGTTATGTAACTTTCTTGTATACGACCAGCCTGACCAGTATGAGTGAATCTCAAATACTGATTCTTCAAAGTATATTGGCGATTTTCGATATCGCATGGTTAGTGTTGTTAAAGCCACAGTCAAAGCGAATTTATGTCGTGTTGCAGGCTGGCGTAGCTTTGTTTGTTGGGGTTACTGCTCTTAGTAGTGTGTCTTATGGGTGGATGTCATCGCCAGTTGTGTTGTTGACTTGGTTGATTGGTTACGCTGTTTCTCGACATGTGTTGAATAACTATGACGACGAAAGCCATACTTTGTTTTTAAGTCTAGCTTGGGGATTGGTATTGGCCGAAATTGGGTGGCTGGCATATCATTGGACAATTGCTTATCAATTGCCGATTTTCAACAAAATATTATTACCGCAAGTCTCGATTATTGCATTGTGTTTTGGATTTTTGACATTCAAAGCATATGATTCATACTATCATCACCAAAAGATTCGTCTTGTAGATATTATTTTGCCACTAATCTTTACAGTTAGTGTTGTTGCGATGTTGTTGGTCGCATTCAATAATGTTACTACTGGTGTTTAAATACTAGAATATAGTTGGCTTGTTGGTCGATTGTAAACGAATGTTGTCTTGCATAATTAATTAAATCTTGGTGTTGCTCTGGATCGGCTTCGATAATTAAATAACTGCCAGGTGACATTATTTTACTAGCTTGAATGATTAATTTATTGATTAAGGCTTTGCCGCCATCATCGGCGAATAGAGCCAGTGTTGGCTCGTAGTTGGTTTCAGGTGAACGTTTCCATGATCTGTCGACGTATGGTAGATTAGCGATAATAATATCTGGTCGGCCTTTGTATTTTTTTAACAAATCATTTTGTAGGAATGATACGTTGGCTGATAGTTTTTTGGCGTTTAAAGATGCAATCTCTAAGGCCTCAGCACTGATATCGGTTAGTGTAATGTCAAGGTTGGGGAATTCTAATTTAGCGGTAATGCCTAGACATCCACTGCCTGTGCCAATGTCAATTAGGTTGGCTATTGGAATATGGCTATTGGAATATGGCAATACAATGCTTTTTAGGATAGTGATAATGTCTTCGGATTCGGGGCGGGGGATTAGAGTAGCTGGCGTGACTGTGAAATTGCGTCCGTAAAATTCTTTGTAACCTGTAATATAGGCGCTTGGTATACGATTTAGGCGCTTGACTAAGTATCCATCGGCGTCTTTTGTCTGTTGATCATCAAGAATTTGTTCTGGATGGGCGTGCAAATAGGTGCGGTCCTTATTTATGGCACAGGCCAAAAGAACTTCGGCGTCCAGGCGCGCGCTAATTATCTCGGCGACTGATAATTGTGTTGTTGCTGTACTTATCCAATCTTTAATGGCTGGCATTTGCGGCGTTCAACTCTCTTTCATAGCCTTGTAAGTGTTCGATCAAGTCTTCGATATCACCGTTCATGGCGCCAGGAATGTTGCTACGTGAGTATCCGATGCGGTGGTCGGTAATGCGGTCTTGAGGGAAGTTGTAGGTTCTAATTTTTTCGCTGCGGTCGCCCGATCCGATTAGACTACGGCGTTCGGCGGTTTGTTTGGCTTGTTCGGCGTCAATTTTTTGTTGCAACAGGCGGCTGCGCAAAACACCCATGGCTTTTTCTTTATTTTTGGTCTGAGATTTTTCGTCTTGGTTAATTACGACCATACCACTTGGAATGTGGGTGATTCGGACAGCACTGTCGGTTGTATTAACAGATTGGCCGCCATGACCGCCTGAACGGTAAATATCGATACGCAAGTCATTGGCATTGATTTCGATGTCGGCTTCTTCGGCCTCGGGCAAGACAGCGACAGTAACCGTACTAGTGTGAATGCGACCCTGAGATTCGGTGGTTGGAATACGTTGCACGCGATGAACGCCAGATTCAAATTTAAGTTTAGAATATGGAGCGTCGCCTTTGACGCTAAAGATAACTTCTTTTAGACCGCCCGAATCGTTGGCACTTTCGTTGATAAGGTCGGTTTTAAGTGAGTGAGTTTCGCAATAACGTAAATACATACGATAAAGTTCGGCGGCAAACAAACTGGCTTCGTCGCCACCAGCGCCAGCGCGAATTTCGACGATAATATTTTTTTCGTCGTTCGGGTCTTTGGGTGCTAGCATTGCAAATAAATCTTCTTCTAACTTTTCCAGGCGATTTTTGATGTCGTCTACTTCAAGGGCTGCCATTTCGGCCAATTCGTCATTGCCGCCGGCAAGTTCTTTGGCTTCTTCAAGTTGGTTTTCAAGAGTATGGCGTAAAATTGCTTTTTCCAGAATTTTTTCAAGTTCGGTTAGGCGTTTATTTTTTACGGTGTAATTTGGGTCAGTATAAGCCGAAGGTGATGACAAAAATGAAGTAAGCTCGGTTTTTTCGAGTTGTAATTCGTCGATGTTGAGCGATATTTTTGCCATATTTTCCTTTAGCGTTTAACTTTCATAATTCATTGTAACAAAAAAGAGGCCATCGTGACGATAACCTCTTTTTAAAATAGCGCTACTTTTCAGTTTTGCTGGCTTTGCGAGTGCTGGCTTTTTTAGCTTTGCTGGCAAGCGCAACTTTGCGAGCTTCGGCAGCAGCAAATTTAGCTTTAAAGCGATCGACGCGACCTTCGGTGTCGATAATCTTTTCTTCACCTGTAAAGAATGGGTGAGAAGCTGATGAGATGTGGATTTTAACAAGTGGATACTCGTTGCCATCTTCCCATTTAATAGTTTCGGTAGTTTGCGCGGTAGACTGTGTCAAAAACGCAAACCCAGCCACCTCGTCGCTAAATACGACAGGGCGATATTCGGTTGGGTGTAATTTAGTTTTCATATTGGACTATTGTATCTGTTTTTTGGTGAATTGTCAAAGGGTAAAGTTGTTCGCTTACGGCACGGGTCCTGCCGTCCGGTTTCCCCGGCCCAATCCCCACCGAACGTCACCTGTTTTAAATCTGTTACTTAGTCGAAAGTATAGTATACAACATTGAAAGGTGTAAATATCGTAAATTCCTGGGTTGAACCTAGGAAAAATAAAACATGGTTCACTACAGAAGATAAGGTATCTACATATTTGTCAATCAGGGTTCAACCCTGATTGACTGAATGACGAATTATGATTAAAACTAGTTTATTGATTTATCACTTGCATTTCTCTACGGGGGGGGCTACAATAATAAGCATAAGTAATAATTAAGTTTTTTAAATGTATACACATAAGGGGTTATCCAAAATGAATAAAATATTATGAATAAAATATTCTTAACTTCGAAAAATGAACCTGTCACTCTACCACCTACTACCTACAAACTACCATCTACCAAACCTGGTTTCACCCATGCTTCGCCAAGGCTACGCAGGATAAAGGTAGCTTCGCCAGCCTTTACAATCGTCGAACTCCTAGTAGTCATCGTAGTCATCGGTATCCTTGCCGCTATCACAATAGTTAGCTACACTGGTATCTCTCAAAAAGCTATTGTCGCCACCCTCCAATCTGATCTAGGCAATGCTTCAAAAACAATTAAGCTATATCAAGTCGAACAAGGACAATTTCCAACTTCCTTTGATGCCAACAATTGCCCAGTCCCAGCCAATGCCAGATACTGCCTGAAAGCCAGTTCAGGTAATACTTTTGACAGGACTGCCTATGCTGCATCTGTCAACAACTCGACTAATCCTCAAACCTTTACATTGGATGTTACTAATACCAATACGACTAAATACCGCATTACTAATAATTCAGCACCAATAGCTGTATCTGCCACACCTGAAACACTAGCCGACACAGACCCAGCTAACTGGCTAGCCATAGGAACTCAGGTCTGGGGCAAATACAACCTTAACGTCGGTACTATGGTTACTGGCGTAACTGCTCAAACTAACAACTTAATCCTAGAAAAATACTGTTCCGCCAACACTGAATCAAACTGCACAACCTACGGTGGTCTATACCAATGGGATGAAGCCATGCAATACGTCACAACTAACGGCGCTCAAGGCATCTGTCCAACTGGATCACATATTCCATCTGACAACGATTGGAAGGTGTTAGAGGTTCAACTCGGTATGACTCAGGTGCAAGCTGATGCGATTGCTTGGCGCGGTACTAATCAAGGCACTCAATTGAAAAATGGCGGAACGTCGGGGTTGAATATGCCGCTTGCCGGCCTCCGCTACACCGACGGGTCCTTCGACACTCTGTCGTCGTTCGCTTACTTGTGGTCTAGTTCGGAGTCGAGCACTAGTGCTTGGGAACGTACCTTGTACTCGGGTTACGCGACGGTGTACCGTGACACGCTTGGCAAGGCGGGCGGTTTTTCGGTACGCTGCCTAGGAAATTGATTGTTCGATTTGACTATTTGACCCTTTGACTATTTTTGTACAAAATAAATTAGATTTGGCTGTTAAATATAAAATTTCGTGATGGTATGTTTATTAAAATAAGGTGGATAAAAAATATGACGACATATTACAATTTGCCTGTTTATAAACAAAGTTATGATTTGCTTTTAGAGATATTTAAATTGACGAAGGAATTTAATCGGGAATATAAATATACGATTGGTGAAGAACTAAAAAAAGAGACTACTGCAATGATAATCAATATTTATCGAGCTAATAGCAGCAATAATAAAGTCGATTATATCGTTAGTGCTAGGGAAAATATTGAGGTTATTCGATTATTGATTAGGCTGCTAAAAGATTTAAAACAAATTCAAGTGGCTAGAATTGCCAGATTAAATTTAGCGATCGAGGAACTGTCGAAACAGTTAACCGGTTGGGGAAATTATTCAAAAATAAATAGTGCTAAAGGGCCAGAACCATTCGTTGCCAAGTTGGCGAGTGGGCGCGCCTAATCAATTTAGTAATCTCCTCGCTTAGCGAGCGAGGTCTATAATTTACCAAAAGACATTTTCTTTTAGTAAAGAGGTATATGATTACTGTCCCGCTTGCCGGCAACCGCAACACCGACGGGTCCTTCAACAATCTGTCGTCGAACGCTAACTTGTGGTCTAGTTCGGAGTCGAGCACTAGTGCTTGGGAACGTAACTTGAACTCGGGTAACGCGACGGTGAACCGTAACACGAATGACAAGGCGAACGGCTTTTCGGTACGATGCCTAGAAAATTGATTAAAAAGTAAAATATATGACAGAAAAACATATACAAATTACTCACGAATATAGCCTGATTGAGGATATCTTTCAGGCTTATTATGATGCTCGTAAAAATAAACGAAATTCTAATAGTTCTTTGGGATTTGAACTTGAATATGAGAAAAACTTGGTACAACTCTTCCACGAAATTAATGAACGAAGTTACAAGCCCAGGCCTTATTCTGCATTTATTATCGAAAAACCAGTCAAAAGAGAAGTTTTTGCAAGTGAGTTTAGGGATAGAGTAGTCCATCATCTGATATTTAATTATATTAATCCAATATTCGACCCACTTTTTATAAATGATAGTTACAGTTGTCGCGTAAATAAAGGTACTTCGTATGGTATAAAAAGAGCTGACTATTTTATAAAGTCATGTAGCCAAAACTATAAAAAAGACGCCTACATAATGAAATTAGATGTAGAAGGTTATTTTATGTCGATTGATAAAACGATACTTTTTGAAATTATTAAAACGCAAATTATTAAACGTCAAGACAAGTTGATTTGTGAGTTAGATTTAATATTATTTTTGGTTGAAAAGGTTATTTTTTGCGACCCAACGAAAGATTGCATAATTAAAAGTGGGCGAGAGTCGTGGCAAGGGTTGCCAAAATCAAAAAGTCTGTTCTTTTCTGGTAAAAATAAAGGTCTACCGATAGGTAATTTGACATCTCAGCTTTTCGCAAATATTTATCTGAATGAAATTGATCAATTCATAAAACGGGAGCTAAAATTTAAATATTACGGACGATATGTGGATGATATGATTTTTGTCGATAATGATAAAGAGCGATTAATATGGGCTATTAAAGAAATTAAAAAATATTTAGCGTCCAATTTATCATTAAAGCTTCATCCAAAGAAAATATATTTGCAGAACTCCAATAAGGGAGTTAATTTTTTAGGCGCATTTATAAAACCATATAGGATTTTAGTCGGGAAAAGAATAAAAAGTAATTTATATCGTAAAGTGTATGAAGGACTATATATTTTGAACTATTCGAATGCTAAAATCAGTGATTTTGATAAAAATTTTGAATTTAAACAATTAATTAATTCATATTTTGGTATATTAAAACAGGCAAATTCTTATACATTCAGAAAAGGAGTCGTAGAATTAATTGTCGATATATCTAGAGGTGATTTTGTGCCAAATGATGATTTTAGTGTGATAAGTTTATGTAAAAAATATACAGTTTTGAAAGTGTGAAGGGATGCGTCCAACACCACTTGGTTTATTGCAAACGGATGCGAAGCGGTAGCGGAGGCCGAACGCCACGTGCTGACGAAGTCACACGTAGAGTGGCCGTTTGTATGAACTTAGTGGTGGTGGACGGGAGAATAAGAAATGTATTGATTTTAACCACCCAAGGTGTTAAGATAGTCAGGTAAACAATTTTAATGAAGCAGTTTGCGTAGATAACTCCTGGTAATTAATCGGGTACGCAAGCGAAGAAAAAGGAGTTCAAATATTATGGCAGTAGATGTCGATATTAAAGCTTTACTCGAAGCTGGTGTTCATTTCGGACACAAAACGAGCAGTTGGCACCCTAAAATGGCGCCTTACATTCACAGTAAACGCCAAGACAGTCACATTATTGACTTGGTAAAGACAGTTGAAGGTTTGGAAGTGGCTTTGCCATTTTTGACCAAAGTTGTATCAAGCGGCAAAAAAGTATTATTTGTTAATACTAAAAAACACACCAAGGACATCGTTCGGGCTACAGCCGAAGCAATCAATCAGCCATTCGTAACTGATCGTTGGTTGGGTGGAACGTTAACAAACGTTTCAACTGTATCTCAACAAGTTAAAAAACTAAAAGACCTTGAAAAGCGCATGGCTTCAGGTGACTTGGAAAAACGTTATTCTAAATTAGAAGTTCAACGCTACCAAGAAGAAATCGATGATTTGAATATTAAATACGGTGGTGTCAAAGATTTAAGCGGCAAACCAGGTGCATTGTTTGTAATCGATGTTATCGGTGATATGAATGCTATCAAAGAAGCCAACACATTGGGAATTCCAGTAGTTGCGATTGTTGATACAAATGCAAATCCAACTTTGGTTGACTATGTTATCCCAGGCAATGATGATGCTATCAAAGGCGTACAATTAATCCTTGATTATGTACGTGCAGCAATTGCTGAAGGTGCCGTTTCAAATAAAACAGTCGAAACAATCGAAAAAACTGATACAAAGGAGAATTAAGTGATGGGCGTATCGATCGAAGATATCAAAAAGTTAAAAGAATTAAGTGGTATTGGTTTGACTGATGCTAAAACAGCATTAGTTGAAGCTGGTGGCGATTTTGATAAAGCCCTAGAAGTACTTCGCAAAAAAGGCGTTACCAAAGCCGAGAAAAAAGGCGATCGTGAAGCTCGCGAAGGACTAATTGACAGCTATGTTCATGGTGGACGCATCGGCGTTATCGTTGAAGTTAACTGTGAAACTGATTTCGTAGCCCGTACTGATGGCTTTAAGTCTTTTGCGCACGAGATTGCATTGCAAATTGCATCGATGTCACCAATTTATGTCAGTGAAGCTGATATTCCTGCGGCCGAACTTGATCGTGTTCGCAGTGAAGCCAAAGAACGTATTGTTACTGAAGGCAAAAAACCAGCCGATATGATTGATAAAATCGTTGATGGTCAGGTTAAAAAGCACTTTGCTGAAAAAGTTTTGATGCAACAAGAATACATCAAAAATGACAAGCAAACTGTTGAAGATTTTGTTAAAGAAAACATTGCTAAAACTGGCGAAAACCTAATCATTCGTCAATTTAAACGAATTGAATTAGGCGTCAACGACTAACAATTCAGATTGATATTAAATGACCACGTAGAAAATACGTGGTCATTTTGTTACAATAGATATATTATGTTTGACACAAAACCCTACGAAAGCAGATTTGAAACGGCGATTAATCATTACACCGAAGAACTTAAAAAAGTTCGTACCGGTCGGGCGCACCCAGGCCAATTAGAGGGAGTGAAGGTTGAAGTTTACGGAACTTTAATGCCGTTAAACCAGGTGGCTAATATTACAGCACCCGAGGCTCAATTGTTGCAGATTACGCCATTTGATCCGGGCAGTATTACGGCTATTAGTGCGGCGATTCGTAATGATCAAAGCCTAGGATTTAACCCTAGTGATGATGGTCGCGTAATACGCGTACCAGTACCACCACTTACCGAAGAACGACGTAAATTGTTGGTTAAACAAACTAGCGAAAAAGTTGAAGAGGCAAAAATTGCACTACGTAATATTCGTCAAGATGCTTTGAAAGAAGCTAAACGCAAAAAAGAAGCCAAAGAATTATCCGAAGATGATGTTAAGCGTGTTGAAAAGACAATTGATAGTATTATGGCAGCCGAGAATGCCAAAGTCGATGAATTATTTAGAACTAAAGAGAAAGATATTTTGACAATTTAATGACTGAATCTATTATTCCTAATCATATTGGCTTTATTGTTGACGGCAATCGTCGTTGGGCTAAAAAGCATGGTTTGCCAGGCTATGAAGGCCATTTGGCAGGTTATAATACCGTCCAAGATATTGTGACGGCGACTTTTGAAGCTGGTGTTAAATTTGTATCACTATATATATTTAGCACTGAAAATTGGAAGCGTAGCGAAGATGAAATTAGTCGAATTATGGGGTTACTAATTAAATCATTAACGTCAGACTTACCGATCTTTGAAAAAAATAATATTAAACTGGATATTTTGGGGTCTCGCGAAAATTTGAGTGACCGTTTGCTAAAAGAAATTGATAACGCCGAAAAGGTAACTGCCAATAATACAACTGGTACATTGTCAATCTGTTTTAATTACGGTGGACAACTAGAAATTGTTGATGCGGTAAAAAATATCGTTAGGTCTGGCGTGTCGGCTGATGATGTTACGCCGGAATTGATTGAGAAAAATCTTTATTCACCCGAGGTGCCACCAATTGATTTGGTCGTTCGAACCAGTGGCGAACAAAGATTGTCAAATTTTATGTTGTGGCGCATAGCATATAGCGAAATTATGTTTATTGACAAATTATGGCCTGACATGACCAAAGACGACGTCATGGATATATTAACAGAGTTTAACCGACGCTCAAGGCGATTTGGGGGGTAAATATGGGTTTATTAGTCGGAATTATTATTGGGCTTTTTATCCTAGTATTTTTGGTTGTAGTTCATGAACTTGGGCATGCTGTTATTGCTCGTCGTAATGGTGTCGTCGTAAAAGAATTTGGTATTGGTATGCCGCCACGAGCTTGGAAGAAAAAGTTGAAAAATGGCGTACTACTCACTTTAAACTGGTTACCACTGGGTGGTTTTGTTAGCCTGAAAGGCGAGTATGATGCCGCTGATAAACCAGGTGATTATGGGGCAGCGACTTTTTGGCAAAAAACGCGGATATTATTTGCCGGCGTAGTTGCTAACTGGATTGTGGCGGTGGTATTACTGTCAATTTTGGCATTAACTGGTTTACCAAAAGTTTTGCCAGATCAATTTACGGTAGCGGGTGATACGACGATTATTAATCAGCCAGTTATGGTTGCTGGTTTAACGGCTGGTCATGCAGCTGAAAAAGCGGGTATAAAAACGGGCGATACGATTATCAGTTTTGCTGGCCAGCAGGTATTAACGGCCGATCGAATGATTGAACTGTCGGGACAGAATAAAGGCACAACAGTCGAAGTCGTTTATAATCGCGCTGGTGTTGAAAAAACTATTCAAGTAACTTTGGGTACGGGTGAAAATGGTGGCTATTTTGGAGCAAGTTTAGGTCAACGTGATTTAATCAAATCAACTTGGTCGGCGCCAATTGTTGGTGTTGCAACAACAGCGCAATTTACGTGGCTAACACTATCCAGTTTAGGTGGTATGCTTGGTAATTTGGTAAATGGCTTGGTTGCACAATTTAATCCTGATTCGGCTGTGCGTCAGCAGGCCTCAGCTGATTTGCAATCGGTAAGTGATGGTGTATCTGGTCCGATTGGTATTTTGGGAACGATATTTCCAGCCGCTCAGCAGGCAGGGGTGACTCAATTGGTCTTTTTGACGGCAATAATTTCGTTGTCATTAGCGGTCATGAATATCTTGCCAATTCCAGCGCTTGACGGCGGCAGATGGTTTACGATTGTTGCTTTTAAGTTGTTTAAAAAGAAATTAACCAAAGAGCGCGAGCAAAAAATTCAAACAGTCGGTTTTTCATTATTAATGGGGCTAACATTGTTAGTTACAATCGCTGATGTTGCAAAATTATTCTAAATTGCCAAAATTCATCAAAGCCTTAGCTTTGCCGGTATGGGTTGTTGTCAGTTTTTATATGACGCAGATAATAGTTGTTGTGGCATTAAGGTTATTAATCGCCGTTGGTGTACCAGTGATGTCGTTGAATAGCTCTGTTTTAAATGCAACGGCGGCTGCGGCTATATATTTAATAACTTTAATAATAGTAATTGGCTTGCCTTGGTTGATTAAAAAAAGAAGTACGTCATTAAAGGATATTGGTTTAACTAGATTGCCAACCTGGACGGATATATTAATGGCACCAGCTGGTTTGATTATTTATATATTTTTATCAGCGATTTTGATATATATTACAACTCAAATCTTGCCTGGCTTTGACATTAATCAAGCTCAAGATACTGGTTTTAGCGGCATTAATCAAAGATACGAATTGATTTTGGCCTTCATTACACTGGTTGTAGTTGCGCCGATTGCCGAAGAAGTATTATTTCGTGGCTATTTGTATGGAAAAATAAAAAAATATTTGCCAATTTGGGTTGCAATACTTTTAACAAGCGTAACTTTTGGATTTTTGCATGGCGCCTGGAATTTGGGTGTTGATACGTTTGCCTTAAGTGTTATTTTATGTTTGTTGCGTGAATCAACTGGTAATATTTGGTCGTCAATTTTGCTGCATATGGCAAAAAATGGTATCGCATTCTATTTCCTGTTTATTGTCAGTTTACATTAGTAGCTTTGAGCAAATATCCATTCGGTTGATGAAGGTTCACCGGTTATAAAGTCTTTGCCGACTTTTTCTTGGTGATCAACAATCATACAACGACTAGAAGCGGTTGTTTCTTTTTTGATTTTTTCTTCAATTTCAGAGTTGTCATTCCAGAAGACTTTTACAAATCCTTTATGAGTAGTAATGATTGATTTGAATTCATCGTAATCAGCGGCCGAGCGAGTATTTTCGGTCAAGTTTTGTGCGCTGTTTGCTAACATGGCTGTTTGAATATCAGCCAGCCATTTGGTCGTCTCATCTAAACTATTTTCAATTGAAATTTCTCGTTCTTCTTTGTTAAAACGGGCTTTGGCGGTAACTTTTTGATTTTCGACTTCTCGGGCGCCAATTTTGTAAATAATAGGGACGCCTTTGACTTCCCATTTATTCAATTTAAATCCAAATCGCTCGTCATCGCGTGTATCAATCTCGGTCCGTATATTGCCATTTTCCAGAGTAGTTTTTAGCTCGTTAGCGAATTTTGTTTCGGATTCTGTCATATTAACGGTAACGATGATTACTTGAATTGGGGCAAGTTTTGGTGGTAAAACTAATCCGTCGTCATCGCCGTGTGTCAAAATTAGACCGCCGATGGAACGAGTTGATAGACCCCAGCTGGTTTGCCAGGCAAATTCGTCAACGCCGTCTTTGGTTTGGAAGGATATGTTAAATGGTTTGCTGAAATTTTGTCCTAAATTGTGTGAAGTAGCAGCTTGTAATGCTTTACCACTTGGCATTAATGCCTCGAAGGTCATAGTTTCGTCGGCGCCAGAAAAGCGTTCAGCTTTTGATTTATAGCCAATGCAGCCGTCAATTGCAAAATAGTTGTTGTAGATATTTTTATACATATCCATGGCCCATTTTTGAGTTTCAAGGGCTTCATCTAGTGTGGAATGAGCGGTATGACCCTCTTGCCATAAAAATTCGCTAGTACGTAGGAATGGGGTAGTGCGTTTTTCCCAGCGAACGACGTTATTCCATTGGTTCATCATGATTGGTAGATCGCGCCAAGATTGGACCCAGTTGGCGTAGGCATTGTACATGATTGTTTCGCTGGTTGGTCTGACGACCAGTGGTTCTTCTAATTTTTCATTGCCAGCGATTGTAACCACGGCTAGTTCAGGTGAAAAACCTTCGATATGGCTGGCTTCTTTTTCAAGTAAGCTCATTGGAATTAATAGTGGAAAATAGGAATTACCGACACCTTTTCGTTTAATTAGTGGATTCATGGCGTTCTGGACATTTTCCCAGATAGCATAGCCATAAGGTTTGATGATAATCGAGCCTTTGGATGGGCCATAATCAGCCAGGTCGGCTAATCTAATAATTGTTGTATACCAATCGGTTGGAAATTCTTTTTTTGATGGTAAAAGTTTTTTCTTTGTCATAATAAGATGATTATAACAGCATTTGGTCACCAATTCTGTCGCACATGATGAAAAATGACATCGCATTTTACTTCCTCTTTATTAATACATCATTATTAACTATAATTAAGTAAATATGCGAGTTTCTAAACTATTCACCAAAACCAGTAAAAGTGTTCCATCTGACGAAGTTGCTAAGAATGCTCAACTATTAATCAGGGCTGGATTTATTCATAAAGAGATGGCGGGTGTTTACGCATATATGCCACTTGGTTTGCGTGTGATTGAAAACATTAAGCAGATTGTTCGTGAAGAAATGAACGCTGTTGGTGGTCAAGAAGTGATGATGACGACATTGCAACCCAAGGATATTTGGGAAAAAACTGATCGTTGGGATGATGCCAAAGTTGATAATTGGTTCAAGACCAAATTAGTTAATGGAACTGAATTAGGTGTTGGATTGACTCACGAAGAGCCAATTGTTGACGCCGCCAGTAATTATTTAAATTCGTACAAAGATTTGCCATTTGCGATGTATCAAATTCAAAGTAAGTTTCGCAATGAATTACGGGCAAAAAGCGGACTTTTGCGTGGTCGCGAATTTTTGATGAAAGACATGTATACTTTCAGCCGTGATCAACAACAACATGAACAAGAATATGAAAAGATTGTTGCGGCCTATTTTAGGGTTTATGAACGATTAGGCTTGGGCGGCATCACATACCGAACTTATGCTGATGGTGGTATATTTACGCCAAGATTTAGTGATGAATTTCAAACCCTAAGTGAAGTTGGCGAAGACACGATTTATATCGACGAAGCCAAAAATATCGCTGTTAATGAAGAGATCATGTCAGATGAAAATTTGGCAAAACTAGGGTTAGACCGCAGTAAATTGGTTCAAAAAAAGGGCATTGAAGTAGGTAATACTTTCCATTTGGAATCAAAATATACTGATGCGCTAGGCGTTTATTATACCGACGAAAAAGGCGAGAAGCAGTCGATTATCATGGGCTGCTATGGTATTGGCGTCAGCCGTTTGATGGGTGTTGTGGCTGAATTATTTGCTGACGATAAAGGTTTAGTCTGGCCAGAAGCTATTGCGCCATTTAAGGTGTATTTAGTGGGTATTGGTGATGAAAAATCTATGGCCCATGCCGATGAACTATATAAAGAACTAACCGACAAAGGTATCGAAGTATTATACGATGATCGCGTTGTTAGACCAGGCCAAAAATTTGCTGACAGCGAATTAATTGGTGTACCATACAGGGTCACTGTTAGTGATCGTATGATGGCTGATAATGTTTATGAATTTGTTGCACGCAAAAATGGTGAAAAAGAGTTATTGACACGCGAGCAACTGCTTGCTAAACTAAGCTGACTATAAAAGGTACTAGGTAAAATTACGCTATATATAGCGTATATTTACTTTCAAAAGACACTTTTTATATTGGAAAGAGGAATTTAAATTATGAAAAAACAATATCAAATCACTATCGAAGGTCAAAAAGAACTTGGTTTAGAGTTGACGACTTTAATTGGTCGCCGCAGTGAAGTCGCTGCCAAGATTGCTGAAGCGCGTGAATTTGGTGATTTAAGTGAGAATGCTGAATATGACGTTGCTCGTGAAGAGCAAGGCTTAGTTGAAACTCGTATTGCTGAAATTGAAGATATTTTGCAAAATTCTGAAATTATTAAGAGTGGCAGCAAATCAAAAGTCACACTAGGTAGCCAAGTTGAATTGAAACTGGGTAAAAAACAATTTGTTTACTCAATTGTTGGACCTGTCGAAGCCGATCCACTGGCTGGCAAAATCAGTAACGAATCACCAATTGGCATAGCATTATTTGGTAAAAAAGTTGGCGACACAGCCACTATCGTCACCCCAAAAGGTGAAGTGACTTACGAAATCGCCAATATTGGCTAAGAGCCGCAATAGGCCCTTTGAAAATTTGCTATACTAATAGTATGAAACGATTTATTTTGGGGCTAATCGCGGTAGTTTTAGTATCGGTACTTAATATAAATCTAACTTATGCTGATACCAGTAATTTTACGATTACTGATTTTCAGGCCGATTATTATTTGGATAAAGATTCAAGTGGCCATTCAACTTTAAAGACAGTTGAACAGATCACGGCTGATTTCCCAAACTATGACCAAAATCACGGTATCGAGCGGGCGATCATCGCTAATTACGACGGTCATACAACTAAACTAAATATCGAATCAGTCACAGACCAAAATGACAGCGAATTAAACTATTCAACCTATTGGAATAATTCAAACTTAATCTTGCGCATTGGTGATAGCGATACTTATGTTCATGGTTTAAAAACATATGTAATTAAATATTCACAAACTGATGTGACGCGGTATTTTGCCGATACTAATGACGATGAATTTTATTGGGACGTTAATGGCACTGGATGGAGTCAAAAATTTTATAGTGTTACAGCTAGATTACATCTAGGGGCAGGAATTACTGGGCAGGTGACAGATAGCAATGCATGTTATTATGGCCAATTTAGTTCAAACAGCAAATGTGACATTATAAAATCTGGCGATGTAATTACGGCTAATGTGACAGACCTCGGTGTTGGTGAAAACATGACGATTATATCTGGGTTCAAGCCTCATACTTTTGCTGATTATAAAATGACATTGTCCGATTTTTTGGCGATGTACTCGTTTATAATATCTGGTGCTGTCGGACTAATATTGTTGATTGTTTTAATTGTCTTAAAATTAACTCTTGGCCTTGGTGCTAAGGGGCGGGGCACGATAATTGCTGAATATTTGCCACCCAAAGGCGTCGATGTTGCGCTGTCGTCAGTTATTGAGGGCAAAGAGGCTACGTGGGTCGTCTGCGATATATATTGATTTGGCGGTGCGACGTAACTTAAAAGTTATTCAAGCTGAAAAAAAATTATTCAATAAAGTTGGTTATAGTTTGGAATATATTAATTCTGATGGGTTGGATGATACCGAAAAAGCGATTGTCGCAGCGCTATTTGGCGATAATCCAGTTAGTGGAGCTAGATATGAAATTGATCCGAATAAATTTAACTATGAAACTTCAAAATCATTAAAAAAGTGCTACAAGGATGTTAAGTTGTTTTCCAAACAAAACGGCTATTATATTAGTGATAAAAAATTGCAAAAATTGATGATAACTCTGGTTGTAATAACAGCTTTGCAGGCGATGATTATGTGGTTGGCTTCAATGTCGTCGGAACTTGGTTTTTTGAATATTGTAACTGGGTTATTCTTTACATTAATGGGAATATTAGTAGTCGCTTCAATCAAACCGCTGTCTATAAAAGGCCGTGAATTGCATGATTATTTAAAAGGTTTGCAGGTGTATATTAAATGCGCTGAGGCTGATCGTATTAAGATACTGCAAAGTCCGATGGGCGCTGAAAAAACACCAGTCAATACTAATGACACTGATATGATGATTCATTTATACGAAAGGGTATTGCCCTATGCAGTGTTGTTTGGAATTGAAAAAGAATGGACTAAAGTGCTGGGTGAATATTACGAACAGCAGAATGTGACCCCTGGTTGGTATGTTGGCAATAATGCCTTTAATATGGCGGCCTTTAGCTCGTCGATGTCTAGCTTTTCGGGTAGCGTATCCAGTAGCAGCTATAGTTCGTCCAGTGGCGGCTCGGGTGGCGGTGGATTTTCGGGTGGCGGTGGTGGCGGCGGAGGCGGCGGCGGCTGGTAGTTAACACCTTTAAAGAGTATAATAGATACATGATAGAGGTGAAAAAAATATCGAAGACTTACGGCAAGGGCGACAACGCTTTTAAGGTCTTGAAAAACATAAATTTTACAATTCCAGATGGTGCTAGTGTGGCGATTTTGGGCAAATCAGGCAGTGGTAAATCAACCTTGATGCATGTTATGAGCGGTCTTGATCGACCGGATAGTGGTGAAATTATTATAGATGGCAAAGATATATTAAAACTTAGCCAAAAAGATGTCGACAAATTTCGCTCGACCAAGATGAGCTTTATTTTTCAAAGCTTTTTCGTTCAAGCTAACGAAAGTTGTTATGACAATGTCAGTTTGCCACTTGAAATTGCTGACTTATCGGCTGGTAGACGTCGATCGAAAATTGAAACGGCTTTAACTGCAGTTGACTTGGCTGATAAAATAAAATCACGGGCCAGGGATTTGTCTGGTGGCCAAAAGCAACGTTTGGCAGTCGCTAGAGCGATTGTTAATAGTCCACAAATTTTGTTTGCCGATGAACCAACTGGAAATCTAGACAGTGTGACTGGTGGTAAGGTTGAAAGTTTGTTGTTTAATTATAATAAAAAGAACAAAATCACATTGATTGTTGTAACGCATGATCCAGAATTAGCGGCCCGATGTGATATCCAAATTCATATCAAAGATGGCAAGATTGATTCAATCAAGGAGATGAAAAAATGAAATTACGTGATATAGCGATAAGGGCTGGACGAAGCCTAAAACAAGCTAAGGCTCGAACATTGCTGACTAGTTTGGCAATCGGCGTTGGTGCTTTTACGATTACTCTATCACTGGCAGCGGGTGTCGGTGGGCGAGCTTACACTGATCAGATTGTTAATGCCAACACTAATGTTAAGGAATTGAGTGTGACAAAAAAACCACCAGCTGCTCAGCAAGGACCACAAAAATACACTGGCGTTGCTGCAGTTTCTTCAAGCTCGTTTTTCTCTGGCCAGGAATTGACACAAGATGACATAGACAAAATTCTAAAAGTAGATGGTGTCGTTTCGGTTTCGCCAAATTACAGTCCGCAAATAAAATATATTACTAGAACGGATCAAGAAAAATATGTTGCCACAATTAGCACTTTTAGCCCCAGCGTGACGCTCAAATTTGCCGCTGGTTCGGTTAGTGGTGATCTAGCTGATAATGAAATAATTTTAACTGAAGAATATGTTACAGCGCTTGGATTTAGTAGTAATGCTGACGCGGTTGGAAAGACTGTCGAAATTGTTGCCGATAAGTTGTCGTCACCAGTGACTGCCCCTGAAAGTAACACATTTATATATACAGTCAAAGGTGTCAGCAGTAAATCTGGTTTGGCGTTTAGAGCTCAAAGTTCACTGTTAATATCAAATGCCTCAGCTAAAACTTTGTATGATTATATAAATATTGGCACTCGTAGTTATGGTAACTACCTTGTGGCTTCGGTTGAGACCGCTAGTGCTAGCCAAGCGACAAAAGTGAAAGACGATTTGACGAGTATGGGTTATTTGGCGCAGACAGCGGCTGATGTGCTGGGTGTAATTAATACATTTATCAATGTCTTGCAAGGAATTTTGCTGGGCTTTGGTGCTTTGGCAGTATTAACATCGGTCTTTGGAATCATCAACACTCAATATATTAGCGTCTTGGAGCGTACACAACAGATTGGGTTAATGAAAGCGCTGGGTATGCGACGTCGAGATGTTGGGCGATTGTTCAAACTTGAAGCCGCCTGGATTGGACTGCTGGGCGGGTCAATTGGCACAGGTTTGGCGGTGATTTTGGGCGTAATTGCTAATCCGATTATCAGTAAGTCACTTGATATTGGTGATGTTAGTTTGATTGTCTTTACTCCGATGAATATTGCAATTGTAATCATCGGCTTAGTATTCGTATCTGTTTCATCTGGCATCTTACCAGCACGCAAGGCTGCCAAATTGAATCCGATTGAAGCATTACGAACAGAGTAGTTTTGCTAAACCTGAGTTGTAAAACCCAAACCGCGGGTGACGTTCGGTGGGGCGACCCCAATATTGTTTTGTTTGTAATCGAACAAAAAATATTAGGGGTGAACCGGACGGCAGGACCCGAGGGGGTTTTGCAACTCAGGTTATCAACAGATGAAAAATCTGGTACAATATTGATATGTTAGATATTAGATTTATCCGTGATAACGCTGACGCAGTTCAAATCAACGCTAAGAATAAGGGATATGATGTAGATATTACTACATTATTGAAGTTAGATTCTGAACGTCGTGAACTGTTAGTCCAAGTTGATGATTTACGCCAAAAGCGCAATGATATTGTATCTCAAACCAAAGGCGGTAAGCCAACAGATGAATTGATTGCGGCTGGTAAAGTTGTTAAAGATCAATTAGCTATTATTGAACCACAACTTAAAGAAGCTGATGTCAGTTTTACAACGTTACTTAAAAAAGTTCCAAACATGGCAGCCAGCGATGTGCCCATTGGCGCTACTGAAGATGAAAACGTTGTATCCAAAACGGTAGGTGACTTGCCACAGTTTGATTTTGCACCCAAAAACCATGCTGATATCGCTGCAAATTTAGGCTGGATTGATAAAGAACGCGCTGCCAAGGTGACGGGCAGTCGATTTGCCTATATCGAAGGCGATTTAGTCAGATTGCAATTGGCGATTGTCCAGTATGTGATTAACACTTTAGGTGACGAAGTGACGATTGCTGAGATTGCTAAAAACGCTGGTTTGACGGTCTCGCCTAAACCATTTACGCCAATTTTACCACCACTGTTGATTAGAACTGATATGTATGACGCCATGGATCGTCTGGAGCCTCGTGATGAAAGATATAAGCTGGAAGGTGATGATTTGTGGTTACAGGGTAGTGCCGAGCACGTCCTGGGTAGTATGCATGCTGGTGAGGTGTTTGATGAATCTCAGTTACCACTACGTTATGTTGGTTATGCCACTAGTTTTCGTCGTGAGGCAGGTACTTACGGCAAAGATATGGAAGGTATCTTTAGAATGCATCAATTTGATAAATTGGAAATGGAAAGTTTTGCAACTGCTAGCGATGGTCTAAATGAGCATCTGTTATTTGTTGCGATTCAAGAATATTTGTTGGCCCAATTAGGATTGCCATACCGAGTCTTGCAAAAATGTACTTTTGATATTGGCAAACCAAATGCGCGCGGTGTGGACATGGAAACGTGGTTGCCAGGACAGGGAAAATACCGTGAAACCCACACAGCTGATTACATGACTGACTATCAGTCACGACGTTTGAACACACGCGTCCGTCGTCAGTCGGGTGAACTTGAACTGGTTCATACTAATGATGCGACGGCATTTGCATTAGGCCGTATTATGATTGCGATTATCGAAAATGGGCAAACGGCGGACGGAAAAGTTCGCGTGCCAACAGTTTTGCAGCCTTATTTGGCTGGCAAAGCAGTGCTATAATTATAGTATCGACCGATTAATTAGGAGGGTAGAATGATTACATCAATTCAAATTACAGGTATTGCATATGAAGTCGACGATAACACTCGCAAATATGTCGAAAAGCGGATTGGACGATTGGATAGATATTTACCAAAGCATGCCCGTAACAGTGTGACGGCTGATGTAAAGCTAGCTCAGGTTAATCATAATCATGGTAATAAATACGAAGTTGAAGTTATTTTGAATGTGCCAAATAAGATAGTGACCGCTAAAGATTCAACCAGTAATATTTTAGCTGCAGTTGATATTGTTGAGGCAAAAATTCAAGCGCAATTACGTGAATACAAGCAATCGGCGATTGCTCATATTGGTAAGCGTGGTGTGATGAGCCGATTTAAGAAAAGCTTTAAACGCGAATTATAAAGGTTGGCTATTAGAATATAGCTATTGGAATATGGCGCGGGTTAGATATTGGCTAATAGAAGTTGGCTGTTGGAATTGAGATTTCCGCCATATTCCACATTCCAATAGCCAATAGCTAAAAACATAGTCAATGGATGGTATTGAAATTGCTCAGATATCTTGTCTAATTCTTACCTAGGCTTTATAGTAAGGTGTAGTATTTCACTTTAGGATTTTCATAAATAGGGAGTAGAGGTTTTTAGCTATGGTAAGCAAGAATAAGGTTTTGACTAAAATATTTGGCGACCCACAGGCGCGTCTGTTGAAGGGGTTGCAAAAAAAAGTTGTAGCGATTAATGCCTTGTCTGACAAGTATAAACAAATGTCCAAGGTTGAATTAAAAAAGCAAACATCAGTACTAAAAGAGAAGCTACAAACAAAAGGTACGACACTCGATAGTATTTTGCCTGATGCTTTTGCCTTGGTGCGTGAAGCCAGTGACAGGGTGCTGGGGATGCGTCATTTTGACGTGCAGTTAATCGGCGGTATGACATTGCATGATGGCAACGTTGCCGAGATGAAGACTGGTGAGGGTAAAACTTTGGTGGCGACTTTACCGGTGTATTTGAACGCACTTGAAGGCAAAGGTGTCCATGTTGTGACAGTTAACGATTATTTGGCGCAACGTGATGCCAGCTGGATGGGTGGAGTTTATCATTTCTTAGGTCTGTCGACGGGTGTTATTATCAACGAAGCATCGTTTATTTATGATCCTGAATATGACAACGAGGCTCATGATGACGCTCGAATGAAACATTTGCGTCCAGCCACTCGTAAAGAGGCTTATGCGGCTGATGTGACCTATGGAACTAACAACGAATTCGGATTTGATTATTTGCGTGATAACATGGTTAACGAAGTTGACTTGTTACGGCAACGTGATTTGAATTTTGCGATTGTCGATGAGGTTGACAGCATTTTAATCGATGAAGCTAGGACGCCACTGATTATTAGTGCGCCAGCGGCCGAAAACCCTGACAGTTATTATCAATTTGCTAAAATCGCTGCTAAATTAGTTCCCGAAGATTACATTATGGACGAAAAACACCGTACAGTTGCGCTGACTGACGAAGGTACTGAAAAAGTTCAAAAAATGTTGGGCATTAAAAATTTGTACAGTCCAGATTATGTTCGCTCAGTTTATCACTTGGACCAATCCTTACGTGCTCAGACGCTGTTTAAGCGCGATAAAGACTATGTTGTGACTGGTGATGGCGAAGTTATCATTGTTGACGAGTTTACCGGTCGTTTGATGCAGGGTCGACGTTATAATGAAGGTCTACACCAAGCCATTGAAGCCAAAGAAGGTGTGCCGGTGTTGCAAGAAAGTATGACTTTGGCGACGGTTTCGTTCCAAAACTATTTCCGTCTGTACAAAAAACTATCAGGAATGACAGGAACAGCCTTTACTGAAGCCGAAGAATTTCAACAAATTTATAGTCTTGATGTTATTCAGATCCCGTCGAATCGACCAATTGCTCGTATCGATGGTCAAGATTTAATATTTAAAACTGAAAAAGCCAAATTAAAAGCCGTAGCTGAAGCTATCAAAGAATATCACGCTGCAGGACGACCAGTCTTGGTTGGATCAGCTTCGATTGCAAAAAACGAGTTGATTGCATCATATTTGGATAAAGTTGGCGTCCCATACGAACTGCTAAATGCTAAAAATAACGAACGTGAAGCGGCGATTATTGAAAAAGCTGGTGAAAAAGGTGCAATTACACTGGCTACTAATATTGCTGGTCGCGGTACCGACATTAAATTAGGCAAAGGTGTGGTTGAACTGGGTGGTTTGATGGTTATTGGTTCGGAACGACATGAATCACGCCGTATCGACAATCAGTTGCGTGGTCGTGGTGGCCGTCAAGGCGATCCAGGTGAGACACAATTTTACGTTTCAACCGAAGACGATTTGATGCGTATTTTCCAAGGCGAACGCATTGCAAGCCTGATGGATCGATTGGGTGTCAGTGAAGACACCCCAATTCAAAATAAGGCGGTGTCGAAAACTTTGGAAGCGGCTCAAAAACGCGTCGAAGGATTCAACTTTGATACTCGCAAAAACGTCGTACAATACGATAACGTTATCAATCGTCATCGTAAATTTGTTTATACTGTTCGTCGTAAGATTCTTGAAGGTGGTGATATTAAACCCGAGATGGAACGACTGATTGATTCAAAAACTCGTGAGTTAGTAGCGCTGCCTATCAAAAATAACAAAAATTTTGTTGAAAATTTCGAAGCGATTTTCCCACTGAGCGACGAAAAAATCAAAGCTATTGGTAATGAAAAAAATGATAAAGCTCGTGTTGAATTTGCACAAAGGGAAGTTGATGAGCTTTATGTTGATAAAGAGGCCGAACTGGAAACCGAAGTGTTACGTAAAGTTGAACGTGAAGTTTATCTGCAAGTATTGGATACTTTATGGATGCAACACCTCGAAAATATGCAACATTTACGCGAGGGAATTCACTGGCGTAGTGTTGGTCAACGCGACCCATTGGTTGAATACCGTAGTGAATCACAAAAGTTATTTGACAGTTTGCAGGCAACTTTGCGTGACGAAGTTTTGCGCGCCATAATGCACGTTCGTAAAACTGATGTGATTGCTAAAACTGATGAAGAATACCAGACTGAATTGACGCGTTTAGCTGAAAATGCTGTTGAAAAAGGTGTCAACGAAGTTACTGGTGGTGAATTAAATCGTGATAGTGACTTTAAAGTCAAAAAAGCCGTATCGACGAATTTATCGAACAAGAAAAAACATGACTCTCGTAAGAAAAAGAAATCACAACGTCAAAATCGTAAGAAAAACCGTAAATAACAGTTAGGCAGAAAACTAATATATGAAACATACCGTCGAAGAGATACGTTTAAAAAACGGGGCCCGAGGACTATTAATTGACGTACCTGATGCGACGACGATGAGTATGCAGTTTCAGTTTCGGGCTGGTAATCGTTATGTTAAGTCCAAAGATATCGAACAAGTAGCGCACATAATGGAACATATGGCTTTTGGGGCTAACGCTAGATTTAAAAGTGACCATGAATTTGAGTTTGAATTTACCAAAAATGGAGCTTACCGGAATGCTTACACCAGTGATTTATCAATGGTTTACGAAGCTGACTGTGCCGATTTTGAATGGTATCGAATTTTAGACTTACAAAAACTAGCAATTTGTCAGCCAAAATTTAATGAAGAAGAATTACACGCCGAAAAGGGAAATGTCAGAAGCGAACTAACAAATTATCTAAACGACCATTATCGTATTTTGTGGCCACGTGTTCAGCAATTGATTGGTGAGGATGTCTTAACTTTCCGTCAGTCGTTACAGACGATCAGCGCTGTAACACTAGCTGATGTACGCGAACATCACCGTCGAACTCATACGACCAACAACTTGCGTTTTGTAATTGCCGGTAAGTTATTAGGTCGTAAGGCTGAAATTAGGCGTCAGCTAGAAGATATGTCGTTGCCTGAAGGCGTACGTTTAGAAGTCCCTCGTGATGAATTATCCAAAGCTGGCCCAAGTGTGATTCGTCGTAAGGATGCAACTAATATGACGTTTGGCTTGTTTATGGCAATTCCAAGAGAATTGAATGACGAAGAATTAGATGCTATGCATTATTTGAACCATATTTTAACTGGGACAATGCACTCACGCATCTTTGGCGCCGCTCGGCAAAAAGGCCTGGCTTATAATATTAGTTCGTATGTTGGTACCGGAATGTATGACAGTGGTTGGGATATTACAGGACAAGTCAACCACGAAGCTGCTGGTGAATTATTTGATATTATTGCCCGCGAAATTAAAAATGTTTTGGATGGAAAAATTGCTGATGAAGAAGTTAACGCTGCTAAGTCATTTGCACTAGGCAGATACCAAATGGGCGCTCAGACGGTGTCGCAAATTAGTGGTTTTTATACCGGACGTTATTTTGATGATGGTTTTATTAAAGATTATGACAAAGTGCCTGAAATGATTAAAAACGTGACAGTGCAGCGTATGATAGATACGGCCAGGTATTTTATCAAAGAAGATATTTGGGTTCTAGCTGCCGTCAGTAGTGGCGACAAACAAGAATTAGTCGATTTAAATGATAAAGTAGCTGTACTTTTTGAGAAGGAATAATTAATGCCACTTAAACACACTGTTGAAGAAATAGTGATAGGTAACGGCATAAAGGGGTTGATAATAGACGTCCCTGATTCGACAGTTGTTTCATATGATATCAACTTTCGAGCGGGCTATGATTATGCCGATCCGTCTATTCAGCAGGTAGCGCACTTGTTGGAACATTTGTCATTTGGAGCGAATGATAATTATTCAACAGCTGAAGAATTTAGCCAAGAATTTTCGAAGAATGGTGCAACTATTAGCGCAACGACATCTAATAGGAGTATGAGCTATTCGTCATTGTCGGCCTTGATGGAGCTAGGTCGAATTATGGACTTGTTTAAACTTGCCATTACTCATCCACAGTATAAGCAAAAACTGTTTGATGCTGAAAGAGGTAATGTACGAGAAGAGTTGGTGGCGCAGGCGAATAATCATAGCCGAGTTTTGTTTCAACAAATCCAAAGGGCTATGGGTGATACCTGCTTAATAGATTCCGAGAAGATTGAAACTATTAATAAAGTTGAGTTATCAGACATTCAAAATTTTTACACAAAAACTCATACTTTGAATAATATGCGATTTGTTATCGCAGGTAATATATCTGAATCTAAAGAAATGATTATTGATAAGCTAAACAATTGGGATCTAACAGTTGGTGAAAGGTTTCCAGTAAAGCAGGTATCCGTAAAATCATCACCAATTGTACATTTATATCGACCAGATCTTTCGAATTTAACATTTGAGATTACTATATTATTACCTCGACAATTATCGACAACTGAATTGGTTGCTATGGGTGGCCTAAACCACATATTAACTGGAACGTTTCATTCTAGAATTTTCGGGAAAGCTCGTAGTCAGGGAATTTGTTATCATGTTAGTTCGAATTACGATACTGATGTTTCAAACGTATCATCATGGGAGATATATGGCCGAGTTGGACTCGAAAATGCTGAATCACTATTCAAATTAATTATTGAACAGTTACAAAAGGTTATCGATAATGACATAACAAACGAAGAATTGGATTCGGCAAAGCAATATGCTTTGGGTAGATATCAAATGAGAGGTCAAACAGTCGGCTCGGTTGTTGGTTGGTATGCGGAGGATTATTTTAATCGTGAAGTTATTGAGATGATGGACCTGTCGCCAGAATCGATTAAATCAACAACGCTGCAGGATATGGTTGTATTGGCTAAAGAATTTATTGAAAAAGGCGAGTGGACTTTGGGTGGAATTGGCAATATATCGCAAGAACAATTACAATCATATTATGACTTGTTATTAAATCTTTTAAAAAAGGTGAAATAAATGAAAATTGCGATTGCTGGTTATGGTCAAGAAGGTAGGTCAAGTTATCGATATTGGTCGGCTGATCCAAAAAATGAATTGACGGTTTTTGATGAAAATAAGCTTGAACAGATGGAGCCAGATGGCGTTTTTGCGATTATTGGCAATGATGCATTCTCGCAACTTAACGGATATGATTTGGTTGTACGAACAGCTGGTTTGGCGCCAAGTAAAATTGTGACTGACGGTAAAATTTGGTCGGCAACCAATGAGTTTTTTGCTAAATGTCCAGCCCAAATTATTGGTGTAACGGGCACAAAAGGTAAAGGCACAACTGCCAGTTTGATAGCGAGCATATTTGAAGCGGCTGGTAAAAAAGTATGGTTATTGGGCAATATTGGTACGCCATCACTTGACTCATTGAAGGATATCAAGGCTGATGATATTGTGATTTACGAGTTATCTAGTTTTCAATTATGGGATTTAGAATCTTCACCACACGTTGCAGTAGTATTGTTGATTGAGCCTGACCATTTGAATGTTCACATTGATTTTGATGACTATGTTAATGCCAAGGCTAACATACGTCGTTTTCAAAAAGTAGGTGATTTGTGTGTATTCAACGCCTCAAATGAATTATCGTTAAAAATTGCCAGTGCTTCAGATACAGGTAAGGCTGTTCGGTACGCGGTACCTGACGATGGTGGAGTGTACGTAAATGATAGTGACTTTTATGAAGGTGAACACAAAATTTGTTCAATCGATGCGTTGCAATTAATCGGTAATCATAATGTCGAGAATGCTTGTGCGGCGCTTACGGTTGCTAGATTTTATAAATTAACAGATACGGATATCGAATCGGGCTTGCGTAAATTTCAAGGTTTACCACACCGCATTGAATATATTCGTGAAATTGACGGTGTTAAATATTATAACGATAGTTTTTCATCGGCTCCATCGGCAACGATTGCGGCGATTAAATCATTTAAACAGCCAGAGGTATTAATATTAGGTGGTATTGATAAAGGTGCTGATTTTACTGAGCTGGCCGATGCGATTGCTGGTCGAAATAATATTAAATCAGTGATAATTATGGGCGAAATTCGTCAGAAATTAGCTGAAATTATAAAGTCGGCAAATCAAAAATTGAAGATTGAAATAACTGATTTATCGACATTACAACCGATTATTGAACTAGCAAAATCACAGGCTGAATCTGGGGACGTTATTGTGATGAGTCCGGGTTGCGCAAGTTTTGACATGTTTATCAATTTTTATGATCGTGGCGATCAATTTAGGGACATTGTAAATAATTTGTGAAACAATTTATTTTTAAATCATACGATTTTGATAAGGTTAATTCGTTAGCAAAATTTGAATATGGTTTTAATGATGGGCGAACATTTATCGAGACAGTAACATTCGAGGTCGGTGAACGATATGACGACCAATTGCTTGATAAAGCGCTTTTTTTGGCGTTTATGTTGATAGGTACATCGTATTATAAAACTTTTCCATTGGCGACTGTCAGATTAGGTTATAAGCTAGATAACTTGCAAGTTGACTTTTTTAACACAGTCTACCAAGAGGGTTTGGGACAATTTGCGTTTGAAAATAATTTAACGCGTGATGATTTGGCGCATTTTACAGCGACTGGTCCAATGCCAACTGGCGGCGTCAAATATAATGGTTCAGGGATTTTAGCACTTCAAAGTGGTGGTAAGGATTCGCTTTTAACAGCTGAACTTTTAAAAAAATCTGGTAAAGAATTTACATCTTGGTATATTTCAAGTAGTGATAATTATCCAAAAGTATTAGATAAAATTGGCGCGAAACTGGCGCTCAGTAGGCGAAATATAGATCATGATGGTTTGCGCAAGGCCGAGGCTGACGGTGGGCTAAAAGGTCATGTACCAGTGACCTATATTGTGCAAAGTTTGGCTATTATTCAAGCGATTTTGTTAAATAAAAATGAAGTTATTACTTCCATAGCCCACGAAGGCGAAGAACCTCACGCCTTTATTGGCGATTTGGCGGTTAATCATCAATGGTCCAAGACTTGGATGGCTGAAATGATGTTTGCGAAATATGTGTCAATTTATATTTCACCTGATTTACATATTGGATCGCTGATTCGTGGTCTGAGCGAACTGCGAGTGGCGGAATTGTTTGTAAAAAATGTATGGCCAGATTATGGTCACGATTTTAGCTCGTGCAACTTGGCAAATTATAAACAAGGTAACGATAACAGTGTTTTAAAATGGTGCGGAAATTGTCCAAAATGTGCTAATTCATATCTGTTGTTTGCGCCATTTTTGGAGGCAGTGGATTTAAAAAGTCTATTTGATGGCCAAGATTTATTTGTAAAACCTGATCTAGTAAATACATTCAAGGGTCTGCTGGAGATTGATGGTGTTATGAAACCATTTGAATGTGTCGGTGAGGTTGATGAACTGCGTTTAGCATATCATATGGCGCAAAAAAAAGGCGGTTACGCGCAATTGCCGTTTGATGTGCCAGAATCGACTTTTGATTATTTGAAAACATATCAATCGCAAGTGTCGTTATAAAAGCCCATCGGGTCCTGTTAGGTCGGGATTGGGGGTTGGGAAATGGGAAATAGGAAAGTAAAAAAGCAAGAAATAGTCTAACATAGGAAAAATAGAAAAGATGCACAAAATAACACTTCTCAAGGTCGGTGCTCTAACAGAGGGAAAATATTGCATTTTATGAAATGGTTATTAATCAACCTTTGCCACCTTCCAATAGCCAAATTCCAATCGCTAACTTAAGGTGTTACAATAAATACAATGCAACCACTGTTAAAACGACTGACAATATTGTTGACGCAAATTGATGCGGCTTTTGAGCGTTTGGACGTTATTAAAAAACAAGAACAAATTGCGGTTTTGACTAATCAACTGGCGCAATCTGAAGTGTGGAATAATCCGACTGATGCGCAGGTGAAGATCAAACAACAAACGACGTTATCAAACACAGTTGATCCTTGGGTAACTTTGCGCACTCAAGTTGCTGACATTATTGAATTTATTGGGTTGGGTGATGACAGTATGGTGCCAGAATTCGAACAGCAAACCTTGGCGCTGGAAAATGACTTTGCAAAATTACGCAAAGAATTGTTGTATCATGGTAAATTTGACGACCACAACGCTATTTTGCGCCTAAGTGCCGGTGTTGGTGGTACCGATGCTCAGGATTGGACTGAAATGCTGGAAAGAATGTATTTGCGCTGGGCAGATAAGTCAAATATGAAAGCAACTATAATTGAACGTTCGGCGGCCGAAGAAGCTGGCATTAAATCATCTGTGATTGAAATTATTGGCCATAATGCCTATGGGCGATTACGTAGCGAACATGGTGTTCATCGTTTGGTGCGACTAAGTCCGTTTAACAGTGACAATCTACGTCAAACTAGTTTTGCATTGGTAGAAGTTTTACCGCAAATTGACACACCCGAAGAAGTTCAAATTGATGACAAAGATTTGAAAGTTGATGTTTATCGAGCTGGTGGCAAAGGTGGCCAATCGGTTAATACAACTGACAGTGCGGTGCGTATCACACATATTCCAACTGGCATCGTAGTGGCGATTCAAAATGAGCGGTCGCAATTGCAAAATCGCGAAACGGCTATGAAAATTTTGCGGTCAAAACTAACTCAATTGCAACTTGAACAGCACACTGCTAGTATTACTGATTTGCAGGCAGGTGAGTCAGCCAATTGGGGCTCGCAAATTCGTAATTATGTTTTGCATCCATATACTATGGTTAAAGATACACGTACTAAACACGAAAACCAAAACGCCCAAGGTGTGTTGGATGGTGACATTGATGAATTCTCCGAAAGCTATTTAGAGTCAATCGCTTAAATTGACTACTTTAATTCGGTTCCACCCCATTCAACTACAGTAAACCCTTTGCGGACGAATGGTTTTAATTCTTGAGCTGGAATACTTTGAAAACTGTCGAGTGGTTTTACGACCATAAATACCCGTAATATTGAATCAGGGGCAGGGGTGATTGTTAATTTAGCTGTGTCGGTATATTCAGTGCCAGCAAAATGTATCAAATTATACTTATTATTTTCGAGTTTTGGCAACCAATAAACAATCATCTCGTTGTATTCTTTGGTTGTAAGGCCGAGATTTTTTAATGTTGTCTGAAGGAATGTTTTCGTGTCCGATCCCTTAACTACGAAACCAGAATCGTAATTAGGAAATGCAGTATTCGGCAAACCTTCCCAGAATAAATAGCTGTAACTTAGACCATCTTGGTGGTTTGTTAAACTGCCATCAGGATTGGCCGTAACCTCCCAGCCATTAGTCGATTTATTGTAATCAGGATAAGTTGAAGTTAATTTACCATCATAATTTAACTCAACTTTGACGTTTTCGGTTTTGGTTGGATATAAATATATGACTGGCTTGTCGTCTACAGTGTGTTCAAAGTTGATGTCAGTATGTGAAGAACTGGGGTAGTATGTGTGATAGTCAGTATTTATTAATTGTTGGTTTTCGTCATGCAGTCGATTTTGATTATATGCAGATAAGCCAGTCAATGCTACGGCTAAAACCGCAAAACTACCTACCAACCATAAAAGAATCTTATTTGTTTTTGAAACAATTTTTTTAGTTTTAGATTGACTAGTAAAGTAGAAGTACAAGAATATCGTTGCAGAACAGACTGATACTAGCGCCGAATAAACTACTAGGTCAACAGGACAAATACCAAAATCTAATGGGCTAAGCAGATAAGAGATAGTTATCATAGTAATAATGATAGAGCTTAGCGCAATAGTCAACGATAGTGATTGATATTGTTGTCGTTTTGCGATTGCACCTTTTGATATATTTACACCCATTTTTATACCCCAGTTATTTGTATAGCTAAATTATATCACTTATTTAATCTAGCGATATTTTAATTAATTTTTAATGACAACATATTAATAATTCAATATTTGTGGTTATATTATAATTATAAGCTTAAAGGAATAAAATGAATCCAGAACAAAATCAACCAAACCCTATCGTGCCAGAGCCTCAATCAGTACCACAATCACCAGTTGTCGAGCCTTCTAACCCAATAGTGCCATCACCGACAGCAACGCAGCCATTGACGCCCGTTTTTGACGTGCAACCAACGGTCGTTGTTGCGCCAGTTGCGTCGCAGCAATTAATGAGCGTACAACCGACAGAAGCAGTTAGCGCAAATAGTAAAACAAAAAAATCAGAAACAAAGAAAATAATTATTGCAGCCATAGCAATAGTTGTTCTATTTGGATTAGGTATAGTAGCTTGGTTGTTGCTGCCAAGCACAGTATATAGTGGCTTGCCATTAAAAGAGTATTCAACAGATAAGTTTGTTGTATTAATTCCAGATACATACGTAAAATACGAAAGTAGTAGCGGTGTTAGATTCCAAGATCCAAGATCTGTTGGGGACACGCACTATACTTATAGGTCTAGTGTATATATAGATAAATACAGCCCAAATGATGATAGTCACGCAAAAGAATATATAGCCCCAATAGTGGAAGCATTTAATAAGTCTAACGCGGAAGCTGTAATAAATATTTTTACTATGGGATCACAATCATATTATTCTATATCAAATAAACATATGAATGTACGTTCCAATGGTTCAATTAAGGTTTATGAAATATCTGCACAATTTACGGATAAAAACACGCAGGAAGCAACATTTGGTGATTTTGCACTATTAACAAAAGACGGTACTTATTATCAGGTGATGATACAAGGTGATAAATATGAGCCCAAAATGGAAGCAAGCGCCCACAAAATTATTGATTCATTCCAATTTAAATAAGGTCTAATATTGCCTTATTGATCGTGTGATTTGTTGTCATCTGCCAACTTACTTATGTTATAATTAATCAAGCAATGATTCTAATTGATAGGGTAACAAAATCATACGGCAAAGACCTAAACCCAGCTGTTAACCAGGTGAGTTTATTCATTGAACCGCGCGAATTCGTGATTTTGGTTGGTACATCTGGTGCCGGCAAATCAACCTTGTTGAAGCTATTAACTCGTGAAGAAAAACCAACCAGTGGCAAGATTGTCGTTGGTGGAATTGATTATGACACTTTAAAAGACAGTCATATTCCAATGTTGCGTCGCAAGATTGGTGTCGTTTTTCAGGATTTTAAATTATTGCCACAACGTACGGTTTTTGAAAATATTGCTTTTGCCTTGGAAATCGCTGGTATGACTCGACGTGAAATTCGAAACACCGTGCCAAAAGTTATTGAACTAGTCGGATTAACAGGCAAAGAAAAACAATTTCCAAACCAATTGTCGGGCGGTGAACGTCAACGAGTTGCAATTGCTAGGGCAGTGGTTAGACAGCCAAAAATTTTGATTGCCGATGAACCAACCGGAAATTTGGACCCAAAACACAGTTGGGATATTATTCGGTTGCTTGAAAAGATTAACAAATACGGCACAACCGTACTGTTGACGACACATAATGCTGATATTGTTAATAAATTAAAACGTCGCGTTATTACGTTAGAGCACGGCAAAATTACTGGTGATCAAGCCGAGGGGAGTTATCGACAATAATGATTGGTAAAAAGAAAAAATCAGATTCCAAATCATTGGCGTCACAAAAACGTAATCGTCGCAAATTGTTATCGTTTTTTAGGGTAATTCGATACGGTACCGACAGTTTTATTCGTAACTCTTGGTTGTCGATTGCAGCTACTGCTGTGATGACTATTACATTATTGATTATTTTTACGGCTTTTGTAGCTCAAAATATACTGACAGATACGATTGGTGATTTGCGTAGTAAAGTTAAAATGTCGATATATTTACAGACTGACACGACTGACCAAGTTGGATCAGATTTGTCGACTGAGCTTAAAAAATTATCATCAGTTCGTGCGGTTACGTATATCAGTGCCGAAGTGGCACAGACTCAAGACGCTCTAAATCATCAAGACGATGCCAGCTTTTTAGAAGCACAGAATGCCGCAACTAATAAATATCCAGCAACACTAAGTGTTGAGGTGAACGACATCAGTAACACTTCGCAATTAGAAAATTTCGTAAATACTAACGCTATGGTAAAAAAATCTCTCAATCCTGACCACAAGCCGTCATTTGCCGGTGTAAGACGTAATACAATTGAATCGATTGGGCGGGCTGTTAGTTTTGCACAAAAAGTTGGTTTGGCGGCGGGCGCAGTATTTATATTTATATCATCATTAATCATCTTTAATACGATTCGAATGGCTATATTTAACCGCAAAGAAGAGATTCAGATGATGAAGTTAATTGGTGCTGATAAGTCATTTATCCGTGGGCCATTTTTGGTCGAGTCTATGATGTATGGTTTTTTGGCGGCCCTGGTGGCAACAGGTTTGGGTATTTGGGTATTGTACAATGTGTCTAGTACGCTTACAAGTTATCAAATAAAAGTTCAACCAACGATTGATTTAGTAACCATTTATGCTTGGCCCGTATTGTTGGTCATGATCGCTACTGGTTCAATTATTGGAGTAATTTCGTCGCTACTTGCAACGTACAGGTATTTAAAATAATGAAGATTGCAATTTCTAAGCCTAACTTTCACTCTGTGGTGACAAAAACTGTTCTGGTGGTAATTAGTTTAGTTATCGCTATATCAGCGCCTATACAAATTATGACAAAGGATGCGTCTGCAGATACATCAGTGTCTCAATTGCAGGCTCAGATTGATGCACTTGAGCAGGATATTGCAAATTATCATGCACAGGCGGCTCAGTTGAATAATGAAGCTCAGACGCTACAGACTGCTCTTGCAAAACTCGCAAGCGAGAGAGCGATAATTCAAGCTCAAATTGATATAAATCAGGCTAATTACGACTCGCTATTAGTGCAGATTAAAGACACTGAGAAAAAAATAACTGACAATCAAGACGCGCTTGGTTCTACTATTGCCGATATGTACGTAGATGGCAACGTTACGCCAATTGAAATGCTAGCCAGCAGCAGTAGTATAAGTGATTATATGGATAAACAAGAGTATCAGACATCAATTCGTAATCAATTAACGACAACTATTTCAACAATTAAAAATCTAAAGAAGTCCCTTGTTGATAAAAAGGCTGAGGTTGTTAAGGTGCTAGAAGATCAGAATAGTGCAAAGAACGCGTTAGTTGCGAAAGAATCCGAACAGCAAAGCATTCTAGATCAGACACAAAATAGTGAAGCTGCGTATCAGAAGCTTTCTGCTGACGGAGAAAGCAAAAAGAAAGATTTAGTACAGCAACAGCAGGCAATCATTATTGCTGCTCAAAATAGAGGCGGAACTGTAACTGGAATACCTGATGCAACAAAGGGTAATTATCCTTGGGGTGGAGGCAACTGCTACGTTGCATATGACGGATGGGGTAATCTGATGTCATATAATGGCATAAATGGAGATGGTTCTGACGGTTTAGGCTATGCGTGTCGTCAGTGTACTAGCTATGCCGCGTGGAGAATATTAGAATATACAAACAGAAGTTATCGATACTTGGGTGATGCTGCAAATTGGCCAAATAATTTTCCTGATAGCATGGTGCATACTACTCCAAGAGCAAATTCTGTCGGTGTTATCTCAGCAGGCCAATACGGTCACGTTGTTTGGGTTGAAACAGACCCGGATGCTGACGGCTATATAATAATAAGTCAATATAATGACTATAGTCACAATTCTGGAGATAATAGTGGCTTAGGCTGGGGGAATTATAGTAAGATTAGAGTCCATGAATCAACTTATAATTATTATATATATTTCTAGATTTAAAAGCATAAGTTCTATAGCGCAACCACCATGTGTTGCGCTATAATTATATGTAATAGAAAAAGTGTGCCTAAACCCCAGGGGATATAATGAAGCGTATTCAAGCTAAAATCAAAGCCAAAATTACTAAACATATTGTAGAGCATAGTCAAATAAAGACTAAACTATTAACCCCGTCAGTGTTTTTTGTGTCGATTGCGTTGGCTTTGGCGCTTGGTTATAGTGCTGGCGTCTATCATTATAATGTTGAATCGGCGATTGGCCCAGTTTTTGGGGCAAAAGCCCACGATGCGTCGATTGATATGAGTTCGTTACAAGAGACTTACAATAAGTTGGCGGCTAATTATGATGGCACGTTAGATACAAATGCTTTGATTCAAGGTGCAAATCGTGGTATGGTCGCGGCGGCTGGCGACGCATATACAACCTATTTTAGCCCATCTGAGGCAATTGATTTTAATAACAATTTGTCGGGCAATATTGGTGGTGGTATTGGTGCTGAAATTGGCCTCAAAAACGACAAGGTTACTATTAATCGACCATTGAAGGACAACCCCGCTATTAAAGCTGGCTTGTTGGCGGAAGATGTTATATTGAAAGTTAATGATGAATCGATTGCTGGTTGGACGGTTGACCGGGCGGTTGGTGTAATTCGTGGCGATGTCGGCACAACAGTTAAACTGACGATCCAACGTGGTACTGAAGTTAAAGACTATACAATCACTCGTGCAACTATTAACAATCCAAGTGTTGACAGTAGCGTTGTTGATGGACTTGGTACGATTACAATTTCACGATTTGATGATAAGACCGGCGCTTTGGCGAAGGCTGCCGCACAGGATTTTGTTAAACAAGGCGTTAAATCTGTAATCTTAGACCTACGATATAATGGCGGTGGCTATGTATCAGCTGCGGTCGACGTTGCGGGCTTGTGGTTGGATAATCAAGTAATTGTAACTGAACGAACAGGTACTGATGGTTCTAAGATTGTAAGTACTTCAAAGTCGGGTAGTGATGCAATACTAAAGGGCATACCAACTGTCGTACTAGTAAATGGTCAATCAGCTAGTGCTAGTGAAATTGTGGCTGGCGCTTTGCAGGATCACAAAGCAGCAAAATTGGTTGGCGAAAAAACATTTGGTAAAGGCAGCGTTCAAGAGCCGATGCAATTAAGTGGCGGTGCTGAAATTAAAGTTACAGTTGCGCGTTGGTATACTCCAAACGGCAAAAACATTACCAAAGAGGGCATTACACCAGATGTGACGGCAACTTTGACACAAACAGACATTAATAACAGTGTTGATCCACAGGTTGATGCAGCTAAAAAAGCTCTTGGTCTTTAAACGCTTGTGTTTTTAGGTCAGGTTGTAGTAATATAGGGGTAATATGGATACAAAGAAAAAGATTCTACTTGTCGAAGATGATGTTGCACTGTCTGCAGTTTATAAATCTCGTCTTGAGATGGAAGGTTTTGACACACACGCCGTGAATAACGGCGAAGTTGCTTTGTCGGCAGCGTTGGAATTTAAGCCTGATTTGATACTGCTTGACGCTATGATGCCTAAAATTAGTGGTTTTGATGTTTTGGATATTTTGCGAAACACTCCTGAAACATCGAATATTCGGATTATTATGTTGACAGCACTTAGTCAACCTAAGGATAAAGAACGTGCTGAATCGTTGGGCGTTGATGACTATCTGGTTAAATCACAAGTTGTTATCGGTGACGTTGTTGAACGAGTTAAATATCACCTTGGGTTGATGGAACACAAAGCTTAGTAATAAAATATGCAAATTTAAAACTGCCCGACTGGGCAGTTTTAAATTGGTTTCAAGATATTTGTTATAGTACGGAAACTTGAGTACGAGGAGTAGTTTTGCCTGTAAAGCGGCTTTTGCGAACTTTCCCGAAGCTTACAACACCGTCAACGGCTGCATGAATCGTAAAATCACGGCTGGTAAACGTACCAACACCACCGATTTTGGTTGAACCAGTTTGACGGACTAATACTTCGCCAGTGCGAACTTTTTGGCCACCAAAGCGTTTAACACCAAGTCGTTGACCGGGACTATTATGGACGTTTTTGGCTGTTCCACCTGCTTTAACATGTGACATGAGATAACTCCTTGAAATTTAATAACAAAATTTAGTTAATTGTATCAAATAATGGTGGTAGCGTCAAGGTGTTTGCGGATGTATTTTACATCACCACCACTCCACCCCTTCATTCCTCTGAATGTCCTGTTTGCCTGACGCGCTTAAAATTAAATCAACTAAACTATGTATCCTGCGTAACTCGTTACCACTCAGACATACTCGGATAGCATGGTTTAGGTTGATTTAATTTTAACGGTCAGCCAAAGGGACACTCAGAGGAACGATGGGATGAAGTGGTGGCTGGCGATTAGTTAGACTCGAGTTAATACTAAAAGTTCGCGAGCGACAACTTGATCTTCGCGGTAGTACAGTAGGTCGTTTTGCGAGATATTGGTAAATTCGTGCGGTTTATATCCAAATCGGGCGATGATTGATGTGATTGGCAGGTGAGTGAATCGACCTTCCTTGTTGCGCCAAGCTGGAACAGCGATACAAACAGGGGTGCCTGGTTTGATTTGAGTGCCTAGATTGCGCAAAAATTCGGTAATAATATAATCGCAATTTTTGACTACTTCTTCGAGTTTGGCGGGTGATGGCGGAGCGCTAAATGGTTGTCCTAGGTAAGTTTCGGCAACGACGGCGTTAATTGGCTGTTGCCATTTATTAGTCATCGCATCGCCATGGCTGAACTTATAATCGAATTCTTTGTGATAAACATCTTCCAGCCATTTAATATTAGCATGGCTGTACTCAACCATTTTTTCTGACAAATCAGTGCCGTAGGCGGCATGTCCCATCAAGACTGCTTCTTGAGGTATAACGCCAGTACCGCAGAATGGGTCCAAAACAACTAATTTGCGACCTTCTTCAGGTCTTAGTTGTCCGCAGGCCAGATTAATCATAATTTGAGCTAGTTTTGGTGGTAACATACCAACGAAAGCATCGCGTTTGGGACGTTCTTGGTCGCGCTGGGCATAGGCGGTGATGTTTTGCGATCCAGTACTTTCGGCAATGTATATTTTGCCTTCACGGGTACGGACGATTATTAATTCGACTTTGTTTGGCGACAGCCCAAGTTTGTTGTGGTGGCTGGTAGCGGTACTCAAGGCAGGGTCAGAGTTTGGGACTAGGCGTAAACTGACGTTATGCTTCTTGAGTTTTTGTTTTAGTATGATACCGGCTTGTTGGACCTCACGATTACTGACAACAAAATCATAGACGCTGATGCCGAGTGTGATTTTGCCCTCAAATTTTGACCATTTGTCTGAATATAACTGGACAATTCGCTGACTGACCTGGCGCCAATTACTGGGTTGCAATTCGGTAATAACTTTGCCAGCTTTTAAAACGCCGCCAAATCTTTGAATTTCAAAATCTTCACAATCAATAATGACTGACTGAAGTGATATTGGCGTGACAGCTTTGCCGCCGTATATTCTTTCTAGCTCGGCCGTGCCAAGCGCTGGTTGTCGTCCTAAAATTGCTATGTAACTCATTCTTCTATTATACGTTGTTGATGGCGTTTTGGGTGCTATAATTATATTAGTTATGTCATTTCGTTCTTGGGTATCATTAATTACTATTTTATTGCTGGCGCTAGTCGTTTATTTTGGCTGGGATCAGATTATGAAGGCTTGGGGATTGCTGGGCAGTGTAAATATTTGGATTTGGTTACTTTTAATTCCAGCGCAACTGCTGAGTTATTACACAACTGGTGAAATGATGTTTTCATACCTTCGTTCAAGAGGTGAATTGAAAACTACGTCACGCTGGGAAATGACACGCATGGCGTTAGAGTTAAATTTTGTAAACCATATTTTGCCAAGTGGTGGCGCAGCTGGTTTTTCATATTTAGGCTGGGTATTACATCGTCATGGGGTCAGTCCTGGACGGGCTACTATGGCACAAATTATTCGATTTGTCTTGTCGTTTGTTAGCTTTGTCGCTATGGTTATAATTGCTGTAACAATATTAGCGTTTGATAATGGCATCAACCAAACGATAACCGTCGTCAGCTCGATTTTGATTATTACGGCCATCGGCGGCACGTCATTCTTGATATATGTTGTCAGTAATCATCAGCGTTTAATATCTTTGTCTGGCTGGATTACGCGCGTTGTTAATAAAGTAATGGCAAAATTGACGCGTGGTAAAAAGAAAAATATATTAGTTTTATCCTCAGTTGAGGAATTTTTTACAGATATTCATCGTGACTACCTTGAAATTCGCCGCGAAAAAAAGATATTAATTCGTCCGCTTATGTGGTCGGTTATAACAAATCTCTTGGATGTGTCATTGATTTTGATAGCATTTATTTCACTGGGATATTGGATTAATCCAGCAACTTTGTTTATTGCTTTTGGAATTACGTCAGTTGTTAGTGTTATATCGTCATCACCAGGTGGCGCTGGTGTTTACGAAGCAGTAATGATTTCATTTTTGGCATCATCTGGTGTTCAACCTGATGTCGCAATTGCCGGTATACTATTGGCGCGGGCAACATTATTAACTGGTACGATTTTATTTGGTTATGTGTTTTATCAACTGACAATTAATAAATATGGAAAAAACTCAGATTAAACCTATTTTCAGCGTCAGTGATTTTATTGCGGTTGTTAATCAAACGCTAGAATATGCCTATCCAACCGTCGAAGTTGAGGGTGAGGTTGCTTCATTTAAAGTTAATCAAGGCAAATATGTCTTTTTTGATATCAAAGACGCCGGCGGTAGTATCGGCTGTTTCATGAGTGTTTGGCAATTACGGGTTCCGATTGAAGACGGCATGAAAGTCATTGTTTCGGCTGTTCCAAAATTAACCCAATGGGGTAAGTTTAGTCTGACGGTTAAAACAATTCGACCTAGTGGTGAAGGGGCCCTAAAAAAGAGTTTTGAATTGTTAAAATCAAAACTCGAAACCGAAGGTCTTTTTGCGCCCGAACGTAAACGTCGATTACCGATTGTTCCGCAACATGTCGCTGTTATCGCCAGCACACAATCGGCTGGTTATGCTGATTTTATAAAAATATTAAATGATCGATTTGGTGGCTTAAGGGTTGATGTGGCACATGTTCAAGTTCAGGGTACGGATGCGCCCGATCAGATTATTCGGGCGATTAATTATTTTAATCAGCAAGAATCGTTGCCCGAAGTTATTATAATTATTCGTGGCGGTGGTAGTGCTGATGATTTGTCAGCTTTTAATGACGAACCGCTAGTTAGGGCGATTGCTGGTAGTCGTATTCCGACATTGGTTGGTGTTGGTCACGAAATTGACACCAGTTTGTCCGATTTGGCGGCTGATGTTAGCGCAGCAACACCAAGTAATGCGGCACAAATTTTAGTGCCTGATCGGATGGAGATTATTCGAGCTGTCAGGGCTCAAGTTATTTCGTTGTTACCACGCGTCTTGCAGGTTATTGATAGGCAAAGGCAATCAGTTAAGGACATGATGATTAACGTAATAGACGCAGTTGAGCGCGCCGCCGATGAACAAATGCGACGTATATTGTCATTACGCAACGTCTTGACGCAACTTGACCCAAATGTAGTACTGGCTAGGGGGTATGCATTAATTCGAGGCAATGTAAAAGTCGGTGCAACGATTGAGATTGAAACAAATAAAGTTATACTAGAAGCAGAGGTTAAAAATGTCATCAACAAATAAATCGATTCAAGAAAAAACAGCCGAACTAGATAAATTAGTTGAGTGGTTTGATAGCGAAGATTTTAAGTTAGAACAAGCGCTTGATAATTACAAGCAGGCTGAAAAACTGGCCAGCGAAATTGAGAAAGACCTATTGTCACTAAAAAACGAAATTCAAATCGTCAAACAAAAATTTGACAGTGAAAGCTAGATAATCATGATTTGGATAATTTTGGCGATAATTGCGCTGGTTTTTGGTTTGGTGGTTTTTCGTGGGGCGCCATATGTGCCCAGCCATAAAAAGTCTATTCATCAGGCATTTACCGACCTATACCCATTAAGCGCCGCTGATTATTTAGTTGATATCGGCAGTGGTGACGGTGTTGTATTGCGAATGGCATCAAAATTTGGCGCGCAGACTGTTGGCTATGAAATTAACCCAATATTAGTACTTATTTCAAGATTTTTATCACGTAAAGATAGCCATGTTAGTGTTCGTTTAGCTGATTTTTGGTTGACGAATTTACCTGACAAGACGACTGTTGTCTATGTTTTTTCGGTAACTCGCGACATGGACAAAATTGCCAAACGACTACAATCACAAGCTGATAAGTTAGGTAGGGCAATAAGTTTAATCGTTTACGGCAGCAAGATTAATGGCATAAAATCAGTAAAAAGCGTGGGTGCATATAACTTGTACGAGTTTCATTCTTTACAGCCAGGCAAACCACAAGTATAATGACGCTATGACACAGATTTATCGTAGGCGCGAAAACGGCTTTGTAAACGGCTGGATGGTTTCATCAATTGGTCTAATTGTTTTATCAACCGGTTTGTTGGCTCTGTCGATTTGGGCGTTTATGAATTACACCGATCAAAAAACCAACGTTAATACAATACGTGACACCGCGGTTGCGGCTGCCAAAAAGACTCAATTTGATACTGATGAAGCGAATTTTACTCAGCGCGAAAAAGAACCAATGCGTCAATTTACCGGCCCAAGTGACTATGGTGCGGTTACTTTTAACTATCCAAAAACTTGGAGTTTGTTTATCAACAGGGACGCCAGTAGTGGTGGCACATACGAGGCATATTTAAACCCAGTGGCTGTTCCGGCTATCAGTTCAACACAACAATTTGCGCTGCGTGTTTTGATTGAAGAAAAAGATTATGACAAAGCATTGACCAGTTATGATTCGTTAGTTAAAAAAGGTGACTTAAAATCAAGCAGTGTAACATCGGCCGATGGTAGTACTGGCACTAGGTTAGACGGCAAGTTTTCAAATGATATTCATGGTTCAGCGGTTGTTTATAAAATTCGTGACAAGACTTTGACAATCCGTACTGATGCTACAACATTTACGGCTGATTTTAATGCTTTGATTACAACAATTAAGTTCGTTAAATAGAAAATAGCCACACCATACATGCTACAATAAGTACATATGGGTGCAACAACGGGGGAGCACGAACGAATTTTGGGTGGTCCATTAACTGATGGCTTGTCTTCGTTTGTAGCAGCCGCCCACGAACTTAAATCACCGCTAGCCCTGGTCCGCCAATTGTCATTAACACTAGAAGATGGCGATGTAACGCCGGTTGAACGAAGTCGAATGTTGCGTCAAATTAGTTTAACCAGTGAACGTGCTTTGCGCTTAACCAGTGACTTAACGCGTTCGGTGCGATTATCTGACGCCATGTTTACACTTGAACCAATTAATCCGCAGCAACTTTGCGAAGATATTATTCGCGAACTAAAACCACTATTTGCGGCCCATGATCGCGACGTTAAATTTGTACCTAACAAAAATCCGCTACTTCTGGTTGCGAATCGAGATTTGTTGCGACGAATTTTGATTAATTTTAGCGATAATGCTTTGTATTATGCTGAAAGTAATATGTCGGTCGAAATTCGCATCGGGTCAATAAACAAAGGCGAAACGATTCGTTTGGGCGTGCGTGATTACGGCCCAGCGCTACCGATTAACACCTTGAAATCATTGAAGAGTAAATTAACCCAGGCGTCGACACCGATTCACGCTAGGCCGCAAAGTAGCGGTTTGGGACTGTATATTGCTGGCCAGTTTGCAGATGCTATGAACGGTAAGATTGGTGTAACTCAACACCGTGACGGCGCGACTTTTTATATTGATTTACAAGCTTCTAGGCAACTCAGTTTATTATGAATGGTGCCTCGGTATTAATAGTTGAAGATGACAAATGGCTGGCTGAACAACACCAACGTGTTTTGACTAAGGCTGGTTTTAAGGCCACAATTGCATTACATGCGATTGCAGCGATTCACGCGATTGATGAAGTTCATCCCAAAGTGATAATTTTAGACGTTTTACTGACTGGTAATACCGCTTTTGCGTTAATGCATGAATTACAATCGTATGGTGATACTGGTGGTATTCCAATTATTCTTTGTACGAATTTAGCCAGTGAACTGACAATTGAAAATGTGACGCCGTACGGTGTTAAGCGAATAATAAATAAAGCTACCATGGTACCAGCTGATTTGGTGGCAGCGGTCCGAAGTGTACTACAATGAAAACTAATCGAACTACGGCGATTGTTTTGCGTCGGACAAATTATGGTGAGGCCGACAGAATTTTGCAACTGCTGACACCTGACGGCAAACGCAGTGTGATGGCGCGTGGCGTCCGTCGTGAAAAAAGTCGGTTGGCGGGCGGAATTGAACTATTTGCCGTTTGTGAAGTGGTTTTGACTGAAGGTAAAGGTGAACTTGGCATTTTAACATCGGCCAGATTAGTGCATTTTTACAAAAATATTATGACTGATTATGACCGCATGCAATTTGGATATTTAGTGATTAAATTAGTTTCGGGTGCTAGCGAAATGGTCGAAGGCCCAGATTGGTATGATGTCTTGGCCGAAACTTTGATGGGTTTGGACGCATTGTCGATTCAAATTGGCGTTGTGCAGACTTGGTTTTATTTGCATTATGCGGCGTTGATGGGGTACGAACTTAGTTTGTGGCACGACACGGCTGGTGAAAAATTATCAGCCGATAAAACTTATCGTTATGATGTGGCTGACAGAGGGTTAAGGGCAGTGAATGGCGGCGAATTGACATCCGAACATATAAAGTTATTACGCCTGATTGCGACTAGACCATTAAAGGTTATCGCTCAAATTGGGGGTCTGAGTGAAATCATACCAGATTGCTTGTTGGTGGCTCGCGAACATGCAGCGTTATAAAATTTACAAATAACTGATATAATATACATAAATATGAGCGACAACAATATTGACAGCAAAACCATGGAATCAATTATCAGTCTGGCCAAGCGCCGAGGCTTTGTTTATCAGGGTAGCGAAATTTATGGCGGCATGGCTGGTATGTATGATTTTGGTCCATATGGAGTTGAGTTGCTTAATAACATTAAGGCCGCTTGGTGGAAAGAAAACGTTCAAAAACGCGAGAATTATGTTGGACTGGACAGTGCAATGTTTAAAGAACCAAAAGTCTGGGATGCATCTGGTCACACTAGTGGCTTTTCCGATCCACTATCGGAATGCAAAGTCTGTAATACTCGTATTCGAGTCGATAAAGAATTGGCCAAAATTAATATCACCGCTGATGAAAAAATGTCAGAGGCTGCAATCAATGAATTATTTGACCAATACAAGGATCAAATTAAATGCCCAAAATGCGGTAAAAGTGATTGGACGCCTGTCAAAGCCTTTAACCTGTTAGTTAAAACCAATATGGGTAATTTTACTGGTGCTGATGAGCAACCAGTTTATCTGCCAGGTGAAGCATGTCAGGGTATTTATTTGAATTTCAAAAATGTTGTTGATACAACAAGAATGAAAGTTCCATTTGGTATTGCCCAAATAGGCAAGGCATTTCGTAATGAAATATCGCCACGTAACTTTTTATTCCGCACACGCGAATTTGAACAGGCTGATACGCAATACTTTATTCGCCCAAATGAAAACAAAGAGGCGTATGAACGGATCAAACAAGAACGTTTTGATTGGTACGTCAAAATGGGCATCAAACCTGAAAATTTGCGTTTTAAACAGCACGAAAATTTAGTATTTTACGCCTCTGACGCTTGGGATATTGAATATAATTATCCATCGTATGGTTTTGACGAGATGGAAGGTATTCATGATCGCACTGATTATGACTTGTCTCAACATTCCAAATTTTCTGGTGTTGATTTGTCGTATAAAGATCCATATACAGGTGAAAAATATATTCCTTGGGTACTGGAAACTTCAGCTGGACTAGGCCGTATACTGCTAGCATTTATGTCTGATGCATATACCGAAGACGTTGTTGGTGATGATAAACGCACTGTGCTTAAACTGTCATATGATTTGGCGCCAATTAAAGTTGCTGTTTTCCCATTACTTAAAAACAAACCAGAGCTTGTCGCCAAAGCCCGCGAAGTTTATGACAAGATAAAAGAAACTGTTCGCTGTGAATTTGATGACAACGGTAACATCGGCAAAAGATACCGTCGCCAAGACGAAATCGGTACGCCATACTGTGTTGTGATTGACTTTGATACTTTGGCTGACAACTGTGTCACAGTTCGTGACCGTGACACAACCGAACAAAAACGCGTTACTATCGCTGATTTGACTTTCGCCCCCACACGCGCCTAGTAATCTAGTTATTACTAGGTGTCAGTCGTGTGAATTATTATTTGTGTCTAAAATAAAGGGGAAATTGTAATGAAAAGTAAAATTTTAGTTGTTAAATATGGATCCAGTACCTTAACAGGTGATAGTGGTTTGGACCAAAATAAAATCGATAGTTATGCTGCCAAATTAAATGATTTGCGTCAAGATTATCAAATAGTCGTTGTCAGTTCGGGCGCCGTGGCGGCTGGACGAGTAATTCTGGGCGGTTCGAGACAACTTCCGCGACTCTAGCATTTATGCCATGGTTGGATCGGCGGCGCTGGTCGAAGCTTGGCGACAAGCTTTTAATAAATACGGCATTAATGTTGGCCAAATTTTGGTGACACACAACGACATCGAAGACCGAGTTGAAGGTGGTCGTTTGAAAAAAGTTATCAATTCAGCCATAAAACATGGAATCGTGCCAATTATTAACGAAAACGACGTCCTAAGTGACATCGAACTAGCCAGATTAAGTTATGGTGGCGACAACGACGGTTTAGCGTCTAAAATCGCCGTAGCGGTTGACGCAACTGAATTAATGTTGTTGACTAATGTTGATGGACTATTAGATAAAAAAGGTAAAACTGTATCAGTGATTGATTCATGTAATATCAAAAAAGCTTTGATGTTGACCAGTGGCAAATCAAGTGCTGGCAGGGGAGGTATGCAGTCAAAAATCGAAGCCGCCGTCCAAGCCAACTGGGCAGGAGTCAAAACCCACATCGGCAACCCATCAGCTGATTACAAATCGATATTGTCAGGCAAATCTGGCACTAGCGTCAGGTAATAAAAAACAAACAAAAAACGCTATTTCTAGCGTTTTTTGTTTGCGAAGTAAGATTACTTTTTAGCAACTTTTTTTGGTTTCTTAACTTCTTTTTTCTTGTCTTGACCTTTTGCCATAGTATTCCTTTCCGGGCGATTACGCCTCGATAGTATCATTATTATGCTAATGCTTGGGAATGTAAAGACTAAATGGAACATGGAAGGTTACTATTGGATTAAATCCGCTCGTATTTTTTGACGTTTCGCTAGCCATTATATATTTTAGTGCTAATACAGTGTCCCTTTGACTGGCCGGAATAATAAAGCTTAGGACGCCTTGCTATCCGAGTATGTTTGAACGTAGTGAGTTACGCAGGATACAAAGTGGACTAAACTTTATTATTACCGCGACAGGCGAACAGGACATTGGATTAGTAATAAAATATATAATGGTGTATTCAATATGACAAGCTTCGATTTTTATATCGAACTGTAGTAAAATAGAGTTAATGATTATTTATTATACTGATGGCAGTTGCAGTCCTAACCCTGGTGCCGGTGGATTCGCAGTTATAAAAGACACCGAACTAGCCATAGTCGGCAGCGAACAAATGTCGACCAATATTCGCATGGAAGGCCGGGCAATTATTACCGCTTTAACAGATGCGGCTGGCGCTGAATGTCAAATTTACAGTGACAGCGAATTTTGGATTAACGTTGCTACCAAATGGGGTGTCAGCTGGAAGGCTAACGGTTGGAGAAAAAAGGGCAGCGACATCAAAAACCTTGATATCGTCCAAGAATTATTTGGATTGTACGAACAATCTAATGCTCAATTAGTGTGGGTACGTGGCCATGTTGGAAACGTCAGCAACGAACTGGCCGATCAGTGGGCAAATCGGGCGCGCGACCAAAAACTATTCGGCAAAATCTTGTTATAGATAGTATGCCGAGTGTACAATAATTAATTAGTTATCACCTAAAAAAGAAAGCAAACAATGGAAAAACCAAACGAACCGACCGATATTTTTTTATGGGCAAATAACATTGATGGCGTCAAAAAAGAATTGGACGTTGAATTCTTTTTATTCAACAAACACTACACGCCATACACCACCAGTTTTAACAGTGAATTAAATTCCCAGATTAAACCATTGTTTTTGTATGATTTGATTAATTTCGTAACCATGGGTGCTGGCACTGGTTTGTCGGTCCGTGATTTTGAATTATCCGAAGATGAAGATAACGTGTTGCTCCGAACTGATTTGGATAAAGTTGGTCGTGCTGAAACATTATTGCATTTAATCGAACATCAGCGTAACGATATCGTCGAGTTCAGCGAGCAAGAGCACGAATTTAAACGTATCAAAGGCATTTTAGCGCGTTTTACACACAAAAACTCACCAGACAAACCTTTTTATGCTATCAAACAAATCTCGCAAGGGCAGGTGCTAAAAGGCTCGACCGCTTGGGAATTTCGTGATGGTAAATTTGGCGCTTTTCAGGCCGATGTTGGACTAAAGATACCGTCAGACAACCAGGTATTGATTATCGACAAAGATATTTTCGTCTTTAACCAAGGCAAATTCGAGCGAATCTTTAATTACGATTATAAAAAACAAGCTTTGGCTGACAAAAAAGTCGAAGAAATTGAAAAACACTTCCGCCTAAGTTTCCCAGATGGTATGGATTTGCAATCACTTGTCCGCGAACGCAAAAAAACTGTTAATAAATTGCAAAAAATCGAAGTTGGTGACATCAGCCAAGAACAGGTGATTGAATACGCCGACAATATGCAACTGGATATCATGACCGATGACGCCGGCGCAATTATCATCATGGACGGTAACGACCTGGATACATTCGTAAATCTGATTAACGAAGATTACATTACTAGTGAAATCACTGGTCGTAGGTATGAAGTTAAATCCAAAAAACTCCTGGACGACCCCGAAGGCGAACCGCCAAGAGGTTAGTAATAATTGCGAGACTCGGTTACGTAAAAATTGACTCAAACTACACAATGTGTTACAATTAAAGTATATTATCAAATCAATGATTCTTGGTAGTGGACATTAATAAGTCAGAATGTTTCCATGCACGTTCCGTGCTAGAGCGGGCGTAATTGGTAGGGGCCTGTTAACAATAATATTGCTTTAAATTGCTTATTTTAGGCAGTTTAAAGCACTACAAAATTATGAGAAAAACCAAAAAGGCAGAGTTGGAACGTCTAATTTATATTGTGATGTTCCTAGTATTTTTTATACTTTTTTTGGCGGCCTTTTTCGCCCAAACGTCAGCGTTATTGATTGCTAATAGTTATATTAATAATGCAGGCTATAACGCAATATTGATTCTTGGCAATTTTTTGCTAAGTTCTATCTATGCGTTTTTTGTTGGTTCTGCGGTGGCAGCTGTGGTTTTTTTAACCGCGAAATATACTTTGATTCAGTTCAAGGTAATTAAGGACGACGAATAATCAAAGCCAGAATGGGCTATCGTTCCGACCTCTTCTAGTGGGGGTCGGGATGGTAATTCCCAAATTTGGCTTATACCGTCGCTCGCACGTATGAACGTGCATTAGAAACAATCTGATTTATAATTAAAGGGCTAATAATATGACCCTTTTTTGATACAATAGATACAGATGAAACAGGGGATGGCGCTTGAAGTTATGCTTTCGGGAGAAAGTGTTTTGCTAACTGGTCCAGCGGGGGCAGGCAAGACTTTTGTGTTGAATCAGTTTATTCGATTGGCCAAAGGCGAAGGAAAGCACGTATCAGTGACGGCTACGACTGGGCTGGCGGCCACACACTTGGGCGGTACGACAATTCACTCGTGGAGTGGAATTGGCATCAATGATGAATTGCACGCCGGTTTTGCTGATAATATGTCCAAAACGCGCCGTGAAATCATTGAAAAAACCGACGTTTTGATTATCGACGAAATCAGCATGTTGCATGATTTTCGTTTAGATATGGTTGATCAGGTTTGTCGAATCGTACGTAAACGCGACGAGCCATTTGGTGGCATTCAGGTGATTATGAGTGGTGACTTTTTTCAATTGCCACCCATTAACCGAGGCGACAGTCGGGCTGGCGGTTTTGTAGTTAACAGTAATGTATGGCAAGAATTAGATCCAACAATTTGTTATTTAAGCGAGCAATATCGTCAGGATGACGAAGAATTATTAGATATTTTAAACTCTTTGCGTTCGGGTGAATTGCGTCGTCATCATGCTGAAAAATTATTGTCACGGGTTGATGTATTGCCCGAAGGTGATGAAGTAATTACCGAGCTGCATACCGTCAATGTTGACGTTGATCGAATAAATGATGCGCGCCTGGAAACACTTGGTGGTGACGAACTTTTTTATACACAGACAACAACTGGTGGCAAAAATTATGTCGAAGCTCTGCAACGATCAGTCTTGGCGCCAGCGATTTTGCGACTGAAAAAAGGCGCATTAGTGATGGCGGTCAAAAACAGTTTAGACCGAAAGTATGTTAATGGCAGTATTGGCACGGTGATGGATTTTGAACATGGCACCGAATATCCAATTGTTGAATTTCGTAATGGTAAAGTGGTAACAATGTCGCCTGACACCTGGGAATTACGCGATGGCGATAAAAAACGTGGCAGTATTACCCAAATTCCGCTTCGTTTAGCGTGGGCGATTACGGTCCATAAATCACAAGGTATGACGCTGGACGCGGCCAAAATTGATTTGCGAAAAGCCTTTGTTGAAGGCATGGGCTATGTCGCCCTTAGCCGAGTAAAAAATTTGCACAGTTTGTATTTATCTGGTATAAATCGCATGGCTTTGCAAATTAGTGCCGATGCGGCGGCGATTGACGTTTCGCTACGCGATAAGGCTGCCAGGGATCAAAAAAGGTTTGCCTATTTAGAAGAGGCAATCGCTAAACGTAAAACTGAATTACCAAAAAAGTCGGCTAAAAAGGCCAGCGGTTGGACTGAAAAGATTGCCAAAATGCGCGAAACTTATCCAAACGCCTACAAACCTTGGGAAGCAAAACAAGACGATTTGTTGAAAGAAAAATTTCAAAATGGCGCAACTATTAAAGAGCTAAGCAAATTACTAGGCCGTCACGAAGGTTCGATTACAATGCGCCTGCAAAAACACTTTGGCGAAGATATAGTACAATAAGCATATGCAACAACTGAAATATGATTCACTTACTACCAAAGTTACTGGTCGTGATGTCGACAATTTAAAAAGTTTGTACGCTCAAAAAAAGTCAAATGTATTTATGAACGTTATTATTGGGGTGATAATACTTGGCAGTGTGTCGCCATCGTTAATAATAGCCGCACAAGCCAGTGTTGATACAGTAACGCCCGTCTTGTTACAAGTTGGTTTTATGGTCTTAATTGCGTCTATTGTCGGGGTACTAGTGATTCAACAACAGACAAAAAAATGGCAACAAGGCGTTAGGTTATATCGTTTTGCTGAGGCTAATGGGTTAAAATTTAGTCCAAAAATTGATAGTCCAGTGCGTGACGGATTAATTTTTAATATTGGTCGCAGTCGCAGTGCATATAATATTTTATCCAGCACAACTTCTAATCCATTCGAAATTGCAAATTACACCTATACGACTGGATCAGGAAAAAATTCACGTACCTATATTTATGGTTATATTATGGTTCAACTTGACCGCAATCTACCTCATATGGTTTTGGATTCAAAAGCCAACAATACCAATATATTTGGGCTATCGATTAGTGATTTACCAGTGGAATTTAATAAGGATCAAAAGCTATCGCTGGAAGGTGATTTTGACTCACACTTTACGCTTTATGCACCCAAAGAGTACGAACAAGATGCTTTGTATGTATTTACACCTGATTTAATGCAGTTGTTTATTGATGATTCGCTTAATTTTGACGCCGAGATAGTTGATAACAAAATATTTATTTATTCAAATACTCAATTTGATTTGACTAACCAGGCATTACTGCAAAGATTATTTAACGTAATCGATAAAGTTGTGTCAAAAGTTGAATCACAAACTGAACATTATATCGATGAAAGGGTTGGTAGCGCGATCAAAGATGCAATTGCAGTACCTGGACGCCGGTTGAAAATTCGTAAATCGTGGGTGGCAATAGTCCTATTATTCTTTTATATTATCTATTTTGTTTTTTCAGTACTGTACCCGATGTTATCGATAAAATAGTGCATATTTTTCTCTCTGTTAGAGCACCGTCCTCGAGAGGTGTTATTTTGTGCATGTTTTTATGTTCATACCAAGTAGTAATGTATAATAGTTATTAATGAATGAGCCATTTGCAAAAAATGACATCAAGATAGCGCTTGTTGGTGGGGGAACGGGCAGCTTTACTTTACTGTCTGAACTTAAAAACCACACTAAACAATTGGCGGCAATTGTAAACATGGTTGATGATGGTGGTAGCACTGGTATCTTGCGTGATGAATTAGGTACTTTACCGCCAGGTGATGTTAGGCAGTGTTTGGTTGCATTAAGTGCGTCACCTAAAATACGCGATTTATTTAATTATAGGTTTGAAGAAGGCACCTTTGGTGGGCATTCGTTTGGTAATATTTTATTGACGGCACTGGAAAAAGTGACAGGCAGTTTTAGCGAAGCGGTCAAAACAGCGTCTGAAATTTTGCGGGTTAATGGTACGGTAATTCCGGCAACATTGGACAATGTCAGACTTAAAATGGAATGGCCAGACAAGGGTATTGTTTTGCAAAATCAATATGTTGTGGCACTGGATAACTTTAAAAACGATCCGCGCAAGGCAATATTGTCACATGTGCCAATAGCATCGGCTAATCCAATGGCGATTAAGGCAATTGAGCAAGCTGATATGGTGGTGATTGCGCCAGGTGATATGTATTCGTCACTTGGGCCACTTTTAGTGATTGATGGCATTGCCCAGGCTTTAAAAAATACCAAAGCCATCTGTTTTTATGTTTGTAATTTGGTTACAAAACCAGGACAAACAGCTGGTTTTACAGTCAGCGACCATGCTGGTGAAATTGAGCGATTTGTTGGTGAGCCATTTTTAGATTACGTTTTATATAACAAACAACAACCAGCGGCCGATGTAGCGCACAGATACAAAGAAGAAAATGCTTTTTTGGTCAAGATCGATAAAACGAAATTGAATAAAGCTAACTACCAAGCAATCGCAGGTAATTTTTTGGGCGAAATGGCACCAAGTAAAAAAACTAGCACTATACCGCTGCGTCGTTCGTTAATTCGTCATGACGCCAAAGCTGTCGCCAAAGCTTTAATTGAAATTTACGATGCAAAAGATTAAAACATTTTATGTTTTAGATTTTGACAGGTGTTTAGGTGATATTGAATCTAGCTTTGATTTACTGAAAGAAGTCGTCCAAGAATTATCAGTTGGCAGTGGTGATAGTCTGCAAACAGCTCGTGAGGGTATTGAAGCAACTGGCGGGTCTTTTAGTGCTTTAAAGCACTTGGCAGAATTAAATCCTGGCATGGATTTAAATGTAGTTGATGAACTTTTTTTAGAACGCGCTAAATTACAAAAAGGTAATACATTAGAACCAGGTGCGATTGAATTGATTGAGTTTTTGATCGCAACCAATCGCGATTTTTGCATTATGAGCTTTGGTGATAAAAAATGGCAGATGTTGAAAATTAATGCCTCTGGGCTTGGGAATGTGGCGAATATTATCGTGCCGAGTCGTCATAAAAGCGCATATATCGCAAAATGGCTGAATGATAAACAGCAGTTTGTTATTCCGGCGGACTTTTTTCACGATAATCTACCCAGATTAGCCGCCGAGGTCGTATTAATTGACGATAAAATTATGGCATTTGACGGATTGCCAGCGGGCGCTAGGGGATATCTAGTCCAAGGCAAGGCAAAAAAGCATGAAAAAAACCAATTCAATAGCTATTCGTCATCTGTTAAATTAGTAAAAACGATTGATGAAATTATTAATTACGAAAAATAAGCCAAATTTAATCATGTATTCCACCGTTTCACCCCTATAACATAACCAATTTATCCACAGAACTGTGAACAAATGCCGGTTATGGTTTATAAATCGCCAAAATTGGGTATTGAAGTGGGTAGTAGTGGGTAGTATAGTAAGTCCAGTGGAAAGAAGTGGGTAACTCCCACCACACAAAAACAAACAACCACTAAAACAATTAAAATAACTAAACGGAGCCAAAAAGAAGTCACAATATGGCAAGCGTAGATTATTTCGAACGGAAGCTTGACGACAAGCGACGGTTAACCATACCGACCGAACTTCGAGACGAATTTGCCAGCGGTGTTGTACTGACTAGAGGTTTCAACCAGTACTTACACCTGTATCCAAAATCAGTTTGGGACAGGGAAGTCGAATCAGCACTTGGTGGCAGTATTCTCGATGAGAAGATTGCCGATCTGAATGTCCGATTTAGACACGGTAAGACCGAGGCGGAACTTGACCAAAAACAAGGTCGAGTCACAATCGAGCAGCACCTGCTTGACTATGCCGGAATCGACCGAGAACTGGTGGCAATTAGGGCAGGCGCATATTGGCGCATTATCCGGCCCGACGTTGACGTTTAGGACCAATAAACAAAGCACCTTAACAATTTGAAATAACAACAAGAAAAACTCTCGAGATCAACTATCTGGTAGTTAGGCAAAATTAGTGGGCTACGGGACCACATTAAAAAACTCGCGCACCTTAGTTCAACAAAAAACACACCTCCCAAATAAACTCCACCTCACACATAAGTCTCTCAACCGAATAATACACAGATTATGACTTGTCTTTGACAATCACTGTGGAATTGTTCGGACACTTATACAAAAACAAACACAGTTACAACAAAAACAAACAGATCTAACTACCAGTTAGGTGATCTCGAATCGTTATCTCGTGCTATCATTAGATAACGAATGAGTAAAGAATATATTCCAAATAACTTGCTACATATTCCAGTCTTGCTTGAGGCGACGCTTGATACATTGCGTCCATTAGAAGGGGAGAGTTATCTCGACCTGACTGCTGGATACGGTGGTCATGCTAATCGCTTTTTAAGTGTGACTGGTAATTATACCGACTCGGTCTTGGTTGATCGTGATGATTACGCCATAAAGCGTTTGAACTCACTGTCAAACAAAGGGGTGCGGTTACTGCATACTGATTTTGTTACTGCTGCAAGGCAGTTAATAAAAGAAGGGCGGACATTTAATATGGTGTTAGTTGATTTGGGTGTATCGTCACCACAACTCGATCAATTCGAGCGAGGGTTTTCCTTTACAAATAGTGGCCCGCTAGATATGCGAATGGACCAAAGCCAGGCTAGTAGCGCAGAAACGCTAGTCAACACCGCCTCGGAACAAGAACTTACGCGTATCATAACCCAATATGGTGAAGAACCAATTGGATCAGCTAAAACAATCGCTAAGGCAATTGTTGTTAACAGACCACTGTCGCAAACTGGGGAACTCGCTGACTTGATCAAAACCGTATACCGTGGAAGATGGAAAAAAATCCATCCAGCCACGCGCACCTTTCAAGCAATCCGGATTGCAGTCAACGATGAATTAAAACAAATCGAAGACTTGTTGCCACTTTTGCCCGACCTGTTAAAACCAGGCGGGCGAGTTGGCATCATTAGCTTTCACAGCCTCGAAGACCGATTAGTTAAACGTTATTTCAAAGATCAGTTTGACGAAGGAATCCAGGCCGTGCTGCAGCCATTGACTAAAAAGCCAATCGCCGGAAGCATTTATGATGTTCACAACCCGCGATCACGTAGCAGCAAGTTACGTGCCGCAGTGAAAAAATAAAACAAACAAAAAGAAAGGGCAAAAAAATATGCCAGTTCGAATCTCAGTACAGTACGCAGACGTCACTCAAGTAGTGAACGTCCGCCAAATCTAACAACAACTTACCCCGCTCATTTTTAGAGCGGGGTACCAAAACCAAAACAAAAATAAAAAAGAAGTCTATTAAAAATGTCTTATCAACGTAATCAAAATTTTAGCAGTCGACGTCAGCAAAATTGGTCTCGTAACCAAAATACCGTTGCTTATGTTTCAGCTATCAAACTTGGACCCGTGACTCACACTGTGCTAGTTGCACTGATGATTACCGTCCTAGGATTGATATATTTGACGCAAGCAACCCGCGCAACCAGTTACGATTATGCGACTCAAAAAATTGACAGCCAAATTGCTGAACTTAACACACAAAAAAGCGATCTTGAGATTGAGAATGCTCGGTTGACAGCACTTGAAACCGTTAAAAACAGCACAGTTGCTACAACTATGACCGTTCCTGTGGCAACAAATTACGCACAGTAGTAGATTTATGAAATTAGAATTACAAAAAGGTAGTCGATCAAAGGTACTTGCAGCTATAGTAATTGCTACTATGGCTATCTTTGTTATAAGGCTGTTTTATTTGCAGATTATTCAACACGCATATTATGTCGATATGGCTAGCCAAGAACAAGTTAAACGCTTAACGATTCCAGCAAAAAGGGGTTTGATATACGCTTTGGACGGTCAAGACCCAGTGCCTCTAGTCATGAACCAAACCGTTTATACTGTTTTTGCTGATCCACAGACCACCAAAGATGACGCTAAAATAATCGGTACTATTAAACGTGTCGCTGGCGGTAATGCTCGGGCTGATCTGCAGTCTTTATTAAATAAAAAAGACAGTCGCTATCAGATATTAGCTACCAAGATTACCAGAGTTCAGGCTGATAAGATAAAAAGTGAAAAGTTAAACGGCATAGGATTTCAGGAAGAATCGCAGCGAGTTTATCCCGAAAGCTCACTGGCGGCGCAAACTTTAGGCTTTGTTGATAACGGCGGTGTTGGCCGTTATGGTGTTGAAGATAAGTTAAACGACAGGCTGACTGGCAAGGATGGATTGCTGCAATCAGTGACCGATGTTAGTGATGTGCCACTAACGATTGGTAATAATAATATCAATAAGCCAGCCGTCAATGGTGACAATATCGTACTGAGTATTGATCGCAATGTACAGTCTCACGTCGAGCAAGCCTTGGCTGATGGATTAAAACGAACTGGAGCCACCAGAGGTAGCGCAATTGTTGTGAATCCTCAAAATGGTCAAATTATGGCGATGGCTAATTTGCCGACGTATGATCCATCTAAACTTAATGAGGTGACTGATATAGCTACTTTTAACAATGGTGTCGTATCTGTGCCATATGAACCCGGTTCGGATGTCAAAACTTTTACAATGGCAACAGGTATCGATAAAGGTGTAGTTAGCCCAACTGCAACTTATGTTAATACGGACAGTATTCAAGTTGACGATCGTACGATAACTAATGCCAATCTGGGTCATACAGGTACGATTACTTTTCAGACGGCGATGGACTGGTCGCTGAATACTGGCTTTGTTACTATTGCTCAACGTCTAGGTGACGGTGAGAATATAACCAGAGGTGCACGCGACATTATGTACGATTATTTTTATAACAAATTTCGTTTAGGACGTTTAACTGGGTTAGAGGTCTCTGGTGAAGTTTCCGGTACGATAATACCGCCGACTGCTGTTGATGGAAATGCTGTGCGCTATTCAAATATGGCTTTTGGTCAGGGTATGGACGTAACGATGGTGCAAGTTGCGGCTGCTTTTAGCTCATTAGTTAACGGTGGAAAATATTATGTGCCGACAGTTTTAGCTGGAAAATTAGACAAGACTGGTACGTATATTCCGAATCAAATAACAAAACCATCAATTTTGGTCGCACAATCAACAGCCGATCAGGTTCGCGAAATGACACGTGTTGCTAGGACGCTATTTATTAATAGGGGGGATAAAGGCGGTTATTATATTGGTGGCAAAACAGGTACTTCTCAAGTGATTAGGGATGGAGTATACGCCAGTGATGAGTCTATCGGTACGTATCTAGGTTTTGGTGGTAGTACGGATATGACTAGATATGTCATAATGGTACAGGTATCTGGCGACCATAAAGAACTAGAGGGTAGCACTCATGCTTTGCCGATATTCACGGATATTTCAAACTGGATGCTCGATTATTTAAATATACAGCCGAAAGGGTAAGATATGAACACTATATTAACAGATGTAACACATGGAATGACTGGTACGTTTTTATTAAGTCTAGGTGCTTTTTTGTTGGCAATGTTATTTACTCCGCTTTACACATATTTTGCTTACAGATATAAATTTTGGAAAAAGCAACGAACCAACAGTGTGACCGGCGAAAAGTTGGAAGTCTTTAATAAGTTGCATGCAGAAAAATTTAAGCGCAATATCCCAACGATGGCTGGTGTAGTATTTATCGCTGCTATTACAATTATTACGCTTATATTTAATTTGGATCGTGGTCAAACCTGGTTGCCACTAGCGGCTTTGTTGGGTGGTGGGTTTGTTGGATTGTTAGATGATATTATTAATGTGCGTGGCCATGGTCAAGGTGTGGCTGGATTACGTTCTAGTTTGAAGTTTGCTATGATTACGGCAATTGGGTTGGCTTTGGGCTGGTTCTTTTTCGCAAAATTAAATTATACTTTCGTACATATTCCTTTTATCGGTGATTATTCACTTGGATGGGTGATTGTACCGCTGTTTGCATTTATTGTTGTTGCCACTAGTAACGCTGTTAATATTAGCGATGGTTTGGATGGTCTGGCTGGTGGTTTGTTATCGATAGCTTATGGAGCGTTTGGAATTATTGCCTTGCTCCAACTTCATCCATTATTGGCAGGATTTTGTTTTACGGTATTGGGGGCGCTACTAAGTTATTTGTGGTTTAATATTTATCCAGCTAGGTTTTTTATGGGTGACGTCGGTAGTTTTGCACTCGGTACCTCATTAGGTGTAGTGGCGATGTTGACAAATACGCTGTTTTTGTTGCCAATTATTGGTGTCGTTTTTGTGGCTGAAGCTGGCTCAAGTTTGATCCAAATTTTTAGCAAACGAATTTTTAAACGTAAAATATTTATCTCGGCACCAGTTCATCAGCATCTAGAAGCAACTGGTTGGCCTGAGACCAAAGTTACGATGCGTTTTTGGGTTATTGCAGATGTTGCAGCCTTTATAGGTGTATTTTTAGCAATCGCTGGAGGCAGTATCTAAAGTGGCAAAGGTGGGCAGTCAAGGATATATTCAAGCTTTGTCAGACGAAGCTCAGTTTGCCGATAAGACTACCGTTCGTCGCCATAAGCCCGATTATCAGATTGTGCTTTATATGGGTTTATTGATGTTAATCGGGCTGATTATCATGTATGCGATTGGACCACAGCGAGCGAATGTTTTGAACAACGCCTATGGTAGTGAGTACGGCAGTATGTATTTCTTTATTAAACAATTGGTAAGTTTAGGTGTTGCGATTGTAGCTTTTTGGGCTATGGCGTTTGTTCCGTATACCTGGTTTACCAGGCATGCTGGTAAAATAGTAATGATATCGTTTGGGGCTTGTGCGCTACTTTTTCTTGCAGGTTTAGCTAATCTTGGTATTGCTCAACAGACTTTAGGTGCAACACGTTGGTTTAATCTGGGTTCACTGGGTAGCTTTCAGCCAGCCGAGATGTTAAAGTATGCAATATTAATTTTTTTGGCTGGTTTTTTGGGTGGAAAAGCTAAACAGGCTAAATTAAATAATGCGCAGGCAACGTTGATACCGGTCGCGATTATTACGGCAATATCGATGATATTTATCGTTATAATTCAGAAAGACTTTGGTACGGGAGTGTCACTACTGGGTATTATTATTTCGATGTTAGTTGTTAGTGGACTTAACGTGAAAAATGCTGGGATTATTATTTTGATAATTATGCTGATTGGTGGCGCCTTAATCGTCAGCGCTCCACACCGACTCGATCGTTTTATGACGTTTTTAAACGGTGATAATATGTCATCAAATGACCCAAATAGCTATCATATTGACCAAGCCAAACTGGCGATTGGTACTGGCGGATTATTTGGTGTTGGTGTCGGGAATAGTGTTCAGGCGACGGGATACTTGCCGGAGGCTACTAATGACTCGGTATTTGCGATTATTGGTGAAACTTTTGGTTTTGTTGGTCTGCTGACTGTTTTAGCGTTATTTACGGCCTTATTGATGCGTCTACTTAAATTAATGGATCATTTGGTTGATATTAGGTTAAAGCTGTTGATTGCTGGAGCTTTCGGTTGGCTGGGGTCTCATGTTATGCTAAATGTAGCATCGATGGTCGGGGTTATACCTTTAACCGGTATTACGCTGCCTTTGCTAAGTTTCGGTGGTACCAGTTTGATATTTATTGCGGCAGTGCTTGGATTGGTTTTTCAGTTGTCACATTATACAGTTCATCCATCAAGTTTAAAGGAGGCACGATATGAAGATTCTAGCAGTCGGCGGGGGATCGGGCGGTCACGTCACGCCGGTCGTAGCGGTTTTACGCGAAATTAGAAAAGTTCATCCAAGGGCCGAAATTCGATTTTGGTGCGACAGTAAGTTTGCAGATCAGTCACGGGCTATTATGGGTCATTTTGAGGCTAACTTGACAGTCCAAACTGTTATTGGTGGTAAATTCAGACGCTATAATCACGTATCAATGTGGCGCCAATTATTGTGGACATCGGTCGTACTAATGAATGTTCGCGACGGATTTTTGGTTGGAATTGGCTTCTTGCAAAGTATTGTAAAATTAATTATTTGGCGCCCAGATGTCGTTTTTACTAAAGGTGGGTATGTATGTCTACCAGTTGGTATTGCAGCTCGACTACTAGGCATCCCACTGGTTATTCATGATTCTGACGCTCACCCAGGGCTGACTAATCGCATACTTGGCAAATGGGCGACGTTAATTGCAACTGGTGCACCGCTAGAGTATTATTCATATCCAGTTGAAAAGGCTCGGTATGTCGGAATTCCAATCGCACCAGAATTTTATGAGTTTTCTGATGCGGAGCGTTTAGCAGCCAAGCAAAAGTGGGGAATTAATCCCAACTATCCCCTGATTGTAATTACGGGTGGTGGGCTAGGTGCTGGGCGTATTAATAACACGACTGCATTGGTATTGAATGATTTATTAAAATTAGGTTCGGTTGTATTAATATCTGGTACTAGTCAATATGATGAACTACGATCACTAACGCCACCTGATAGTGATAGGTTTCAACTGCATTCATTTATATCCAAAGATATGGCGTCGCTTTTAGGGGCGGCCGATGTGGTTGTGACGCGAGCTGGGGCAACTACAATACTCGAACTAGCCGCTCTGGTAAAACCAACGATTTTAATACCAAATGGCAAATTAACTGGCGGACACCAACTAAAGAATGCCGATGTTTATGTCAAAGCTAATGCGGTTATTATTGTTGATGAAAATAGAATGTTGGAAGACCCTGCGATTTTGGTTGATGCCATAGACGAGATTTTATCAAATCCGGATATGTCAAAAGCAATGGCCCGTCGGTTTTTAAATTTTGTGCGTCCAAATGCAGCCAAAGATGTTGCCAATATGATTATTTCAAGCGTCAAATAGTCTATAATAGACATAAGTAATATGAATCTGTTAAAAAAGAAAAAGCCTGACGTCCCCAGACGAAGATTAGTTGAAACCGATATCAAAACGCCGGCTTCTTCATCAGATATCTTTCGACGTAATCGAACTTTAACAGGTACAACATCAAATAATTTCGGCAGCGTTAATGCTAAAACTGATCTGGAATCATCCAGAAAACATGCGCATCATTTAGTTCGTCACAGGCGTAAGGTTTTAAGCGTGCTTACGATAGTACTATTGTCGGCTGCGATTTTATGGATATTGATTAGTAATTTTACGGCAACAGTTATTATTAGTGTATCGAATGTTCATCTGGCAAAACCAGTTGATTCATCTAGATATGTAAAAGTAATTCAGGATTATTTAGATGCCAATCCAATTAGTCGGTTGCATTTTAATCTTGATCAGGTGGCATTGACTAACTATGTATCGACAAAATTACCAGAGGTCTCAAATGTCACCCAGCAATATATGCTTGGGATTGGTGAGACTGGTTTTGCTGTGACATTACGCACCCCTGTTGCAGGTTGGAAAATAGGCGACAAGCAATATTATGTTGACTCAAAAGGTATTTCATTCGATCAAAATTATCTGGCTGCACCAGATGTTCAAATCATAGATAACAGTGGCGCATCCCCGCAGGGGAGTACTGCAGTCATCAGTAATCGTTTTTTGAGTTTTGTCGGTCGTGTGGTGTCTCTTGCTGCCACTAATGGCTATACTGTTAGCCAAGCTGTCTTACCTGCTAATACGACGCGTGAGCTGGTGATAAGCGTTAAAGAAAGTAGTACCTTAGTGAAACTCTCAATCGACCGCTTGGCAGGGGAGCAGATAGAGGATATGAGCAAGGCTCTTAAATATTTTGCTAGCCACGGTCAATCGCCCGAGTATATAGACATACGTGTTAGCGGTAAAGCATTCTACAAATAGGGCGTCCCCGCTCTCCTATTCAATGTTCTAAATTTGTTCGTATTTATTAATATTTTAACAATATTGAAAATAGGGCAAAAAACATATTAAAATACACAAATACTAAAAAAGCAAATAGTAGGGGCTGGGTAAGCAGGAGGGTGACAAAAAAGTATATAATGCTGTGGAAAACTATGAATGTCAAATATAGCTGGTTTGACTAATGGAATTTGGCTATTGGGATATAACAAAGTTGTTTAGCAGTTGCAGCGTGACAATGCTAAATAAATAATTAGATTTATACAGTAACGCGTAAGTGGTTAATACATACTACCCCTACCTTTAAGTAGAAGTGATGAATTAGCTATAAGATAAGACACATGTGAATACCTGTTTGGATGGTATATCCAATGTCGTAAAAGATATATTGTGCGACGTTAAGACTGTGTGTAGATCATGAATGTAGTTACTATTCTTTTTGCTATTTATGACCACCAATTTTTTATTTTTACCAACCACTTTCCTATGACTTTCGCGTGCCTGGCTTCCGCGTCGTTTTGTATGCCATTGTCCTATTTGTATGTTACGTATTTACGGCTATTTTTCGTACTGTGGCGTATTTAGTGTTAATTATAATTATATTCATAGTGTTCTATATTTGTTCGTATATTGTTAATACCTCTTTGTTTCTATGGTACCACCACTCCATCCCCTCATTCCTCTAAATGTCCTGTTTGTCTGACGCGCTAAAACTAAATTATTTTATTCTTTGTTGTCTGCGGAACGACCTTCGCTGTACAGGTCGCGTGGACGGACCTGTAAAGTGAAGGATCGCCCTCACGCCAATTGTTTGCTGAATAGCAAACAATTGGGTTCAGGTGGTCCTCGACTAGCAATGAATAAAGTAATTTAGTTTTACGGTCAGCCAAAGGGACACTCAGATGAACGATGGGATGTAGTGGTGGCTGGCGATGCCTGAAAATCTACTTTTTTGAACCTACTTTTAACTTTGTAAAGATTATCATTGCAATAGAACCGTTTCGATATGTCGCCAGCCGTCCAACATGAACAATACTAATACAATATCCCTTTGTTTGACCGTTAAAATTAAATCGACTGAACCATGCTATCCGAGTATGTTTGAGTGGTAACGAGTTACGCAGGATACATAGTTTAGTTGATTTAATTTTAAGCGCGTCAAACAAACAGGATGTTGGATTAGTGTTGGAATGGTGGACGGTGATGGTGAAAAAACTTAAATCTCAGTATTAAAAACAAACAGTACATTCAGATGAATGAGGGGATGGAGGGGTGGTGATGTAGGAAATGACTAGGACTTGACTTCCCTAGTGCTTTATCTGTAACGAACCGTCAGGTTCGATGGTTGCAGCGGGTTGAGTTGGTCTTGCCTGTTGGACGGTTTGAGGTGTCAGTTGAGGGCTAATTTGCGGTACATTATTATCTGTCGTCACAGCGCCAGCCGGTTTTTTGCGACGGCGGGTGCGTTTGCGTTTTGGCTTAACTGCTAATTCCCCATCTGTTACAACAGGGGTGGGTGATTCACCCTGACTCTGCCCTGCTGGCTGAATGATAGTGCTGGCAATTGGGTGCATGCCGATAGGCCATTTAATAGCTTGAGCGCGCGATACAGGGGGTTTAACGCTGTCAGGTGGCCTTATTGCGGCGGCAATCTCTTGTTCGACTTCAACACGGCTACGGCTGTAATTACGGCGAGTATTTTCGATAATCAGAGCAGTATTGTCCAATTGTGGCGTTGGTAATGTCAGGGTTGTGGCATTAAAGGCTGGGGTTTTTTCGCCACCAATAACCATGTTGATAATAAAGTTTCGGTTGTGCATTTGTAACAGATCATTTGGCTCGAATTGAGGTTCGAATTGTTTAGACAGGATCGGAGCATCATCGGCTGAAACACGGAACGAAATGATAGTGCCGACGTTACCAAAGACGGCGTCACGGACGTTTTCGCCCATCTGACTGATGTATTGATTGGCGACGGTTAAATTGAGGCCGTATTTGCGGGCTTCAGACAGAATTGTAGCAAATGAATCGGTCGCAAAGTTTTGAAATTCGTCGACATACAGATAGAATGGGCGGCGGTCTTCGATGCGTTCGATATCGCTGCGGCTCATTGAGGCCAACTGAATTTTAGTTACCAAAAAGGCGCCTAAAATGGCAGCGTTATCTTCACCGATTAGACCCTTGGACAAGTTGACAATTAATATTTTGCCTTCATCCATAATCTTGCGAATATCAAAGGTCGATTTAGGTTGGCCGATGATATTACGGATGATTGGGTTGGCCGTAAAGGCGCCAACTTTGTTTAAGACTGGTGAAATTGCTTCGGTGACAAATTTATCGTTCCAGCTGGCAAATTCGATGTTCCAAAAGTTCAAAACGACAGTATCTTGGCAATAACCCAAGGTTTCGGCGCGGAACTTCTTATCTGTTAACATGCGCGTAATATCAAGCATGGTAGTTGATGGGCGGTCTAATAGTGCCAATATGGTATAGCGCAAAATGTATTCCAAACGTGGTCCCCAACTTTCGCCAAACATACGTTTCAAGACACCAATAACCTCGCTGCTGATGTTGGTCTTTTGACTTGGATTTGTTACTTCTAATGGGTTAAAACCAAGTGGAAAGGCTGTGTCAGCTGGATTAAAGTAGATGACGTCTTTCAAACGGGCACCAGGGATAAAGCGCATGTTGTCGACGGCAAAATCTCCGTGTGGGTCAATAATGGCGTAACCATGGCCATGAAAGATATCGCTTAGGGCTAGTAAGGCTAATGTACCAGTTTTGCCGGCACCAGTTTGGCCGATAATATAAACGTGTCTGGATCGGTCGGATCGTAGCATGCCGAACTGTTGATTAACGCCGCGGAAGTTGGTCATACCAAAGGCGCTGATATTTTCGTCAATAGCTGGATTACCAGTGATAATTGGTAATTTCGTAGGTGGTTCGGCGCTTTTACTGCTGGCCCAGACGACATTTGGTGTTTCGACGTTGGTGTGTGGCAAGTGAAATACACTGGCAAGCTCGGCAATATTCAGGATATAACCTTCGTCTTTGAAATCGCGTTTGCGGTATTCAACCAAATCTTCTTTTGAAAAACTTGGAGCTGACATCTTAAAGCCGTTTAGATTTGTACTATTAAATTGTTTGAAAGTACCAACAATAGCTTGCATGCGCAAACGAGCATTAACAGTACTCTCCCCTAGATAAACCAGGCGAATTTTGACTTGATAACCTAATTTTGTAGCCTTTTTTTCAGCTTCAGAAATACGTGTCTTGTCGCGTTCAGATAATTCTTTGGCGGCGGTAATGCCTTTACCAGCTTCGGGTGGCTGCCACAGGGCTTGTAGTAGTCCGGCAATCCAGGTTAATCCCCCGCCATTGGTTATAATGGATGAAGATCGGCCTAACCGAACATTTTTAATCCAGCGGTCAGACCATTTGTGCCAATCGTCGGCAATTGGACGAGCCAAGATTTGAATCCAAACTTCTTCGCCGGTTGACTCTAGTTTTGCCAACGCACCAGTGATGCCGGCTAGTGGGTCGACTTCAAAGTTGAGGAATGTTTTGATTGGTAACATTTCATTACCAGTCAAAGTAATTTCAGATGAATAAGCGACGCTGTGTTGGTGTTCGTGATTGACGTAATCTTCGTCGGCCAATCTGATTTGGACACTTGGATATTGCGAATATATCTGACCTTCGACAAAACTGCGCAAACTTCGTGGTACCCAAACGTAAAAACGTATTTGACCGTTAATTGAGGCGATTTCAAAGCTAAGGTGTTCTTGGACGCCTTCATTCAGTTTAAGTTCGTTTTTATCGCGTAAAATACCATGGAGGCTGGCAAAAAGTTGCTCGGCGGCCAACTCGCTTTTATCATTAGTTTTTGGAATTTCAAGAACAAGTAAATCGCTGTCGACATTTTGCATCGAATCGACGCGGCGATAATTGCGCCACGTTAAGTAAGACAAAATAAGTACGACTGGCAGCCAGACATACCACTGTAGAAGAAAACTAATTATAGACGATATTATGCCCATGGTTACTCTTTTATTGTCTCATTGCAGGGGCAAATTGGCAAACGATTATTATTTGGATTCAAGAGCGTATGTTGCCTTGGCGACACGCTTGAATTGTGGTTTGCTTTGTAAGTTCAACAAAATAGTTGTTTCTTTGACTTGGCGGCTTTTTAAAACGCGTTTGACGATTTCATCACGATGTAATGGTGTGTCTGATTGTTTCAAAACGTCAGCGATAATATCAGCGACGGTGCCACGGTCAAATCCCCAACTGTTTAAGGCATAGATGCCACGGCCGATTAGGACAAAGCGTGAATCTTTGATTAATTCGTTGTGAATTGCTTGAGTTGTAACGTTTTTGCGCTTAAAACTACTATCTTTGATTGAATCAGCGATTTCAGAAAAGTGCATAGGTTTGCCATTTTCAGCCAAAATAACGTAGATTTTGTCGCGAATGTTTTTAGGGTTGACGGTTGGCCATTTGACCAGTCCCCAACTGTCTTTTAGGTGTGCTAGAAGTTTTGAAACGCTAGCCAAGGCGCGGACGTGATCTGGATGTTCGTATGATAATTTATCGTGCAAAGCCTCGATTGTCAGTGGTTCGCCATGTTTTTTAATCGTTGTAACAATTACGTCAACTTCACCTTTTATCTTTTTGTCATCGCCGTAATCGGCAATACCAATACTGTGGTGGTAGTTGTCGTTTTCGTCAATAACGGTTAAACCTGGTGCTAATTCGGCGATAAAGGCGACGTGGGCACGTTCGCGTTGATCGCTGACGTTATTTAGTAAGTGGCTGGTTAAATCTTGGACACGAGCAATTCGGCCTAATTCAACTAGGTTGCGTACCAAAACTTTTTCAAGGCTATTAACAGTTTGAACTTTACCGCTAGCAGTGGCTGTTCTTAGTTTAGTTAAAATAGCTTTTTCAAGTTGACGCACGCGTTCGCGGGTAATACCAAGTAATTCGCCAATCTGCTCAAGGGTTTCGCGGCGATCATATAGGCCAAAGCGACGAGTAATAATCTCACGTTCACGCTCTTGATCAATGATGTTTAGAATTTCTTTGACACTGGCCTGTAGGTCAATCTTTGGTTCGTTGTCTGGTACATTATTCATAGTTTAGTTTTACTCTCTGCCCACTGGTAACATGTATTTCTGATAAGATATACATTAGATTATAAAATAATATTTTTAAAATGTCAAACATTTTGTATACTGCACTCATTATAGCATGAAGTAGACATGTTATGTAAATAGTGGTCTGAGACTTTTTAGGCTTTTTTGCGTCGAGTTTTGACGGTCTTTTTTGCGGCCCGTTTTACAGGTTTTTTAGGTGTTGTTTTGCTGCTTTTGCGGACAAAACGGCCTTTTTTAGTGGCTGGAGCGTCTTTTAATAAGTCAATCGCTTGTTGGTGTGTGATACTGGCTGGTTCGGTGTCTTTGGGGATTTTGGCATTTTTGACGCCATCGGTAATATATGGTCCAAAACGGCCTTTTAAGACTTTGATGCCATCGCCAAAGTCGGCGATATTTTTCTCGGCATCGGCTTGTTTTTTGGCGGCTATCAACCCGATTGCTTCCTCGAGGGTGATGGTATGCGGGTCGAGTGGTTTGATGCTGACAAATGTTTTGTCGACTTGGATATATGGTCCAAAACGACCGATATTAGCCTTGATAACAGCGCCTTCGGGTGTTTGACCGACAACTCGGGGTAATTTAAAGGCGTATAAGGCTTCTTCGAGTGTGACGGTCTCGATTTTGCGTCCTGTCGGAATTGGTGCAAATTGAGGCTTGTCTTCGTCGCCTTCGCTACCACCCAGTTGCAACATCGGTCCAAAACGGCCAAAACGGGCCAAAACAGGCTTGCCAGTCTTGGGGTCGACGCCGATTTCGCGGGCTTTGGCGACTGAACTGCGGTCAATACCGCCTGACCCTTCGATTAATTTATGGAATGGAATGTAAAATCCGTCTAGCATCGTGTTACGCGCCAAAGCGCCAGCGGCAATCTTGTCGAATCCTAATTCAACAGTGGCAGTAAAGCCGTAATCGACGATTTGTTCAAAGTGATTAGATAAAAAGTCACTGACAACTTCACCAGCGGCGGTTGGTACTAATTTGCCGCGGTCGGATCCGGTTTTTTCTTGGACAATTTTGCGTTCAATGATGTTATTTTGCAGATTCAAGTTAATAATATCGCGTGGCGTACCTTCGGCCTCGCCTTTTTCGGCATAACCACGGACTTGGACGGTGTTAATAATCGTGGCATAAGTTGACGGACGGCCAATTCCCAAATCTTCCAATTTTTTGACTAAACTACCTTCACTGTAACGGGCTGGCGGTCGGGCAAAGACTTGGCGTGCATTAGCCGACGCTAGATCTAGCGTGTCACCAGATGATACGGCGGGCAAAATTTCGGCGTCTTTTTTGCTGCCACCATAGATTTTCAAAAAGCCGTCAAAGAGGATTACTTCGCCTTTGGCTTCAAAATAAGTACTGCTTGATTCTTGAGATTTCCCATTTCCCATTTCCCATTTCCCAATCCCGTCACTATCAGCAATACTGATAGTGATAACAGTTTTTTCTAACTTAGCGGCGGACATTTGGCTGGCGAGGGTGCGACGACGAATCAAATCATATAATTTTTGCTCGTATTCGTTGCTGCTGGCACGTTCGACGCGCATATCGGTTGGACGAATGGCTTCGTGGGCTTCTTGGGCGCTGGCACTTTTGGTCTTAAAGGCCCTGACTTGGCTGTACTGGTCGCCCCAGGTCGATTTGATGTAATCGGCTGACATAGCGATGGCTTGGCCACTTAATGTGACACTGTCGGTTCGCATGTAAGTGATTTTACCTTCTTGGTACAATTTTTGAGCGCTAGACATGGTTGATTTGGCGCTGAATCCTAATCGGCTGTTGGCTTCTTGTTGCAAGGTGCTAGTTGTAAAAGGCGCGCCTGGATTGCGGACAGCAGGACTAGTGATAACATCAGAAACAGTAAAATTTGATCCTATTAAACTTTCCAAGAATGCCTGCGCTTCGGCTTCAGTGTCAAATTTATTTGGTAGTTCGGCCTTAATTACGTCACCATTATGAGTAAATTCTGCGACAACTTTGAACGAAAAAGATCCGTTAAAAGCATCAATTTCGTGCTCGCGCTCGACTAGCAACCTAACGGCTGGTGACTGAACACGGCCAGCAGATTTGCCACCAGGTACTTTGCGCCAGACAACTGGTGATAGTTCAAATCCAACCAATCGGTCTAAAATTTGGCGAGCTTGTTGAGCGGCCACCAAATCCATATCGATTGTTCGAGGATGTTTGACGGCCTCTTCGATGGCGCCCTTGGTAATTTCGTGAAAAACAATACGATTAGTCGTTTTGGGATCAAGTTTTAGGACTTCGCATAAATGCCAAGCAATGGCTTCCCCTTCGCGGTCTTCATCGGTTGCTAGCCATATCGTATCAGCTGTTGAGACGGCTTTTTTAAGGCCAGTAATAATCTTTTTTTTGTCAGGATCAACTTCGTAAGTCGTTTTGTAGCCATTTTTGACGTCAATCGGCGGTGTGCTGTCTTTGGTCTTTTTGACGATGCTACGGATATGTCCAACGCTGGACAGTACAGTAAAGTCGCTACCAAGATATTTTTCAATGGTTTTAGCTTTGGCTGGTGACTCGACGATGACTAAATTTTTGCTCATTAATGCCTTATACTAACCAACTTGGCTAGTTTTGTAAACCCGACACCATTAAATAATGTAATAGTAATCATCCAGGGTTCGACCCGGGTCGAACCCTGGATGAACCCTGGATGATTTGCAATGCTCTGCATGAATTATACTTTCAAATCTATCCCGCTTGCGCTTCTGCGGGGGGGGGTGATACTATAAACGCATATGACTAAACCTAATTCTAAGATATATAATCACCAAACTATGAATCAGTCTGTAAAGTCGAATTCGTTATCTACTACCTACCATATATTACCTACTATCTACCAACGTGGTTTTACCATCGTTGAACTGCTCGTAGTCATCGTAGTCATCGGCATCCTTGCCGCCGTAACTATAGTCAGTTACACAGGCATAGCTCAAAAAGCTAAGATAGCCTCAATGCAATCAGACCTATCTAGTGCCGCTCAACAGCTAAAGTTATTCCAAGCCGCTGATCCAAATAATTATTATCCAGCAACTATTGATTGCACTATCCCAGACAGCACTACTAATAAATGTGTCAAAGCTAGTGGGTCAAATAGTTTTATTGGCGGCTATACATTCAATAATAGTGCTGTCCCCAGAACATTCACACTCGTTGTTACTAATGGCGGTACAATTAGTTATAATATAACTAATGATTCAGCCCCAGTTGCAGGAGTTCCACCTTTAGTGTGTCCAGCTGGGTTTATTGTCGTACCGGGCAGTGTAACATATAGCACTAGTGACTTTTGTGTCATGAAATATGAGGCAAAGAATGATGGTAGCAATAATGCTATCAGCCAAGCCGCTGGTACGCCCTGGGTAGACATTACCCAACCTGCATCAGTTGCTGCAGGTACCGCGGCTTGTTCTGGCTGTCATCTAATTACCGAAGCTGAATGGATGACGATAGCACAAAACGTTTTGGGTGTTGCAAGTAATTGGGACAATGGCTCAGGAGGGCATACTGTTGGTACGGGTTATATTTACAAAGGAAATAGTGATGCTACGGGTAGTTCAATAGCCTCTTCTGACGATAATAATGGCTATTTTAATACCAGCAACGTCGCTCCGTCTAATCAACGTCGTACTTTGACACTGTCTAATGGTCAGGTTATATGGGATTTTTCTGGCAATGCTTGGGAATGGACATCAGGTACAGTTCAATCTCCGATTGTCCAGCCGGGTATTAACGGTGGTGGATATAACGTACGTGAATATAACACTTTAACTAATCAAGGGACATTGCCAGTTAATCCTATGCCAGCTTCTACGGGCATAGCTGGTGCTAGTACATGGACGTCATCTACTGGCATAGGTACTATATTTAGTAGTTCTGATAGTACTACGGCACGCGGTTTTGCTCGTGGCGGTAGTACGATAAATGACGGCGGTATCTTAATGCTATCTTTGCAATTTGATCCTGCTGGCGGCTTTACTAACGGCTGGTATGGTTTTCGTGTTTCAAAATAATATTTCTAAGTTTTATTATCGCAGTGTCCACTGATTGCCGCCTAACGCGCGGATAGTGCCGGATATTTCCATCATAGTGATGGCGCGTGAGAATTCAATGACATCTAACTCTGATAAAGTCTGTAATTCGTCGCCATCACGGATGCCGGATTGGATTAATCCAATAATTTTTGATTCCAGTGGGTTTGACCCCAGTGGCAACATTGACTGTGGTCGTAGCATTTCGGGGGCAATGATTTCAAGTACGTCTTCGACACAAGTAATCGGATGAGCGCCTTGTTTAATAAGATTGTTACAACCGGCTGACAGTGGACTAGTGATATTTCCAGGTACAACAAAGACTTCCCTGCCTTGTTCGAGGGCGTGCATGGCGGTCGAGATTGTACCACTGCGGGCGGCGGCTTCGGTAACAATAATGGCGTCGGATAGCCCGCTGACAATGCGGTTTCGGTCCAAAAACTGAAAATCGCGCGCCTGGACGCCTGGTTCGTATTCACTGATAATTGCGCCACTTCCGTCAATGATGGCCTTAGCGAGGCTGGTATGAGCTGCAGGATAGATAATATCGACACCATTAGCCATAACCGCCAACGTTTTGCCGCCGGCATCCAATGCGGCGCGATGCGCAATACCGTCGACCCCTATTGCTAGGCCGCTAACGATTACAACGCCACGTTTAGCAATATCATGGGCAAGTTGATATGTTACCTCTTTACCATAAGATGTCGGCTTGCGTGATCCGACAATTGCGACGGTTGGAATGCGTTTATCGGGTATTTTTCCAATAAAGTATAATTTTTCTGGTGGTTTGGCAATACTGCTTACAATCTGTAAGTATTTATGGCCTTGGGGTGATATTCTATTGATTTTCATGATATTTTATTACTAAAAGTATTGACTTATATACGATTACGTGCTATTATCGGAAACGATTGGTTATATTGCGAGATTAACCAAACGCACCTTATACCCCCTATATTCTAATAGTGAACTTACCGCCTGGCAATATAATTATATTTGTACACCTAAGCGGCTGCATCGCGTCAACCCTCTATCGATGAAGCTACGGCTTCACCTCTGTCGGATTGCCTGCGCTTCGCTCGCTTATCTGTTACAACTATAATTAATGGTCAAGCGGTAAGTTCACAAAAGTTAGATTATATACAATGCTGTTCTTAAGGTAGACTACCCTCCATCCTTAAGAAATGATACTTCGAGTATAAAGCATTGTATATATACTAATCCCTTTAACCAGCGGACATCTGCGATTGTATCGAGATTGTGCCGCATGCCCTTGGGTGGGTTAAAGGGTAAAATAGCGCTCCCAGCGATGCCCACCCTTGCTGAGAGCGCTTTTTTAGTGTCTAAAAAATGCGCCTTTTTTACGCCAAAACCCCCTCGGGTCCTGCATTAGGTAGCTATTGGAATTTGGCTATTAGAATATAGCAGGAAATGGAATATAGCTTCGCTGTCCAGCGAATGGAATATGAAAGATGGCGAATTACACTAACACCGATAGACAATTCCCGCCACCTTCCAATAGCCAATAGTCTTTGACTATAAATCAGTTTTTAGACTAGTTATTTTGATCGTTCCGCCACAAAAATGTTCAATTAGTTGAATAACGTGGGGGGTGATTTCGGTTGTCAGGTGTTTTGATTCGTCGGCGCTGAATTTTGCTAGGACAAAATCAGTGTCGCCTATTTGTTGACGCTTGTCGTTATCGATGCCGATGCGGATGCGGTGAAAATCGGTGCCAAGGTGAGAATTTAATGATTTTATGCCATTATTACCAGCGTCACGGCCTTGGTTGCGAACACGAATTGTGCCAAATGGCAGCGCTAAATCGTCATGAATAACCAACAAATCGGTGTTGGTATTTAATTTATAAAAATCGACTAAATTTCGGGCGCTGTCGCCTGTTTCGTTATAAAAAGTAGTTGGTTTAACTAATAACACCTTTTCGCCATTTATCGTTGTTTCGGCAATAAATGCGTTAAATTTGGATTTGTTGGTCCAGTTTGCACCTAATTGATCGGCCAATGTATTAATCATCGCAAAGCCGACATTATGGCGTGTCGACGTATAATCTGGTTCGGGATTGCCTTGAGCGAATATAAGCTTCATTAATATCAAGTATATACTATTTACTAAAACTGTCAAAAGTGTTATTATATGCCATTGATATGTCAGAGCAATTGAAGTCTAAACAGCATGAAAAAGATGAGAATGGCTTAGAAATAGGTCATTTTCAACGTCTTCGTAATATGTCTTTGAAAATAGGCGTAACGGCGGTTTTGGTTGTAGTTACATATGCCGTAGGAAAAGGTTTAATTGAAGGATATAACGATAAGTTTAAATCACTTTTTCATACAACAGATGAAAATTCTGTCAGTATTGCCACTTTGCCACAAGCTAAAGTGCCAGAAATCACAAAAATTAAAACACCAGAAAAACCAAAAGCTAAAGTTCCAGAATATATTCCAGATTGCTATAGCAAAGATGAAATGAATGAATTGGTTAAAACTGATATCGCTGATTTACCGCCGATAGATGACACGGAAATTAACTTAGAATTAAACCCTGAACGTACTCAATTGGGCATTGTTCCGCGCGAAATGCCAAATTATGCTGACAAAGTAGCAGGCTCAACTGTGATGATTTATACAAATGATGGTAAATACCAAAGTTATGGAACTGGTTTTGTAACCACAGGCGATAACGGTGAAGTGGTCGTAGTTACGGCGGGGCATGTTGTTATTGGTGAAAAAACAGATAAGATTAAGGTTATAGACTCTGACGGCAAAGTATTTGATGTTATTAATGGGTGCAAGATATATGGAGGCGTCAACGATAAAGGTCAATATATTCCAGTAAAATATTATACAAAGTATGGTTCGAATAATTATGATGTAGCCGCACTAATAGTCAAAAAACCGGGCGAACTGCCACCCCCTTTGTCTTTATCACATAGAGATTTAAAAAAACGCGATTTGGTGTTTGCAACTAATTACGAAATAAAAACTGACGGTAGCACCCCAAAGATGGATGAGATGAGTAGATTATATATGATTGTTGGTGGGTTTGGACTTGGGTTTGTCGACATGTTAGATGGATTAATAGCTGAAAATGTAGTAACAGATTTTAGTGATAGGAACTTACCTGGTGGTAGTGGCGGTCCAGCTTTTAATAGTGATGGCGATGTAGTCGGGGTAGCGAATTCAACCGAAGAACGAGGGCATTATTTAAATAAAACTGAGTTGTTGCAGCAATATAACGCAGTTATTTCTAGTCAAGTTGATCAGTTGATCAAGCCGGTTTACACATTTTACTCTACCGCACAAGTAATAAATGAGGCCCTTGTTTCGCCGGTATTGCGCAATCAGTCAAATTAATCTTTTTTGATTTGGGCAGATTGTTCTTTTTCGCGTTCCAGTTGTTCTTTTTCGCGGTTGGCTTTGATTTGTTTTTCGTCACGGAAACTAAATTTAATCGGTGTACCGGTGTAATTGTAGGTTTCGCGTAATTGACGTTCCAGATAACGTTTGTAACTCCAGTGTAGGAATTTAAGATTTGATCCAAAGATAACAAACCATGGTGGTGTGGTGTCGGTTTGAACGATGTAACGAAGCTTTGGATGAGTGTTTTTAAGACCTGCTGGTGGATGGCTGTGGACGCATTTTTGTAACAAATCATTTAAGACGCGAGTTTTGGTTTGTTGTTTGCGGCGGTCATCAATATCGATGGCTAAATCAAATAATTTTGTAACGTTTTGACCAGTCACGCTGCTGGTAAAAATTAATGGCGCCCAAGGTGTAAAGTCAAAAGTTCGAGCAATTTTTGGCGCAATATCATCGCGCGTATAGGCGTCTTTGCCTTCAACACTGTCCCATTTGCTGATAACGATGGCCATGCCTTTGCCAGCTTCGTCAATAATACCAGCGATACGTTGGTCAAGTTGGGTATTTAATTGGTTGGCGTCCATGACTAACAAACAAACGTCAGATTCTTCGATAGCCTGCAATGTTCGTAGTACGCTAAACTTTTCGATGCCGACTTCTTGTTTGCCGGGTTTACGCATACCAGCGGTGTCCAAAAGTTCAATATCACGATCACCGTAACGGACGGCGATGCGGTTGATGTCACGAGTTGTGCCGGCGACGTTGGCAACAATCGCCTGTTGTTTGCCAGCCAAAGTATTGAACAAAAAGCTTTTGCCAACGTTTGGACGGCCGATTAGTGAAATACGCAAAATTTCATCAGGCACATATTCGCTGGCGGCAGGAATTAATTCGGTGATGGCTTCAAGCACTTCGATCATGCCTTGATTATGTTCGGCGCTGGTACGGATGATTTGTTTGACACCAAGGCGTTTAAATTCATCGATTGGCAAGCTGTTTTTGAGATCAGATTTGTTGGTTAGCAATATAACTGGTTTTTTGCTGCGCAAAGCTTTTTTGGCGACAAAACGGTCTGAATCGCTTGGGTATTGGCTGCTGTCAACGACGACTAAAATAACATCGGCGGCAACGGCGGCTTCTTCGATTTGCTCTTGAATTAGGGCTTCAAAGTCGTCATCTGGGTCTTTAAGTCCAGCGGTATCAACCAGCCAAAAGCTGTGTTTATGGTATTCAACACGGCCCAAAACGTTGTCACGGGTTGTGCCAGCTTCACGGGCCACAATCGCCTGTTGAGAACGCACCAAACGGTTAAAAAGCGAACTTTTTCCAACGTTCGCCTGACCAATAATTGCAACTGTGGGTAGTTTTGATGCCATAATTACGATAATTATAACAGAGAAAGGCTCAGATTACGAGCGTAAGCGGCATTGGCTATTGGAATATGGCTATTGGAAGATGGCTAATAAAGAACAATACGTTTATTTGGCGATTTTATTTGCCATATTCCATATTCTAATAGCTAATAGCCAACTAAAGTTTACTGACTACCTCGAACTTACCTTCTTTTATATCACCCAGCGCATAGTTGCCGAAATTTGTTCGATGTAATTTCAAGACGGTATACCCTAGGACGCCAAAAGTGCGACGGATCTGGCGATTGCGGCCTTCGTGCATGGTAACAATCCAGCTTTTGCGGTCGACGTCATTCATGCGTTCTAGCTGCAATTTACTAGGGCCGTCCTCTAGTTGAACACCGTAATCACTAATCATCTGTTGGTGAAGTGGCGCTAAAGTGCTTTCCAAGCGGACATTATAGATTTTAGTCTTAAAAAAGCTGGGATGAGTCATGTGATAAGTAAAATCACCATCGTTTGACAGAATTATTAGGCCGCTGCTGTTACGGTCCAATCGTCCAACGGTTTTCAGGTGATGTAATGATTCGGGCAATAATTCATAAATAGTCGGGCTATCACCTTGCTGTCGGCGCGAACAGACATAACCAACGGGTTTATTGAGGGCAATATATTGGTATTCAGTTTTAGCGGCAATTTCTTTACCGTCAACGGCGATTTTGTCGCCTTCGTTGAAACGAGCGCCAAGTGTGGCAATTAATCCATTAATTGTTACGTTTCCTCTGCCAATCAGATTATCGGCCTCACGACGAGAAATGCCCAAGTTAAGAGCTAGATGTTTATTTAAACGGACGGTTGTCGAAGGTTTTTCTATCATTTCGTTCATTATAACAGTTTTGGGCCAATAATAGATGTCATAAAGATATAAAATAGAGATTGAGTTAACCCCAATCCCTATTTCCTATTTCCCATACCCTAATCTATTGTTGAGGTGTTTGTTCGTGATTACTAAGTTCTTGAGCCATTAATGCCCCCATGTCCGGAATGCCTGATGGTATTGGTTGAGGTGCGATTATTTCGCGGGGTTGAGTGGCTGTTGGCGATGTCGCAGGTTCGGTTACTGGTATAGCAACAGGTTCGAATGTTGGTATATCAACAGCTTCTGTTGGCTGAGACGCGTAATCATCGACTGACGGTAGTGTTGCTGGTTCTATTGCAGGTTGTTGAGGTGTTTCTGTTTGTGGAGCGGTATCAAATTGAGGTTGAGCCGGCAGACTAAAATGTTGCGGTGTGAATTGTTCTTCGCTTGGCGCAGATTCGACAGTTGGTTGTTGAATTGGCTCGACTGGTTTGACTGGGTTCATAAAGCTGTCACCAAGTGACGCTGGAGCTGGTGACGAGAAAGGTGCAGTTGGCTGTGGCATAAAAGAAGTTGGTGCCTGTGGAGCTGGAACTGGCGCTGGAGCAGGTATTGGCTGCGGTGCATAGGCTGGCACTGGTGCTGGTTGTGGTGGCAATGCAAATGGACGAGGTGCAATAATTGCAGACGATGCTGGTGCCCCAAAAGCTGATGTTGGTGGTTGTTGTGGTGCGGCGGCTCCAATATTTGGTGCATCAGATAATACATCATGTACAGTCCGAACAACATCTTCGATGCCGACTTGAGATTTAACTAGATAACGATTAGCGCCTAACGATTCACCGCGGGCTCGTTGATCTTCGCTGCTAAGAGCAGTCATCATGATTACTTTGACGTCTTTGGTCTCTGGGGTGGCTCGTAGAATGTCCAGCATATCAAAGCCACTAATCTTAGGCATCATAACGTCGCTGATAATCAAATCAGGCTTTTCTTTGATAGCCATCGCTAGGGCTTCTTCGCCGTCGCCGGCTGATTTAATTTCGTAACCCTCGGCAAGTAAACGGATGCCGTATATCTCACGTAAGCTTTTGTCATCTTCAACTAGCATTATTTTAGTCATATTTATCCTTATTGTACTATAACTATAGTTAAAAATACTATAGTATTTATGTTTATTGATTTCATGGCCGTGGTCCCCTGTTTGGAACAGCGATTGATTGAGGTCGACCAAGTTGTTGAGTGGCTTGTTGCATCGCCAGGGCTCGCTGTCTGGCGACATAGGCAGCAATTTGTTCGGGGGTTAATGACTGACTGCGAGGTACGGTATTAGCTGGTTGAACGGCTGGTCTTGTTTGGATTGGTTGGTTGATTATTCTGGTGGTTGGCGTAGCGGGTGTGACTTGGCGCATTTGCGCAGCAAATTGCTGAGGTGCTAGTGTTACTCCCTGGGGTCTGACGACATTTTGGACAGGTTGCTGTTGAACAACCTGGTAATTAAGGGCGGATGTAGGTCGCTGAACAGCAGCCTGATCATGAATAAAGGCTGCTTGAGCTGTCTGGTTGGCTATCATTTGACTAATTTGGTTGGCCTCTTGTTGAGCTTTAAAGGCTTCTTGTTCGGCTAGTAAGGCTGCTTCTTTGCTGCTGATTCTAGGTAATTCGACATAAAAAGTACTGCCGCTAGTGTATACGCTTTCAGCCCAGATGCGACCACCCATAATTTCAGCTAAGCGGCGACATAAATATAGTCCAAGCCCTGTGCCGCCGATTTCGCGCGTATTTTTATCATCAACTCGGTAAAATTTTTGGAAAAGATGTGGCATATCTTCGGCTGGTATACCGATACCACTGTCTTTTATACTGACGACTATATGGTCGTCGTCGCCGTTAATATCAACTATTACTTCACCTGTTGGAGTGTATTTGATAGCATTTTCAATCAAATTATCGACAATTTCACGAATATGGTCATTATCTAGGTTGACGGAGTATACAGGGGCAATATGCTTTTCCCTAGTATTTTCGGGCTCAGGCTTAAATACCAACCTTAAGCCTTTTTCGATGGCCTTTTGTTCCAAACCTTCTGTGATTTCTTTGACAAAGTTTACGATATCAATTACCTTTGGGTTGTTAGCTATTCGGCCATCGTCGGCTTTAGACACATCCAAAAGGTCTTGGAATAGACTACCAAGGTGTTGTGCTGAGCCGTGAGCCTTCAGAATGAAATCTCGGGCTCGATTATCAATTGTTGCTGTCTGTGGGTTTAAGGCAAGTCCCAGATAACCTTCAATTGAAGCCACTGGTGTGCGCATTTCGTGACTGGCGGTGCTGATAAATTCGGCTTGTTCACGCTCTTCAGCTTTTTCTTTGGTGACGTCATGAAAGACAGCAATTACACCTGAGCCAAGTTCGTTAACTGGTGATACGACCAACGAAATCATGATTTTTTTACCATTTTTTGTCATCAATGCCAGATTATTGGTACGTATCTGTTGATTAATATTCAACGCTTGTTGAATTGGGTCGCTGCCTGGATCAAGTTCAGCGTCTTTTTGGTCGATAAGCCTTAGGACTGATTTATAATTCAATGTCATGGCATCTTGTTTGCCCCAGCCGATAATGATTTGAGCGGCTGGATTTATCAGTTGTATAACGCCTTGGCCATCGATTGCCACAACGCCGTCGCCGATAGCGTTAATAACAGCTTCGGACTTGTTAGCAACTTCACTTAACTCATTTGCCAAGTTACGAAAGGCCTTATTGTCATTATTTATTTCGTCTTTTTCAGTTTTGGTTCGCCAGATTAGAGCGCTGGCGATTAATGGTACGATGGTGCTGAAAATGGTAATAATCATTACTTCGGTTTTGAAATCACCATTAATAAATTGTGCAGATGCAAATGCACTAGCGGCGATTATTATTGGTAATATACCCCAAACTCCAAAGACAGCAGCGAATAAGCCAACTAACATCCAGACAGCAACGAATGGCGAAGACGCATTACCAGTGCTTAAAATTAAAGCTATTGTTACCGCCATAATAAGCAAATAAATAGTTATGTCAGTTAAGAATATGTATTTTTTGGGAACTACTAAATATGTTATCAAGCAAAAAATTGCTGTTACGCTGGCTGCAATAAGAATTGGGGTACTGATGATTAATGATTTATTGACAGTGACAGTATCGGAATAGGACGTCCAAAAGTAAAGCGCAATAATTGCGGCCGATAACAAAAAAGCCACTTCGCAGATACGGCGATGCCAAAAAATGGTTAAAGTAACTGGCTTAATGTTGCCCCCTAATTTTTATGCTTGTCTGGTATTTATTATGATGATTATGGTTTTATTTTGCAAGAGGGTTAATCTATGACAAAATAGATACATGAATACATCAAATACCCCACTTGAAGGAACGAAATTAATTGGATTTGACCCTAGTGGTCCAGTTGCGCAGTTGCAGATTATTGATTTAATCGAAGGTACAGGCGCAACTGTCGAGCCTAATGCGACAATTACAGCCCATTACACTGGAGCATTGGTCGCTGATGGCACGATATTTCAAAGCTCGCTGGATTTTGGTCAGCCAGCTACATTTGGGCTAAATCAAGTTATTAATGGCTGGACGCAAGGTGTTCCAGGTATGAAAATTGGCGGCAAACGTCGTTTGATTATTCCGTCTGCCATGGCCTACGGATCACAACGCGCTGCCGCCAACATTCCACCAAATTCGGATTTAGTTTTTGATATCGAATTGATTGCTATTAAGTAGTTATTTTTTTTCGCTGTAGATAGTAATCGAGATACTTAACGAGACGACAATCAATAGTGTTAAGAATGCTGCTGCTGCAATTGATAACGATGCATTAAATTCGACTAATGATACGCCCATATACAAAAGTGCTATCGAAATGCCGGCAAGAGTAGCAACGATTAAATGTGCCCGAGCTAGTTCTCGGCGGACTTCATTAATACTTTTTTTTGAATAGTTTTTGAATAGTTTGCTCACTTTATTTTTTCCTATTTAGTTAATAACTCTAGATTAACGTGCTTATGCCTTGATGTCAATCATATCTATATTATTTATTTTTCTCGTCTAACCATTTGGTGAACGAAACGGTAAAATTAGCAAAATTTTTGGCATCAACGGCCGTATCTTCGTCGATTGTCAGTTCAGAATATGGCTTGCCGTTTGGATATGGCGACATAAAAGTTGACATTGGATAACCGCTAGGTAAAATGTTCGAAAAATGGTCCGCAACGTATGATATTTGTTGGACATGACTAATATCTTCGGACTCATCTGTTGGATTATAAAAAGCAATTGCAAAACTCCAGATAAACTGTTTGTCGTCTTGAGGGAATAGCTTAAATATTTGCTTCCAAGCGTCAATAACCCCGTTATCAGTTAATTCGGACCTATCTGAGGTGAAACGTCGAGCATAAACTCCAGGCTGTTCGTTGTCAGGTAGAAAATTAGTCATTAATGCTTCATCGGCCGCCACAGTTATAAGCCCAGATAATTTACCATAAACATGGGCCTTTTTGAGGGCATTATCGGTATTTGTGGCACAATCTTCCTCGACTTTTTCGGTGATGTTTAAATCAGTTAATGAAACTAATTCAATAAAATCAATTGATTTTAGAATCTGTTGATAACGTTTTAACTTAGACTGGTTGTGAGTGGCGATAAGTATTTTCATATGCTTCCTTTTATGCTGATATGTTGACTGCTATATTATCATTTGTTATAATCATTTCAAAGACGCGTGCGAGACCTTATGGCTCAACCGCGTTTTTCTTTTTGTCGATTCTTTTTGCGAATTACTTTTTTCTTTGGTTTTATATCAACAGGAGTAATTAGATCGTAAAATATTTTTTTATCTTTACTCATAGACGGAATTGGTTTTATGAGTTTAGAATTGGCTATATTCGTAATCTTATCTTCATAGGAATGTTTGTCAAAAATTATACCAGTATCCTTTTCCATCTGGCACTTTATTCCATATACTAATAGATCCGCAACTTGTGATTCGATATCGTGATTTTGCTTGGTAACAAAATTTATTGAAGTTAAATGATTACGGATATCAATAAAATGTGGATTAGCGCGCTTAAAGCTCGGCGACAGTATGTGGTTGAAAGCTTCCAGATATATACCGTCTCGTTGAGCGCTTGAAGCTTCAATTATTATGTGGCCCTTGCATGGTCGCTTTGTGTATATAAATGCCAGAAAATTGAATAATACGACTTCGGCTGTTTGTCTGATAACAGTTTTTTCTGACCATGAGTTTTGATGTGCTTTTTGTTTATTTATGACTGATGCCGTAATAGTAACGGGTGTTTTGCTGAGCAACTCCAATAAGTCGTCTATAAATTCATCTCTTTTATTGGAATCATTGTTGAATATAGAAAAGTCGTTTAAATTGCGCGCAATTTCTGCTGAGTGGAATATAATATCTGTTCTTCCCCAGTATTTAAACTTTATATGGTTAGCATAATCTGATAGATTGTGTTGATAATTTTCGTCAATAATACAACCCAAAAGTATGTAATATGGTGATATGTTGTAACTTTTTGGGTGCGACATGCCAAGCTCGTCAACGTATAGTTTAAATGTTGACTTACTCATCTGTTATTCCGCCTCGTTGTTTATTATTTGACCGTGATTACTAATGCCTTTTATCACATCTACTACTTTACCATCAACTTGAAAGTCATCGCTGTTGGAGATGATAATCGGCGCGAAGTCGTCTGGTCGGTACGAATCAGACAGCAATAAAATACGCTTGTTTGCGTTATCGCGGCGCAGGCGTTTGATGTTGGCTAGACTGCCTATAATTGACGCGACTATTTCGCCATCAGCTGGGACGTAATTGTCCTTTTTTTCGATAATTATATAATCACCATCACAGATTTCTTTGCCGTTTACTTTGGCGTGGTTCATTGAGTCGCCACGGGCAATCAAGGCATATAAACGGCTGCCGATGTTTTTGATATTCAAAATTGATGGTGATACGGCCAAATTGTCGACAATTCGCCCATCGGCAAATTTGGTTGCTTCGCCACAGTCAGCCTCGCCCATTACGGGAATTCGGATTAATCCAGCATTAGTTTTAATGGCTGGTGTTAATCGATTGTTGATACGCACCAAATCGCCATGTTTAATCAATTGATTCAAATGATGTGTGATCTGAGATGGATACTCGCAGTTAACCATCTGGACTAGATCGACACGACGAATTTGTTCAATGTTTTGAACCTTGGCAATGTCTAATAATTTTTGTTGTACCCCGTTCATATATTAATAATAACACAAACGTTTTGTTTTGTGTCTTTTTCGTGTCTATTTATTAATAAATAAGTCTGGTATTGGGTTGCCGAATTTTACTTCAGGCAAGTTGCCGACGGTGTCATATTCGCCAAGGTGAGGATATTGTGCCTTATAGGCTGACATGACGTCACCAAAGACGGCTTGGTCCCAGTTTAAGCCTAATTTTGATGCGATATCTTTAACTTCGTCTTCGCTAGGTCCTTCAATTTCGATATAGGTGTCTAGCCATGGCCATTCATCCAGTACAACTTCAACGTCACCGATTTTCCATTCTTCCCTTTTGGATTCTTGATACGAACCATGCGGCAAACCAATGGTGGTAAAAAATTCGACGGCAGTATCAAAATTATCGACAGTCATCTCAATTTCTTTGGCGCCATGTAATGACAATGAATCAAATTGCTTATAAGTAATAACAACTTTGTCGCCTTGATCGCGAACGCGAATATAGGCGTTTTTTGTTTTCATATCTGGCGTATCGATAGTAATGCGTCGCATATTACGCATTGGATGAACGCAAGTTGCGTTAATTGACTTTAACTTATCACGGATACTGTCGTGGTTAATACTCAGAAATTTAACTTCGATTTCGGTTTTCATATTTTACCTTATCGATTTATAACCACCAGCGAGGCCGTTTTTAGACATTACTATTTGCCAAAGTTGAAGGTTGCGGGTACGAAAACCAGCGGCGCATGATAACAGATAATATCGCCACATGCGGTGGAAACGCTCGTCGTATTTTTCTTTTAATGTGTCCCAGTTCGATTCAAAATTATGATGCCATGCCATCAAGGTTTTGTCATAATCTGGTCCAAAATTATGCCAATCTTCAACTACAAACAAGCCTTCAATTGATTTTCCGATTTGGGCGATTGATGGAATCATACCACCAGGAAAGATATATTTTTCCATCCATGGGTCAACATTTGTTGTTGATACATTACCGCCGATAGTATGCAGTAAGAATAATCCATCATCAGATAACGAACGATTTACAACTTTCATGTATTGGCGGTAATTTTTGTAATTGACATGTTCGAACATACCTAGTGATATGACATGGTCAAATTGTTGGTTAATGTCGCGGTAGTCTTCCAAAATAATTTTAGCCGGAAGGCCTTTGCTGAGTTCGTCAGCCAGCTTTTTTTGTTCAATTGAAACTGTGACGCCAGTTGTGATTGCACCGTATTTTTCGGCGGCAAATTTTGTAAAACTACCCCACCCCGAACCAATATCTAGGACGGTTTGGCCTTTTTTGAGACCGATTTTTTTACAAACTAGGTCAAGTTTTGCTATTTGGGCGTCATCAAGATTTTTGGCATCTTTCCAATATCCACAAGTGTAAACCAGCCGTTTGTCTAACATGGCGCGGAATAAATCATTGCCAGTGTCGTAGTGGTGTTGGCCGACTTTGAAGGCTTTTGACTTCCGCCCAGCATTTAGGACAACATTTAATGCGCCATTTAATAACATGCCGATGTCACCGCGTATTTGTTTGTCCAAATTAGCTGACAAAATATGGCAGAAAAACTCGTCTAAATTATCACAATCCCACCAACCGTCCATATATGATTCGCCCAACCCTAAGGCTCCTTGGCGTAGAACGCGTCGGTATAAATTTTCGTTTTTAACCTGAATATCGTAATCGTGGTCGCCATTAATTGTAATGCCAGCGCTGGCAAGTAATTTTTTGGCGATATTTTTATCGGTCCTCATGTCTTGATAATACAACTTAATGGAGTATATAGACAGATGGTTATTTTGAAATTACAGCAAAGACGCCGTATGCAATTAGTGAGGTCAAAATACTGGTGGTTAGATTAACCATATTATTGGTCATGTATTGCCAACCGCTAATTCGTACATTGCTTCCTTTTTTGCTTTTTCTTTCTTCGGTCATTTTATTATCGTTGTCGCGGTATCTGGCTTGTAATGTCAAACCCAAAACACTGTCGATAAATGATCCAATTAGGCCAATAATTGCGATGGCAAAAAAGTATACAATAATTGTTTGCGGGTTGGTTTTGGTGTTAATTAACAGATTGATTGAATAAAGCAACGCAATTAAGGCTGATCCCATGGCGGCAGCAATTGTTCCCCACAGGCTGACGCCACCAGACTCGCCGCGTGGGATTGGTTTGAGGGTTAATATTGAGATATTTTTGCCTTTGCTAAGTACTCCCAGCTCAGACGCCCAGGTATCAGAACAATTAGCGGCAATTGTGGCAATAACTGTCAATAATGCAGCTTGAGAATTGGTATAAAAATATATGATTGAAAATACTGCTGGCACTGCTCCGTTGGCTATAACTTGGATGTAATCACGGCGAGATTTTTTATATTCTGATGATAATTTTGATTTATAAGACTTTTTGATATGCGTAATAACACTAGACGACACGAAAAAGACGGTTAATAATATCCAACTAAAACCGCCAGCACCAACAAAAATAACTAGGCCAATAATAATCGCTGTTAGTGATCCATATAATGTTAGTGATTTTCGACTATGGGCAACTATCGCCACAATGACGTTCAAGATTAAGCCTATAATTATTTGTTGAATCATTTAACTACCAATGTTAATAAATAATAAACCGCAGACGACCCAAGCGGGACTGACAGATTATCTAGTCCGTAAGGTGTTAGTAACTCGACGGTGGTTGCAAAGACGGCAATTATTAGGCTGCCGATGTATTTAATATCGGGCGTAAAAATTGACAAAATAATGAACGAAACAATTAATGAAAAGATAAACATAGTTGCCGAGCCTTGGACGCTTTTGTTGAAAATAATTTTGTTTTTACCAAATTTTGTACCGATAACTGCGGCCATTCCATCGCCATAGCCCAAAACCAATATGCCAAGCGCGCCAATATATAGCAAGTGTGAATTGAAAGTTACTAAGATTAAGATAGCCAAGGATATTGGATAATAGACGGTCCCCAAATTACTTCTGGACCCACCTTCCATTGCTTTTATTAAGCTAAATTTATATGATAAATAATTTAGCGCGATGAACAAAATCGGCGGAATAATTGCAAACCAAATATTGTCAAAAAATATCATAGCGATAATCCACCAATTAGATACACCGATATGGACGAACTTTCTGGCACCTTCGTCACCGACGTAACCTGCTTTCTGTAGGATAGTTGATATAAAAATAACGCCTCCGGTTAGCAGAAGTGACAAGATTAGGCCGATGATATTGTTCATTTTTGATCCCCCACAGCATTTTTTTGTATATTTTATTAGCAATTTTTTTGCAAATATCAATTACTACTATATAGCTTCGTATGTTAATTTAACATAACCAAAATATAATAAATTAGTCCCTGATTTGAGATGGGTTAAATCAGATTGTTCTTTTTTGTGCATGAGTTACGTAATCATGGCAGAGAGCCTAAATTAAATCAGGCTCTCTTACGTTTTAATAGCTTTTTTACCAATTTCATGATTTTTGAAATGGTAAAAAAAGCCAAATGACTAGCCGAGCCTACTGGTGTAGGTTTGATGCCAACCATGGCTTCACCAAGAATGGTGCCAGCCTCGTTGGTAAACTTATCAATATGTTTTTTCATAACTTTGTGTATTCTACTGATTTTACGGGATTTTGCTGGGTGTCACCTAGTAAAATTAGCAAATCTGTAGAATATAAAATTAAATATATATTTACGTTTCATGCACAAGAATAATCTGACTTGTTAAAGAACGACTAATATATTTCACCGCCGAGTGCAACTATGAATACGACAGTATCATATATATTATTATTGTGTCAAAGCGATATATGGTTAGCTGGCTGGGGCTTGTACGAGTTTTATTTGAACGGTTTTTTCGGTGCCGTCGTGCGAAATTTTTACGGTTATAGTTTGACCGATTTGTTTTTGAGCGATAATTGACGACAAAGAGTGTGTTGAATCTAGTTTGGTGCCGTCGATTTCAAGGATGATGTCATTTTCGACAATGCCGGCTTTGTCAGCTGGTGAGCCGGGAATGACCGCTAAATCTGCCGATGTATTGCCACGTGATACCAGGGCGCCATAGTCCACTGATAAATTATTGGCTTTTTTAATAGAATCAGTAATTTGTAAGAACCTGACGCCTAAATAAGGTTTTATTATCTTGCCGTTTTTGATGACTGAATCGGCGATTGATTTAACCATATTGCCTGGCAGTGCAAAACCGATGCTGTTGGCGCTATCCTCGATGGCGACATTGACGCCGATAACGTTACCATTGATGTCTAGTAGTGGTCCGCCCGAATTACCTGGATTAATAGCGGCATCGGTTTGGATGACATTGTCGAGCGTCTCAGTGGCGCCAGACGTGCTAGTACCGGCTGTAATTGATCGTGACAGACCCGAAATGATACCTAGTGAAATTGAGTTTTGGAATTCAGCTAGGGCGTTGCCAATGGCAATGGCGGATTGGCCTAATTGTAGTTTGTCGGAGTTAGCAAATGTTAAGTATTTGAATCCAGTACCTTCGATTTTCAATATAGCAACGTCCAAGGTAGCATCTTTGGCTAGGACTTTGGCGTCGTACTTTTTGCCATCATTGGTGATTACTGTATATGAAGCGGTTGTGTCTTCGACGACGTGGTTGTTGGTGACAATATAACCGTCAGAAGTGACGAAAAATCCCGATCCGCCACCGATTTGTTGTGTTTGGGTGCCGGTTTGGTTTTGGGTTGTGTTACCGAACAAACTGCTGAATGGATTGTATTGTTGGTAGTATTGTTCATAGACTGGTACATCTTTGGAAATGATGATTGATATCACCGCTGGGTTGGCTTTGGCGACAGCGTTAATGACATTAGATTGCTCGATTGACGAGTCAACGACGGTTGTTCGTGATTGGGTTGTAAAGCTGGTAAAAGCGCTATTAAGTGACCCAAATCGGGCGATTAATATTACGCCAGTGGCGATGATTAGAATGGCGAAAGTAAGCATACTAGCGCCAACACTGACAACGATTGCGGATTTGTTGTTTTTGATGATGGTTGTAATACGTTTATGCATATTAACCATTTTAAAGAAGTACGGCCGATGGTGTCAAGATTGACATCCGGAATTCTCAGTTTCAGTGAGTTTGTATCTGTCAAATATGTATTTATTATAAAAAAAACACCCAACTGCTAAGGTTGGGTGTCGGGTAAAAATCAAATCATTTATATAGCGCACAACGAGGTGTGCTGTTGGTAGGCAAAAGCCTAGGGGGCGCTGTTTAGAGCACCCCCCTCAAAGGATTACCAAACTTTGCAGTCGGTAACCTTTGCTTTGGGTTCATAAGGGTTAACGTGTTTACCTTCAGCGATTTTCTTGTTATCTTCTTTGCACTAGCGGGATGAGATGTAAAATAGAGAGTAAAAATGGCAATCCGGATTCGATTCCTGAAAAAATACCAAAGAAATAACCCCAGCACGGGGCTGAGGTTATTTCTTTGGTGATCTCACCGGGAATCGAACCCGGATTGCCAGGATGAGAACCTGGTGTCCTAACCGTTAGACGATGGGACCATAGACTCAGCTACTTTATCAAATAACAGTGGTAATGTACAGTAGTTGTTACTGATGATTTAAAGATTTTCTAGTGGAATGCCGGTTTTTTTAGATACTTTACGTGCCCATTCAAGTAATTTTTCGAATTGGCTGTCGCGAGCTGCTTGCTCGGTTTCGTAATTATCAATTCGTCCGACAAATTTATCCAAAGTCGTCATAAAATGGTCCAAAGTCTTTTTCAGATCGACAATTTCTAGTTCGATTTTATTGAACCTAGTATCGATATTGAAAGTCAATATTTCAAAGCGATCATCCATCTTGTCGAATCGATCATTCACTTCGCTAAATTGTTCACTTGTTTGTTGAACAAAACTCTTTAGGACGTTTAAAACGTCATCTATATCTTTGCGAGTTGCTGGTTTGTCGCTCATATATTAATTTTAGCACAAAAATAATGCAAAAATATTATATTAATGTCTAGGCTTTTACTTCAGCCGTCGCTGCTGCTGGTCCGTCAAGTTGTTGTAGGACTGAGATTAATTTTTTAGGCGTAATTTCAGCCTTAATTAAATAGGCATCGGCGTTTTGTTCCATGGCGGTACGTGATTCGTCGTCTTGTTCAAAGTTAGTTAGGACGATAACGCGTGATTTTGGAATTAGATCTTCGCTGCCGCGTAGGGCCTCTAAAATTTCGGTGCCACGGCGCTCGGGCAACATGACATCCAATAATATGGCGTCATAAGTTTTGTTGCGGGCGGCAATTAAACCGTCATTGCCGTCGACAACCCAGTCGACGTCGTAACCAGCTTTTTTAAGACTGCGGACATACATTTCGCCGATAAATCGGTCGTCTTCGATGCATAGAATTGTGTGAATTGCTGACATATTTGTTAACCCCTATACATTGAATGATTTTTAATCCAACCCCTACCCTCTGATATTAGGCCTTCGTTACTATTATCACCTGCTTTCAACTTATCCGCAACTGTAGAATAGATTGGAATCGAAACTACAAAGGTTGATCCATGGCCATCTTCGCTTCGAACGCTGATGGTGCCACCGTGGGATTCGACAATAGCTTTGCTGATGTACAGGCCTATACCAGTACCAGCAACAGTTTCGCGCGAACGATGTGATCGATAGAATTTTTGGAATAATTGGCTGACGACGCTTTCGGGCATACCGATGCCATGGTCTTCGAATATTACATCGACAAAGTCACCTGTGACACGAGCGGTAACATTGATGGCACCGCCTTCGTTACTATATTTAATAGCGTTATCGATTAAGTTACCAAAGACTTCACTTAGGCTGGCACGATCGGCAGCGATTGTTGGTAGATCTGTTGGAAATTGAATAGCAAGTAATCTGTTTTGGGCTTTGGCGCGCAGATTCATGTCGTCATTGATGACGTCATAAACACCAGCAACAGTATCTTCAACTAAGTGTATCTTCAGATGGCGGCGATCATAACGTGATGTGTTAAGAATGTTATTGATATATCCAGACAAACGGTTAGATGACACAATTAGGCGACGGAATAATTCGTGCTGGTCGTCTTTTAAGACATCATCAAGTTCGTCATTTAAAACGTCCAAATAGCCACGGATAACTGTGATTGGACCACGTAACTCGTGAGCAGCAAACGAAATGAAATCCAGGTTCTCTTCGTCAACAATATATATACTAGTGCGGTCGATTAATGTTAGGACAGTTTCGGTTGAAGCACCTTTTTGATACGAAGCGATAACGTCGAATAAACGGCGGCCTTCTTGGTTTGGCAAACGATCTGGAACGCGTGTCCAAACGTGTTCGGCGTGGACGGCATGTTCTTCACATTCGTCCAACCAAGCGTTTAACGTGTCAGCACCATTAAAAATCAAATCAAGTGAACGAATGCCAACGTTATCGATGTGGATTGGGGCTGATTTGTTGGAATACATAACTTGGCGTTTATGGTCAAGGGCGACGAAACCACAAATCGTGATATCGAGAGCGTTAGTCAAAGCTGAAGCTGGTGGTTGTTGAACCATAATTTGGCCTTGTGAATTTGGATTGACGTGGACTGTTTCGGTTTTAACTATTTCTTTGCGACTGGCAAGCTCGTAAATTGTTTGCAAAGCGTCACGAAAACCACTAACTTCATTTTTGGTGGTATTGGGATTTGGCAATTTAAGATTAGATTGCTCACCCGAGACGTGCATTATGGCTGCTAGCAATTCTTTGGTTGGGCGTACAGCACCAGTAAAAATCAATATACTAACTATTAGGTTGATGACAAGCAGTCCACCAACTATTCCCCAAAACAATATTGAGTTGAACGATAATGTGTTTGTTAATATCAAAGTTGCAGCAATAGCGGCTGATATTAAGATTTGCGATAAAATTACGGCCGTTAATGTTTTTCGATAAAATGAAGGCCAAAATTCATTCGCTAGTCTGGGCGGTTCTTTTACTTCCATGTGACGTCTCCTTCATTATTTGGTACAGCTGTAATCCACGTTTGTCCGCGAACTAACGGAATGTCTTTGCCATCTGAATCCCTAAACTTAATCTGCTCGGTTTTGCTTGATTTAGACCAAGTGGCTGCGGTTGCAGTGCCGTTTTGGAAAATTGTGGCGGCTCCACTACCGATGGTTGTAATGCTTTCGCGATAGCCGTCTTGCATAACAGTTGACTCATCGACGCGCAGAGCGATGACGACGCTTGGAGTGATTTGGCCGTCTTCGCGGTCTGTATGAGGTTCGCCAGCTTGGGACCGAGCATAATTATTAGCCTCGGCGTTATATTTATAATTGCTGTTGTAAAGGTAGCTGCTGATTGTTATATCGATATCAGTGGCATTTGGTGTATCACTTTTTTTACCATCAACCCGCGTAAAGCCAGTGAATGATGATGAAGTGTAGCCTTTGGCTGTATTTAACGCGTCAAGGTTGGCAAAGCTGGTATACACATTATGTGGTGCGTTTCGATCGTTTGATCGCCAGTAAGTGTTTGGATTAAAGAATTGATCAATATCGCGATAACTGCCATTGCGGATTTCATTCAATGCATACAAACTGCCACCAACATGGCCAATGCTTGAATTAAAAGCTGCCAGCCAGTCGATATCATAAAGTCGCAAACTGCGAACAGGTCCAATTAACTGAGGTTGTTCGGCTTGGTATAAGACCAAAAATCGAGTAATACCGCCTTCGGCAATGGCCTCAAATACAACGCCGCTATTTTTGAGTCCAGATTGCGGGCGAGCATCGGGGCTGTTTTCGATCATAATGCCAGTTACGGGTCGTTTTGTTAGCGACTCGTCACTATAAGCAGCGCCTGTTAGCGGAGAATAATATGTGGGCGGTATAACTGGTTTTGGTTTTGATACGAATAATTTTGATAATGGGATGACTGTGGTTGACGCATCACCTTGAGTTGCAAAGACAATTATGATATTTCCACCTACAAAAATTATTAAAACTATAGTTGCGATAAAAATTATTGGATTATGTTTTGAAAACCACTTATTAAAGTGTAATAACGGTTTTTTGAATAGTTCTTTAATTTTTTTCATAGGCTTAAGCGTTATTATAGCAGAATTTGATATTAAATATTATATTATTGTTGGTTGTAAAAACTACTTGGAATATTGAAGAATCATGTTGTAGAATAGTAATTAGATAACAGACATTATTATTAACAAAACCGTAATCCCAATAGAAAGTCGGTGTTTTATAATAGAGCAAATGCCTGCCAAGATAGAGTATCCTACGATAAACGGTATACCTATGTCCCCTCAAGATATTGATTTGCCAGAGTCTGAACTTAAATTAAACCGTCCATGGAATAAACATCTTCATCATGATTGTTGGCCAAAAGCGGCCTTTACGAAGAATGCGTTGTTTAAAGCAGTGCGCGATTTGGCTTCACATCAAACAAACATGCCAATTGATACACATGTCTATTTGCATAAAAGATATCTAGCACCTAAACCACCAACACCCGAGCAAGCATTAATTGAAATTCAGCGAGCGTTTAAAGATGGCGAGGAGCGTCAATATAAAAAAGGCGGAATTATTATTCGACGAAAACTTGGCAAGAAAACCCTCAAGCAAATAATGGAGTGTTACGAAGAGATTAAAGACAAAAATCCGGAAGAAATATATTATCAACAGGGCGACAATCAGTCGCCTTTTTTATTGGTTGTCAATAAATCAGTACAACTTCGAATTTTTGACATAGCGGAATAAAATTGTATTTCAGCTAGGCAGCGTCGATGGCGGTTTGCAATCTAGATTGGACTGTGTCGTGGCCTAGGGTGGCCAAAGTGTCGTTAAGGGCTGGGCTGAATGGCGCCCAAGATACAGCCAGACGGATTAAGCTGAACAATACACCGGGTTTTTGCCCTGTTGTATCAATCAATGCATTTAGAGTAATTTGGATTGATTCGGCATCAAAATCACTGTTTTCAAGTGCACTTTTGGCTCTAATGAGTAAGTCATTTAATTCTTCACGAGGTATTTTTGCTAGCTGTTTATTGTCGCTTGTCATTGTCCAGTCAGGTGTTGGTTCGGCAAAGAAGTAGTCTGTTAACAGTGGCAAATCGGCCAATGTTTTCAGACGATCCTGGACTAATGATAGGACTTGTTTTTTAGCATCATCACTTGCCTGCGCGGCTGATTCTGGCCAAAAATTTGCACAACGTATAAACAGATCATCAAGTGACAATTTGCGAATCCATTGGCCATTTAGCCATAGTAAGCGCTTTTCATCAAACCTAGCCGGGCTGCGTTGGACTCGGTCCAGCGAAAATTTGGCAATTAATTCTTCGGCTGAAAAAATCTCTTGTTCGGTACCGTCATTCCAGCCCAAAGTCGCCAAAAAGTTCATCATAGCTTCGGGTAAATAACCCTCGTGGCCGTACTCTAGAATATCTTTGGCGCCGTCGCGTTTGCCTAACTTCTTTTTACCGTCAATTGCCATAACATATGGCAGAGTTGCCAAGATTGGACGTTCGATGCCTAAAGCTTCATATAAATTCAAAAATTTTGGTGTGGTGCTGATGAATTCTTGGCTGCGTAAAACATGCGTAATACCCATCAACATATCATCGATGATGTGACAAAAATTATAGGTTGGATAACCGTCACTTTTGATTAAAATGAAGTCATCAATCGCTTCGGGGCCAGTCGATAAATCGCCCATAACCATATCGGTCCATTTATATGCTTTGGGTTCGGATTTAAATCGTAATGGCAATGTTCCATCCCAAGCTGGTGGATTTTCGGGCCGATGATCACGGTATAAAAATGGCTTTTTGTTAGCAATGGCGCTGTTACGAAAATCTTCAAGTTCTTCCTTGGAATATGGATCGGCATATGCCCTACCGCTGGCAACTAATTTGTGCGCCCACTGAGTATAAATATCCAAACGTTCAGATTGTTTGTATGGTGCATAAGGGCCGCCAACATCAACGCCTTCAGTCCATTCAATGCCTAACCAACGTAGGCTTTTTTCAATTTGTTCGATGCTGCCCGGTACTTCACGGACTTTGTCGGTGTCTTCGATGCGTAAAATAAAGGTTCCGCCGTCTTTTTGAGCAACTAACCATGCAAAGAGTGCCGTTCGGACACCACCGACGTGCATATAACCAGTTGGACTAGGGGCGAAACGAGTTCGAGGCATAATAGTAGCTGGTAGTTGGTAGGTAGTAGATGGTAGATTAATCTCTTCGTTCATAATTAATATTATTATAACAGATTAGGGTTAGTAGTTAGTAAATAGTAGATGGTAGATAGTAAAATCTCAATAATGGTACCTACTACCTACTACCTACTACCTACTACCTACTACCTATAAACTTGTAGCTATTCGTCGAATTTGGTCAACTGAGAGTGGTGCTTCACCTGAAAAACTGATTGTGTACATTATGCCGCCGTTCACCCAAGACGCACTGCCGCCATCATTATTAGTATAGGTATAAATAGATAAACCGCTTTCTTCGAATGTACTTACAACGGCACTGCCGGCATCTTTAGCAACTTGATTTTTGACGGCACTAGAGTCCCATGAGCTTTTCTTTTGAATAATGTCGTACTTTCCATTGCCGGTATTAGCATGAAAACCAACCGTAACTTGTCCATCACTGGATGATACTGGTCCGTTTGGACTGTACCCATCGGGGTGATAATTCGGATAAGACGCATTAATGCCAGATTGGGCATTAGCGATGCTGACAGATAAACTTGGTATATTAAGATAAATAAATAAACCAATGATTATAATAATAATCAGGCCGATAAGATAGCTAATTAATCGAATTATCTTTGACTGTCTTCTTGAGTTTTCAATTTCTTTGGTTTTTTCGGCCTCTAATTGATTAAAGGCTTCAGCAATGGCTTCTTCCTTGATGGTTTTGGCTGTTTTTTGGGCAATAGCTGGTTGAATGTGTGCAGGATGTACTGGAGCAGAAGCACGGATAGCAGCAACTTTTGCAGCAAGTGGATGTCTGGTTGGGCTGACGTCAAGTTGTGGTTTAGTGATTATTGTTGGCTTAGCTGGGTTAGCAATAACATGTGGCGTAAAATGTGTAATTCGATTGCTACGAGCAATATCCATGCTACGACCAATTCTACGAGGCTGAGGGGTGTTTTGGCCGGCTGGCTTTTGAGTAGCGTGCCGATAAAGTGTTTTTGATTTTTGAGTTAAGGAGTGAACCTTAGTTGCGTCAATTTTGTCAGTGCTCATTATACCCCTCGCAGGTCTTTAGTTATTATTATGCCTTTTTCGACATAAGTAATATCACTATATTAGGTATTTTTTGCGAATTTTACAAGATGCTCGTAGAAAATGTCGACAACTTGTATAATAGTACATAAATTATGCGCAAATTAACTACAAAACGAAAAGCCCTTGTTAAATTAATAACCGTCTATGCTTTTATGACTTTAGCTGTGGTCACAATTGTAGCCATTATTTCCTTGTTCGTATTAGGTTTTAGATTTAATGCTGATGATGGCCGAATTGAACAATATGCCTTTTTGCAATTTGCAACTAGCCCTAAAAACGCAACCGTAACAGTTGATGGCGAAGTTGTAAGTTCAAAAACGCCTAATAAGAGTACGGTTCGCGAAGGTCGACATAATGTCGTAATGTCGCTTGATGGTTATCAAACTTGGTCCAAGACGGTTGATATTAAGGCCGGTACGATTACTTGGCTGAATTATGTTATTTTGGTTCCAGATACCAATGTTGCTGAATCGGTTATAAATTATGAATCGATCTACTCTACTCTAACGGCACCAAAAAGTCGTAATATGTTGATTCAACTTAAGTCTGACATGCCGACTTATAATCTGGTTGACATTAGTTCAGACGCAATTAAGACAACCAAAATTATCATTCCTGCGGATGCCTACAGCCAATCAGGTGTTGTTGGTGTGGTACATACTTTTAATAGTTATAAGTGGGATGATGGCGGTCGCTATGTATTAATTAACCATATTTATGGCGACAAGAATGAATGGCTGGTATTAGACACTCAAGATGTAGCTGTGACAAAAAACATTACACGATTATTGAATGTTTCAATCAGTAGTATTAGTTTTTCAGGCACTAGCGGAAATGATTTTTACGCTTTGAACGGAAGTGATATCCGCAAGTTAGATTTGGCAGCGGGTACATTATCAAAAGCATTGGTCAGCAACGTTGATAGTTTTGAAGTTTATAATTCGAACATTATTACATATACCGGCACTGGCGCAAATGGTAATCGAGTGGCTGGATTGTATCGCGAGGGTGATATAAATTTACATATTTTAAAGACTGCCCTTTCAAAGGATTCAGCCTTACATATTGCGACGGCAAATTACTATAATGAAAATTATATTGCTATTTCAGATGGTAAAAAAGTTTATATAACCAGCGGTAATTATCCAAATACAGTCGCCGAAAATACTACTAGTATGAAGGCCTATGCGACTTTTGATTCGGCAGTCAATATTCAGAATCTGTCATTTAATCCAACTGGAGAATATGTTTTGGTCCAATCAGGATCGTATTTTGTAAGCTTTGATCTGGAAAACAAACATTTTACTTCGTCGAATATCGATGGCACTGGTGATGTGTCAACTTTGAAATGGTTAGATAATAGCAACCTGTGGTCCGATCGTGGCGGAAATTTAGTCGTACGCGATTTTGATGGTATTAATGGGCATGTTATTAATTCGGTTGTTTCGGGCCAAGATGTAACGCTGACGGCTAATAAAAAATACTTATACAGCATCGGTAAAACCAAAACTGGTTATCAATTGCAGCGTGTATTGATGATAACTAACTCTTAGTTTGCGCCAAATAAGCGTTCGATTAGTGTCGGAGAATTACCTGGGATTGTTGCCACGGACGTCGTATCGCTGTTTGGTGCGACGGTTGATTGACTTGGATCAGGGCTGATTTGCTCGGCAGTTACAAATAGGCGGTATTTTGCTGTACCCAAAGGCGTGCAAGTCAATAGCGTTAGTATTGGCTTGGTTGTTGGATAAACTAATTTACTGACGTCGTTTGGGTTAACAGTTTCTTTTTTGGTTACAGTATATGTGTAACGTTTGGAATTGTAATTGGCATAGATAGTATCGCCGATGTTTAACCTGTCAAGCTGGGCAAAAACAAATTTGTAATCTCCACCATCGAATAAATCATTACTGCTGTGACCGGCCAGTACCGTGTTGCCAATTTGTCCTGGGTGGCTGCTTGCGCCTGGAATTACAAAGTGCGCTAAGCCGTTAGCCATGGCTGCCATCTGAGATTTATAGTCATTGCCGATATCGTATACTACTGGTACGTCAATATTGATCTTGGGGATAATTAATTTTGGGTCAGGACTTACAGATATGTCGGTAATTGGGCTGATAACAATATTTTGAGGGTCGATATTGCCAGGACTGACATAAGCGACGACGTTAGATACCAGCACTTGATTGTATTGGACAAACAATAGAATTAACACAGCAATAAGCCCAGATATTAGTGGCCAAAAATGACGGCTTTTCTTGACTTTGGTGGCTGATTCTTTAACTTTGCCGATTAATCTTTGGCGCAAATCAAACATTATTTCTTCATCGGTTGTGGCTGTTGTTGGTTCGGGATTGTGGCTGAAATAACTTTTCTTTTCGGCTGGGCTTAGTTTTTCAGTTTGAGTATTAATTACCTGTTGTTGGGCGGCAAGTTTGACGTGATGTTTATAGTACCCTTCGTAATATTTTTGATAATAATCTTGCCAAGCAGTGTGGTATTTTTTCCACTCTACATTTTGGATCGCTGGATGTTCAACGTGTGTTCTTTGGTATGGGTCAATGTCGGCAATTGGTGTAGCCTTGTCGGGCGTAATTGCTATTTGAGATGTGGTAGTCGTTGCTTGTCCAGCATATAGATTATCAATCTGTGAGCGAATGATTTGAGCGGCTGCTTCGTTGTTTTGTAAATATGAACGTTCGGACGACGTCTTTAAGTCTGGCCCTTGTATTGGCGGTGGCGGTATAATTTGACCGTTATCAGGCTGATTTGGCTTCATTTGTATAGATTCCTAATGTAATCTATTGTACAATATATTATTAGTTACTACTACTTAAAGCGTAAGTAGTATCAATAGTTTTATATATTTTATCAATTTGTTGGGCGAGTGGCGGAATGGTAGACGCGCTAGACTCAAAATCTGGTTTTCGCAAGATAGTGGGGGTTCAAGTCCCCCCTTGCCCACCAAATTAATAGAATATATACAAAGGACGTTGGTGGGTTCAAGTCACGATAAAATTCGTTCCGAATTTTTCGCGACCCCGCCTCAGTCGGTGACGTTCGTCATCCGGCTTCCGGCCTTGCGAACTGCCATTCTGGGCAGTTCTCACCCCCTCTGCCCACCAAACAGTATAAATTTTTCGCTAGGGCGCGCCTTTTAGGCGCACTACGTTCAAAATCTGGTATTGCAAGGTATAATCTTTGCAAAGATTGTGAAATCTTATATATAATTTACCTACTACCTACCAACTAAACTTGCCGTCACGCTTTCCAGTACCTTATTTGGATTCCAAGCCCAATAAACGCTGGCATTGGCGGCGGTGTTGCCACGCCAGATGCGCATTGGTTGGTCCCATGGAGTGGTTGTGACTTGGCCGCCGCTGGCGACTAATATCATGTCTTGATGAAAAACGGCAATGCTGACGGGATATGTGATGGTGAATTTATGTAGGGCTTCGACTAAGTTAGCCAGTTGCATGCTAAATGTTAAAACTTTTGGATAATAGACGGCTGAAAAGATTTTTTGCAGCTGTGCAAATGATGCTACGATTAGTGTATTGGGACGTTCCACAAGGGCTGAACTACTGTTTTTCAGCAAATCAATTACGTCGCGGGTAATTGTAATTGGTCCACTATAATCACGAATAAAATCTTCGTATAAAATGGCGGTTTCACTGTTGCGGCCGGCGTCACCGATTAATAAAATTGACGTTGCCCAGTCCCCGACTGCTTTCATTTCAATCAAAGCTTCGCGCGACAAACTGCCAGATGGATTAGTTGGTCCATAAATTACCTCGGTCATAATGCTGGGGATGTTTTTTTTCAGGGCATCGGGTAATAATACGCGGACGGCACCTGTACCAGTTTTAAGGGTTGTTTGGTAAGCTTCGGCCACACCAGCAAAGCCAAGGCTGTTACCGCCAATAATACCGATTCGGCCAGCCTGCGACTTTTGTTCGGGTTTAGACCATTCAATATCTGGATAAAGTGGTTTGTCGGCGGTTTGTTTATGCCAATATGAATGAGTTTCCATTTGGTTCCAATCTGTAAATCATATTTTTGCGCTCGACAACGACCGACCAGTTGTTTTGGTGGGCGGTTTCAAATAATTCCCTGTCGGGATTAAATGCAATCGGATGATCGACTAGTGATAGCATGCCTATATCGCCTCGAGTGTCGCCTACGCCAATACTGCCAGCAAAATCAAGGCCATGTTCGGCCACGATTTTTTTCAAAATTATGTCTTTGCCATCGTGCGATTTGATAATTTCGCCAGTGTAAAATTCGTCACCGCGTTTGTAATGTTGACCAATCCAAATATCAAAGCCGTATTTGTCGGCAAATGGTTTGACTAGTTCGTCTTGGGATCCAGATATGGCGATTAATGTGTAGCCTTGCTGTTTAAGGTCGGCAATTAAATCACGGGTATAGACATAGACGTATTCAGATAAGCGGTCAAAAACACGGGCGGTGGCGGCTTCAAAGTCAGCAATTCGAATTTGTGGCAAGGCAGCGTCGAATGTTTTGGCCATAACTTCTACATATTCTTCAAAAGCCTGATCAGATTGGCGTTTTTTCCACTTTAGTTCAAGTGGTTTATAGGCGTCGATTACAGTGTTTGGTAATTGATTTGTGGTAATCAGTTCAAAAATTGCTTCGCGGTACAGGCCTGACCGAAAAACAGTGCCATCGATGTCAAATACGGCAAACGGTTTACTGGTGTCGATCATAAAGTGACCTCGATACTGATTGGACAGTGGTCCGATCCCATGACGTCGGGATGGATTTGGGCGTCTGTGATTGCGTTAACGATTGATTTGCTGGCTAACCAGTAATCAATACGCCATCCGACGTTGCGAGCCCTAGCGTTGGCCCAGTGAGTCCACCATGTATAAGCATCGGCTCTGGCGGGATTCATGCTGCGAAATACGTCAACAAAACCAGCGGATTCAAACGCATCAAAGCCAGACCGCTCTTCATCTGTAAAACCATGTTTGCCAATGTTAGGTTTAGGGTTTTTCAGGTCCATTTTGGTGTGAGCGACATTTAAATCACCGCAAAATAGCACTGGTTTGGACTTTTCAAGGTCTTGGATGTGTTCTAAAAAGGCTGGGTCCCATTGTAGGTGACGCAATTTTAGCCGTGATAAATCGTCTTTGGAATTGGGCGTGTAAACCGTCACGACCCAGAATTTATCAAATTCTGCTGAAATCACCCGACCTTCTTTGGCTGGGTCGCCATAACTGTCCCCTGACAGACCGTATTTTTCGGCAATAGCATCGGTAAAACCGTTAATAATTGACAGTGGTTTGATTTTGCTGAATATCGCTGTACCGCTGTAGCCGGCTTTGTCGGCACTATTCCAATATTCGTGATAATTGGGCAAATCGATATCGGCCTGACCCTGTTTGGCCTTGGTTTCTTGCAGACATAAAATATCTGGTTGATGTTGGGCGATAAAAGTCTGAAAAGTCCCCTTTTTGATGACTGCCCGAATCCCGTTGACGTTCCAGGAATACAATTTCATATTTATTTTTTGTGATGATTTATCATTATGTAAAAGTAAAACCAAACAGCAGATATAGCGACGGTTGATATTGCGGCGTTGACGCTGCCCTTGCCTAGTTCAGGCCAAAGCATGTCGATGCCTAAAATGTGAAACATGTTAGCTTGGTTGACGTCGCCGTTACGCACCGCATTAAACAATGCGATTGTTAGGTGCAGTGCCGCTGAAAGTAGCATCGTGTAAAAAAGTGCCATCGATGAAGCATTGTAATATTGAGGTAAAAGTTTTGATATTTTTCGTATTCTGTTCATTAAATAATAATATCACGTGTGCTACAATAAAGGATATTATGAGGATATTGATTGCTAATGATCAACACTGGCCAATGCGCAGCGGTGTGGCAACTGCTGTCCGAACGTTGGCGCAGGGCTTGTCACGATTGGGCTATGAAGTACTGGTTGTGGCGCCATCACAAAACAGTAAAAGTAGTACTGAAAAAGACGTAAATTATACGATTCGACGGATTCGTTCGTTGCCACTTTTCTTTCGTAAAAATTTGCGCGTCGCAGCGACTTATGACCGTGAAATACGCAAAATAATCCAAGATTTTAATCCCGATATTGTTCATGTTCATACTCAGTTGACGGTTGGATTATCAGTTTTGAAGATGGCAAACAGTTTAGGGATTCCGGTTGTGGCGACTAACCACGTTATGCCTGACAATATTATTAAAAATGTCAAAGCTTTAAAGCCTGTATCGCGTCCAATATCACATATATTAAGCGAGTACGGACTGTTGCTGTACAAAGGTGTCAAGCGAATTATCTTCCCGACTGAATCAGTTTTAGGGCTGTTCAACTTGGAAAGAATTGAAGCGCCAGCGGTAGCGATATCGAACGGCATTGACTTGTCGATTTACACTCCCAGAAAGCCTAAAAAATATATTTATGACAAATTTGATATTCCAAGTGACAAAAAAATAATTGCTTGGATTGGTCGTTTGGACGTTGAAAAGCATTTGGATGTGGCGGTTAAATCGTTTGCAAAATTATGCGCAGATTACGCTGACGTTCATATGTTGATTGTTGGTATGGGTAACGACGAAAGTCGATTGCTGGATTTAGTGGAAGAGCTGGATATTGCTGATCGTGTCACCTTTACTGGACTAGTATCGGACGAAGATAAATACGAATTGCACCGCGTAACGACGATTTTTGCGGTACCATCGCCAAATGAATTGCAATGTTTGTCGATGTTGGAGTCAATGGCTTGTGGCAAGCCAATTGTGGCGGTCAATGCTGGGGCGCTAGCTGAATTATGTTTGAATGATGATGATGGATATTTAGTTTCAGTTGATGATGTTGATGGGTTTACTCGGTCATACCAAATGTTGTTGGATAATCCTGATCGATTGAAAAAGTTTGGTCAGCGCGCCCGCGAAGTAGCTGAAACTCACGATACGGCGGTTGTGATGCCACGATTTGCTAAATTATACGCTGAAGTTATTGCAGAAAATCGCGCAGATTCTTAGCAATTAGTTCGGGCTTTTCGTAATGCGCCAAGTGTCCGACATTTGGCAAAACGACCAACTTGGCATTCAAAGCTTTGGCGGCTTTACGTTGTTGTTTCAGTGGCGACACGTTATCTTTTTCGCCAGATATAATTACAATGTCATAATTTGTAAGTTTGTGGGCAAACTGGTTAACGCCGCGATTGCTAATCTCTTCGTGTAATTTACGATAAAGTGTAATACTGCTGATGTAATCAAGATTTTTGTAGTGGTGATTAATCATGTCGTTGTTTAATTTAGTATCATCGGTTGTTGACATTAGTTTGGTTAATAGGCGTGATAAAAATTTACTTTTGACGATTTTTTCGCCAAAAACTGGGACGTGTTCGCCGATTCGGTAATGTAAACTTCCCAACAGGGCGCCAGCTTTGCGGTTGTCGGTTATGGTGATTGGTGTCGGCACGGGACTGATTAAAACAGTTTTTTGAGCGTAAATATCTTTGCCATATTCCAACATGACGGCTGCCACTAGGCCGCCCATAGAATGGCCGATTAAATATGGTCGGTTTAGGTTAAGGCTGATCGCTAATTCATTTGTTAGCTTGGCGATGCCTTCAACGCTAGAATTTTTTTGGCTGATAGTGCTTTCACCAAAACCAGGTAGATCCGGGATAATTAGTCGGTAATTTTTAAGTAGTGGTATCAGATATTGAAAGCCTTCGTGGCTGCCGGTAATACCGTGAACCATAAATATAGTTGGTTTTTTGTCGGCATGATATTCCCAATACTGGATTACCTCGCCGTCGTCTGATACCCACTCTTTTTTCATTTTCATCGATTCCCTTTCAAAATACTTTTGTTATCGCGCTCGATATCGCGACGTTTTAAAGTTTCGCGTTTGTCGTAATTCTTTTTACCTTTACCGACGGCAATGACAACTTTAATAAATCGGCCGTTGGTTAATAATTTAGTTGGGATAATGCTCATTCCAGATTGCTTGCGACTAATTAGGTTGTCAATTTGTTTGCGCTTGGCAAGTAATTTGCGGGGCGAAGTATCAATCGAACGGGCGTTAGTATTGCCTTTTTCATTCAATTTCAGGCTGAAACTGGCATTATTTAACCACAATTCATTGTCGCGAATAGTCACAAATGAACCCTTTAATTGGACGTGTCCATCACGGGCGGCCCTGGTTTCCATGCCTGTCAGCGCAATGCCAACAACTAAATCCTCTTCCAAAGCATAGTCAAAAGACGCACGACGATTTGTGATTGCGTTTGGTTTTTTAACTTTTGCCTTTTTAGCCATGTTATATATTGTACCAGAGGATGGGGCTAACAGCTTAAAAACATTGACAATTATGTAGTTTTGTGATAACATAAGCAAATTGGTTATTTGATTTGAGAGTCAAAATAACACTTGTTCGTTTACAAGTCAGATTATTTATACGTGTATTCCTTTGGTGGGTTGCGTCGTAGATTAAGTACTAATAAATACAAAATTGCATGTCGGCTACCAGACGTATGGCCGGATTCGGGCGCTTTATTAATTTAAAGCTGTTAGTTAATTCAAATTAATGTAATTCTGGCATACCGACGTGGTTGGGTGTTAAGGATTGGTTAAAAAAACAGTATGATTAAGTTCAAGCAGTTTTTCGGTCGTTTTGGTAATTGGATTAAGTTCTTTTGGACTAAGGTGTTAGATCCTATCCTGAACTTTGTGCTACCAGTATTTGCCGTGGTGGCTGGTTTCTTTATGATAGTATCCATGGTAAACGATACTATTTACCCGGTATTTTCAGAGAGGACGATAACGGTTGATTCTAAAACTCAGTTGCTTGATTCAAGCGGAAGAGCTAAGACGTCATACATATATGATGGTACTATCGTCTATCGATTCAATATGGAAGACCTTCATTTATATAACTATAACAAGTTATATAAAGACCTAGATAAAGGTCAAAAGTATGTATGCGGAACTAAGAAGTATCTTTTCGAACATTCCCATATCATTCTTTGGTGTGATGTGAGATAGGTTAGTAACGAGGCGTTTTGTGCAAGAGAGGTGGTTGCAGTAATGCGATAACCTCTCTGCGCTGACCTTTTGTGCGCTCGGAATACACGTTTATAAATAATCTGATTTGACATCGGTATTAACTAGTCGAATATATCTTTTTTGGGCTTTGAGCCTACTAATTTCACCTCTGTTATGGTACACTGTTACAAATGATTGCTGATATTATTGTTACCGAAAAAAGCTTTGGCCCTAAAATCTTGATGAGCAACATCAAGTTTAGTATTGATGATGGCGAAAAAGTCGGTGTTGTCGGACGTAACGGTGTTGGTAAATCGACGCTGTTTGGTATTTTGGCCGGCGTTGACAAAGATTTTACTGGTGAAATTATTTACAAGCGTGGTGTGGTCGTTGTTTCGACAGCGCAGGAACACCATGATATGGGCGATACGACGGTGTTGCAATATGTTTTGTCTGGTTTGCCTGAGTATACTGAACTTAGCCGAATTATCGAAACTTACCCTGAAACTATGGGTGAAGATATGAAGAAAATCGATGAATATACGCAGGCTTTAATGCGATTTGATGACAAAGGTTTTTATCAAATTGAAGAGAAAATCGAGCGTGAATTAGATAATTTTCAGTTGCCTGGTATCGCCCATCGGGCTTTCTCGACATTATCTGGTGGTCAAAAACGTTTAGTAGAAGTTGTCAAAGTCATGCACAGTGATGCTAGTTTGGCGCTGGTGGACGAGCCAACTAATCACATGGATTACATCGCCAAAGCGCAGTATGTCGAATGGATGAAAAACGCGCACGAAGCGATGTTGGTTATTACTCACGATCGTGACGTGCTGAACGAAGTTGATCGAATTATTGAGTTAAAAGACGGTGAAAATGCCAGTTATAAGGGTAATTATGATGCTTATTTAAAGCAAAATGCCGTGTCAACCGGTACGCAGATGAACGATTTTGAGATGGCTGAAAAGCGAATTGTTAATTTAAAACAAAAAGTTATTGATTATCAACGATTAAAAGAAAAATCACGTAATCCTGGTACGATTCAAAAGTTTAAACGCTTGGAAAACAATTCACGGGCTGAACTAGCGGAGTTGCAGGCCAAGGAAAAACCAACTTTTTGGATTGATAAAGAATCAGCCGCTAATTTAAATTACAAAGTTGCAGCCCAGTATGACAAATTCAAGGCCAAAAACATTCGCATGAATTTGAAAAACGAAGAATCGCGCAGCAAACACGTTTTGTTGTCAGCCCGCGATGTGTCGTTGGGCTATGATAAGCCATTATTTCAAGGTGTTAATATCGATTTGCGTGAGGGTGAAGCGTTGGAATTTCGAGGACGCAACGGATGCGGTAAAACTACCCTTATTAAAGCTATTTTGGGTGATGAATCGCCTAAATTTTTTGGCGGTGAAATTACATTAGATAAACACGTTCGAATTGGCGTTTACGAACAAGAAGTCTCGCCTGTTTATTTTGATTTGACATTAGAAGACGCAATTGAACGCATGTATTTGGACCGCAAATTGTCGATATCAACGACCAAAATTCGAAGTTTAATGAGTGATTATTTGTTTATTGAAAGTGACGGTAAAACGCCAATTTCGCGCCTTTCGGGTGGTCAAAAAGCTCGTTTTCAGTTGATTACGATGCTAGCTAATAATCCTCAATTGCTGATTTTGGACGAACCGACAAACCACTTGGATTTGCCAAGTATTGAAGAATTAGAGACAGCGCTGGCAAAGTACAGTGGCGCGATTGTTTACGTCAGTCACGATGGATATTTTCGCCAAGCAATTGGTGGTGAAGTCGTGTTAATAAGTTAACGTACTTATGCTATAATTTAGCTATGAAATCTCGCCACCAAAGTGGGTTTGCGTTACCAACTGTACTTATAGCTTCTATAGTAATGTTAACTGTACTTTTGATTGCAGTAGCATCAACGGCTGCTATCAGGGCGTCTTTGCAGGCTCAATATTACAGCCAATTATCTCAAACTGCCAGTGAGGCTGGTGTGTCTTATGCTAAATCCTGTCTTGCCGCCAGTAATGGCGTCCCTTTATGGACTGATGATAAGCCATTAATGCCAAATACTGATTGTACTGGTACTCAAATAAGTGGATTTACTTGTACGGCAGGATCAACTGATTCCAGATGTTCGGTAACTGTCAATGGCAGTATCTTGACTTCTTTTTCGGTTAAATTCCCAAAACTGGATGCAAATGGTCAAGTTGTAGGTATTAACTCGTCCGGTATAGTCAAATTACTTCGGACTTCTGACAGTAGCGTGTGGCGCTATATTCAACAAGAAAGCGTAACGACGATTAGTGCACCGACGGTAAGTGTTTTGGTAGTCGGCGGCGGCGGCGGCGGTGCTAATGCTGGTTCGGGTGGTGGCGCTGGTGGTTATGTATATAATTCATATTTTGCAATATCACCTCAGACGTATTCAGTTATAGTCGGCGGCGGTGGCGCTGGTGGTTCGGCGAGTCAAACATTCGGCTTGAACGGTGGCGATTCGAAGTTTTCGACTATAACAGCCGAAGGTGGTGGCGCTGGTGTTGCGTTGGGTGGTTTTCAGGGCCTAAGTGGTGGTAGCGGCGGTGGCGGAGCAATAAACTCTAGCGGAGTTGCTGCACTTGGCGGCGACAGTCTACATGGACGTAATGGTGGTGTGGGTTATGTTAACGCTAGTTGGATTGGCGGTAGCGGCGGCGGCGGTGGTGCTGGCGGTGTTGGCTCGGCTGGCTCAAATGCGTCCGGTAGTGGTAACGGTGGTGTAGGATTGCAAAATCTAATATCAGGGACGCCAACTTATTATGCTGGCGGTGGCGGTGGCGGTGAAGCTAGTGGAACTTATGTCGGTACTGGTGGTTTAGGTGGTGGCGGAACAGCTGTCGCAAACGCCGCTGGAGGCAATGGAACTGCCAATACCGGTGGTGGTGGAGCTGGCGGATCATATAATGACGCTGGTAGTACTTATCTTAATGGCGGTAACGGTGGTTCGGGTATTGTTATTGTATCTTATCCAACAGGTTCGATAGTGGCAACCGGTGGTACTATAACGACCAGTGGCAGTAATACCGTTCATACTTTTACCTCAAGTGGTGCTTTTGTTGTTTCACCCATTATTTCGAAAGTAAAAGTCCTGGTAGTCGGTGGCGGTGGTAGTGGCGGCGGATCGGCTGCGACTAGTATTGCTGGTGGCGGTGGCGGTGGCGGTGGCGTTGTCTATAACGATTCATATGGCGTTTCGATGCAGACTTATGCAATTACCGTTGGCGGCGGTGGCGCTGGTGTATCTGGCAACGTTGCTGGTAATAACGGTCAAGATTCGACATTCGGCACGATTACAGCCAAAGGTGGCGGATATGGCGGAACTTGGAACGTTACTCCAACTAAAGGTGGTTCAGGTGGTGGCGCTGGTGAAAACAATCAAAGCTACATCGGTTCTATTGGTACTTTAGGCCAAGGAAATTCGGGTGGTAATATGGTTGGTTATGACGCTGGTACCGCCAGCTCTGGTGCTGGAGGTGGTGGTGCAGGTGCATCTGGAACAAATTCAGTCGATACGTCTAACGGTGGAGCTGGTGGTATTGGTTTAGATTATTCTATATCTACGGCTGGTAATTACAGTTATTATTATGGTGGCGGTGGTGGTGGCGCTGGTAATATCACGTCTGGTGTTGGTGGTAGCGGTGTTGGAGGTGCTGGTAAGTCTGGTACTACAGGTACAGGTGTTGCTGGATCGGCCAATACTGGTGGTGGTGGCGGCGGTTCGTTAACAAATGCCGGTGAGGCATCTCAGCCAGGTGGTAATGGTGGTACGGGTGTTGTTTATATCTCATATCCAACCGGCTCGATATCAGCCACAGGTGGCGATAGTGTTACATATGTAAATGGTTATACGATTCATAAATTTTTAAGTAGTGGCAATTTTGTAGTTGGTAATTCAATCCAAGTTTATGCTTGGGGCGGTGGTGGAGCTGGTGGAACGGCTGGCGGCTGGACTTATGGTGCAGCTGGTGGTGCTGGTGCAGCCGCCAGTGGAAAGTTAAGTTCTGTGACTGGTAAGTCTTACTCTATCGTAGTAGGTGGTGGTGGCGTCGTTAATAATTATAGTGCTGGTTCGATATCTTGTGCTGTCGGTGGTGGCGGTTGCGCTTCAAATAATAACAGCGATAATCGTTATGGTAGTGGAGGTGGTGGATATTCAGGGGTATTTTTAGTACCAAATATCGGTCAAGCCAATGCCCTGTTAATCGCAGGTGGTGGTGGTGGCGGTGGTAGTAGTCGTGCCGGTGCTGGCAATGTTGGCGGCGCTGGCGGCGCTGCGACAGGTATTGATGGTACTTCGGCATATGACAGTAAAACAACTTATGCTGGTAAGGGCGGCACTCAATCGGCGGCCGGTGCCGATGCAGCTTGTGATTCAGCTAATGTCGCTGGTGGCCAAGGCCCACTCCGTGGTGGACGATCTAGAGTTAATGGCTATGGTGGTGCTGGTGGCGGTGGGTATTTTGGAGGATCCGGCGGTGGTTATAGTGAATCAAATACCATGGCTGGCGGTGGCGGTGGGTCATCTTATTACAACCAGTCTTATATATCTAGTCCTGTTTTGACGGCTGGCAGTGGTACGACGCCTGGTGATTCGGCAAACTCATATCGAGGTACATCTGGCAACGGTGGAGCGGCTGCTGCCGCTGGTAATGCTGGAGTTGTAGTTATTACCTACCCAACTGGATCGATAACTGCGACTGGCGGTACTGTCACAGTGTCGGGTGGCTATACAATACATACATTTACCACTAGTGGAACATTTGCAGTTGGTCCAACTACACCAATTACTTGTCCATCTGGATATATAGTCGTACCAGGTAATATACTTTATGGAACAACTGATTTTTGTGTTATGAAGTACGAAGCAAAAAATGTTAGTAATGTGGCAACCAGTCAAGCCTCTGGTACACCTTGGGCGCTCATTGGACAGCCATCAGCTGCAACGACTGCAGCTGCGGCCTGTACTGGTTGTCATCTTATTACTGAAGCTGAACGTACGACTATTGCTAAAAACGTTCTAAGTGTCGCCAGCAACTGGAGTACTGGTATTGTTGGTAGTGGTTATATATATAGTGGGCATAATGACAATGCACCAGCTAACTCTTTGGCAGCTGATACTAATGACAATAATGGTTATTCGGGTGAGACAAACACTGGTGGTAATCAACGAAGAACGCTATTGCTTACTAATGGTGCGGTAATTTGGGATTTTGCTGGTAATATTTGGGAATGGACATCTGAAGCCACTACAAATAATCAGCCTGGAATAGTTAGTGGTGGCTATGCTTGGCGTGAGTGGACGGCGTTAACGAGTGCTGGCAGTATGTCTATTAATTCTGCGCCAATCACTACTGGTCTAACTGGTGCTAATTCTTGGAATTCTAGCAAAGGTATAGGCCAAGTCTTTAGTAGTGCTGATGAAACAGGTATGCGTGGTGCTGTTCATGGTGGATATTGGAATAGTGGTAGCGGAGCTGGTGTTTTGTCGTTGGCGTTAGACAACTCACCTCTATATGATACTTATACTACTGTTGGTTTTCGTGTAGCTAAATAATCAAACTTTTGGTTGTCTTGTTAAGTGCCATTTAAAGCAAAGGTTGCATTTGTAAACTGATAATTCTAGATCAGGATTTATTAACATTTGGTATTCAGCCGTTTCGTTAGCTTGGCGCTCGGTTAAATATTGACGCTTTGATTGGCAATTATCGTTGGATTTGGCTTTTGTGTGTTGAATTTGTTGATTATGTCGGGGCATATCTATGTACATATCCTTTACTACTTGTTATAGTATAGAGTATATGACAGGGTCGCCAAAGGCAAATGACGATAAAGTAAAGCAGCCACGTTCAGCGGCTATTTTGTTATCTTTGACGATTTTAGATACGACGGTTCGGATGTTTGTGCCAACTATTGGCGGAACATTTGTTGGTATTGCGCTGGATCATATATTTAATACGGTGCCAGTATTTACGGCGGTTATGATTATTGTTGGTTTTTCAGTCAGTATATTATTGGTAGTAACGCAGTTGAAGGGATTTAAAAAGAAATGATTACAAATTTTGCTGCCCTAGAAATTGCAGTTGATATTGCTGCCAAAGAAGTCTTTAAAATAGGTGTTTTTTCGGTTACTAATGCCATGTTAACCGGTTTGGTTGGTACGGCAATTACGTTAGGTGTATTGTTTTACGTCGGTAATGCTGTTCGTCACAAAAAATATAATCGTTTTGTTGGTTTGGTGCAGTGGGTTTTTGAAGGTTTACTTAACCAAATTAATGAAATTATTCCTGATCGTAAATTAGGCCGCAAGATGACACCACTTGTCGTAACAATCTTCTTTTTGGTGTTATTTAATTATTGGCTTAGTGTTTTGCCTGGCCTAGATTCAATCAAGGTTAACGGCGTGCCGATTTTACGCAGTCCAACGGCTGATTTAAATTTTACACTTGGTTTAGCAACGGTTACGATTATTGCGATTCAGATATTTGCAATTAAACAGTTAGGTATTTGGGGTAATGCTGGACGTTATTTCCGTAATCCATTCAAAGATACGATTGGTTTTTTTGAGGGCTTACTTGAAATTATTGGCGAGTTTTCGCGCGCTGTATCGTTGGCAATGCGTTTATTCGGTAACGCCTTTGCTGGTGAGATTTTGTTGCTGGTGATTGTTGTCTTGGCCAGCTATGCTTCGACCATTGCTCTGCCGATATTTATGGCATTTGAAATGTTAATTGGATTTATCCAGGCTTATGTCTTCTTTGTGTTGACACTCATTTTTACGTCTTTGGCCGTTGCTCACCATGGTGATAGCGCGGAAACTCATCAACCTGTTGCCGAGCTGCATGTGGAGTGAGAAATCTTTCCCCGCTCGGATGTTATAATGGTAAAAAATAATTAATAAAGAATTCGCTGTATAGCGAAAAGGAGAAGAAAAATGGAAAAAGTATTAAGTGAATTAGTTTTCGGTATGTCATACGTATTGCCTGCTGTTTTTGCAGCTGTCAGCATTGGTATGATTGGTTCAACAGCCCTAAAAACATTAGGTCGTAATCCTGAAAAAGCTAGCGATATTCGCTCATTGATGATTACAGCTATCGTTTTTTGTGACTCACTAGCCATCATCGGTATCATCGTTGCGATTATTGCTAAGTTTCTATAATAATTGGAAAATATATGGAGATATTAGGACAATTTGCTACAACTGAAACTACCAACCCTAGCCTGATAGAGGTATTAGGGATTGATTGGATGATGCTGACTTTTCAGATTGTCGCCTTTTTGATTACGGTATTTTTGTTAAGTAAGTTTGTTTATCCTTGGTTGATGAAATCGGTTGATGAACGTCAACACAAGATTGAATCTGGAGCCAAAGCAGCAGCTGAAGCTCAAGAAGCAGCTGATCATACCGAAAAAAGGATTGTTAAATTGCTTAGTAAAGCTCGAATTGAAGCTGATGAAATCGTTGCCAGTGCCAAGGCTGAGTCAACAGCTACGATTGCTGCCGCTGAAGAATCATCGAAAAAACGAGCCGATCAGATTATCGCTAGCGCCCAGCGCGAAATCGATAGTGAAATTTTGTTAGCTAAAAAAGCGATTCAAAATGAAATGGTTGAACTAGTAGCCCTAGCGACTGAAAAGGTCGTTGGTAAAGTTGTGTCAGATAAAATTGATAACAAATTGATTATTGACTCAATCAAGGAAGCGAAGTAATCGGGTTATGGCTGTTCGTCTGTCTCGTCGCAAAATAGCCAGTTATTACGCCAAATCACTGATTGATGGTGTTGACGCCAAGCAATTGGCGAAACAATTAGCTGGCTATCTGATTGAGTCAAAACGCATCAAAGAACAACAATTGATTATCAGTGACATCGAATACCAACTGAGTCTTCGTGGTGTAGTTGTTGCCAATGTAACTTCAGCCCACGAACTAGACGAACTGACCAAAACAGCAATTGAAAAATTGGTTCGCCAAAATATCAATGCTGACGACGTGCAATTACGTGCCGAAATTGACGCAAGTTTACTGGGTGGATTACGTTTGGAATTTGCCGGATCTGAAATTGACACCACAATCGCCAGGCGCCTAACAGCATTAAAGACAAATTATAAGAAATGATAAGGAATAAGATATGACAAAGATATCAGTAGCGGAACTTTCAAAAGACCTACGCGACGCGATTGCGGGCTTAGAGTCGACTGAAGGTCTAGAAAAGGTCGGTATTGTCGTTCGCGTCGGAGACGGCGTGGCTTGGGTCCAAGGACTACGCGATGCTGGCTATAATGAAGTGTTACAAATCGAGACACCAAGTGGCATCGTTGAGGCTTTTGCCTTGAATTTAATGGAAGACGAAATCGGCGCAGTTTTGCTGGGATCAGACAGTTTAGTCTCGGCTGGTAATACAGTTCGCCTAAAAGGTGTTGTTTTGTCAGTGCCAGTTGGCCCAGAATTATTAGGACGTGTTGTCGACCCACTTGGTCGTCCACTTGATGGTGGTGCGCCAATCAAAACCAAACAAACTGGTTTGGTGGAACGTGAAGCCATTGGTGTTATGGGTCGTAAATCGGTTCACGAACCATTGATGACCGGTATTATCGCGATTGATGCTATGTTCCCTATCGGCCGTGGTCAGCGCGAGTTGATTATTGGCGATCGTCAGACTGGTAAAACTGCTTTGACGATTGATACGATGATTAATCAGGCCAAGCAAAAAACTGGCGTGGTCAACGTTTATGTCGCGATTGGTCAACGCTCGTCAAAAATTTCTCGTTTGATTGATCGTCTGAAAAAAGAAGGTGTGATGGAGCAAACAATTGTGGTTGCCACCAGTCCATCTGACCCTGCATCATTACTATATTTGGCGCCATATGCTGCAACTGCTATGGGTGAATATTTCCGTGATAACGGTGGTCATGCCCTAATGATTTATGATGATTTGACTAAACACGCTGTGGCTTATCGCCAAATGTCGTTGCTGTTGCGACGTCCACCAGGACGTGAAGCTTTTCCGGGTGATGTTTTTTACCTACACTCGCGTTTGCTAGAGCGTTCAGCTAAATTAAGTGATACCCTAGGTGGTGGTTCGCTAACTGCCCTGCCAATTATCGAAACTCAGGCCGGTGATATTAGTGCCTACATTCCAACGAACGTGATTTCGATTACCGATGGTCAGATTTTCCTTGAAACCGACCTATTTTACCAAGGTATCAGGCCGGCTATTTCGGCTGGACTATCAGTATCGCGTGTTGGTGGTGATGCTCAGACCAAAGCCGTTAAAAGTGTCAGTGGCAACCTTAAACTCGGCTTGTCTCAGTTTAGGGAACTTGCCAGCTTTGCTCAATTTGGTAGTGACCTGGATGATGCAACTAAATCGCAAATTAGTCGCGGTCAACGCCTAACTGAACTACTAAAACAACCTCAATATCAGCCATACAGCATCTGGCAACAAGTTGCCAGTGTTTATGCTGCAACCAATGGATTGTTTGATGACATTAAACCTGAAAACATCAAAGACGTTCAAGCTAAATTACTAAGTCGTTTGAAAACTGATTACAAGTCTGAAATGAATGAACTCGATAAAGGCGCTAAACCAACTGACGATCAAATCGCGGCAATTGTTAAAGTTGCCAAGGCTGTCGTGAAAGGTTCAAAGGAGGCTTAAACGTGGCATCAACTCAAGTTCTAAAGCTGCGAATCCGCTCGGTTAAAAACACCAAGCAGATTACAAAAGCTATGCAACTGGTTGCCGCCAGCAAGATGCGTCGCGCCCAAGAAACAACCAAAGCCTCGGCGCCATATTCACTGACTGCTAAACAAATGTTAGCGTCCCTTAGCCGACATAAATCAGCCAAAGGTCACCCACTATTTGCTAAACGAACTATCAAAAATCGTTTATTGATTGTGATTGCCAGCGACAAAGGTTTGGCTGGAGCCTATAACAATAACATCACCAAATTGTACGCCGAAGAATTGCAATCTGATGCCCATAAAGGCATTCACAGTAAAACAATTACGATTGGACGCAAGGCTGCCATGTTTGCATCGCGCATCAAAGACGTTGATGTAGTTGGTTTTTACGAAGACATTCCCGATCAGCCAAATTCTAATGAATTTAAAGCGATTTTAGACACAGCTCGCGAAAAGTTCTTGGCCCGTGAAGTTGATGCGGTTGATATAATTTTTACCGAATTTATCAGCGGTATTCGCCAAGAAGTCAAAACAATTCGTGTTTTGCCGGCAGGTTTTGAGACGGTTGATGTCAGCGTTGATGATGAAAACCCACTGTTTGAACCAAGCGTTGGCCAAGTGCTGGACGCTGTTGCCTATCGATTAGTCGAAGCCCAAATATTTCAAGCATTACTGGAAGCTCGCGCCAGCGAACATAGTATGCGCATGTTGGCTATGAAAAACGCAACTGATAATGCCACTGATTTGATTGATGATTTGACATTGGCGATGAACAAAGCTCGCCAAGGCGCCATCACCCAGGAATTGGCTGAAATATCAGGTGGTGTAGAAGCGATAAATGTATGATAAAGGAGAATATAATGAAGCATAGTACAGGAAAAATTATCCAAATTGTCGGTGTGGTTGTCGACGTCGAATTTGAAGGTGGCAAAATTCCAGCCATTTACGATGCGTTGCATGTTCAGCGTGACGGCAAAACTTTGACACTCGAAGTTGCTCAGCACTTAAACGAAACCAGCGTTCGCTCGATCGCCCTAACGACAACTGACGGACTAAAACGTGGCGATGAAGTTATTGCTACTGGTGCGCCAATCAGCGTTCCAGTTGGTGATGAAACTCAAGGCCGTATGTTTAACGTTGTTGGTGACGCGATTGATGGCAAGCCTGCCCTAAATGGCAAACGTGCGCCGATCCACCGCGATCCACCTGATTTGTCCGAACAGTCAAACAAAACCGAAATTTTGGAAACTGGCATCAAAGTCATCGACCTTATCGCCCCTGTTGTTAAGGGTGGTAAAGTTGGACTTTTCGCTGGTGCCGGTGTTGGTAAAACAGTCCTTATTACCGAACTGATTAACAATATCGCCAAATATCACAGTGGAAATTCGGTTTTTGCCGGTGTTGGTGAGCGTACTCGTGAAGGAAACGACCTGTACTACGAAATGGAAGAAGCTGGTGTTTTGGGTAAAACCAGCCTAGTCTTTGGGCAAATGAACGAACCACCAGGAGCTCGTTTGCGCGTTGCTTTGTCGGGCCTGGCTATGGCTGAAACTTTCCGCGACCAAGGCAAAGACGTGCTGTTATTCATCGATAATATTTATCGTTATACTCAGGCCGGCGCCGAAGTATCTGCCTTGTTGGGACGTTTGCCTTCAGCCGTTGGTTATCAGCCAAACTTGCAACAAGAAATGGGTGCTTTGCAAGAACGTATTACTAGTACCAAAAAAGGTTCAATCACCTCTGTTCAAGCGGTTTACGTGCCAGCTGACGACTTAACTGACCCAGCGCCGGCTGCAACTTTCGCTCACCTTGATGCGACAATCGTTATGAACCGTGCATTGACTGAAATCGGTATTTATCCTGCCGTTGACGTGCTAGACAGCAACTCGACCAGTCTTGACCCCGAAATTGTCGGTGTCGAACATTACCGAATTGCTCGCGAAGTTCAGCGTATTTTGCAACAATACAAAGAATTGCAAGACATCATTGCAATCTTGGGTATGGAAGAATTATCTGACGACCAAAAGCAAATTGTGGCCCGCGCCCGCCGCATTCAACGCTATTTGTCGCAACCATTCCACGTTGCCGAAAAGTTTACAGGTAATCCTGGCGTTTACGTTAAACTTGAAGACACAATTCGTGATTTTGGTGACATTTTGGCTGGCAAATATGACGCCAAACCTGAAGACTGGTTTTACATGGTCCAAGGCACATTAACGGACAAAAAGGACTAATAAATGAATTTTAAACTCGTTACACTGCTTGGTGTCAAAATTAATCAAGAAGTTTATGAGGTTATGATTCCGACGTCGGAAGGTGAAATTGCCGTTTATCCTGACCACGAACCATTGATTGCTTTGGCTGTCCCTGGCGTGGTTGCGATTCGTCATCACAAAGATGACGGCAATGAAAAACTGCAATACTTTGCGATTTCAGCTGGTTTGATTAAAATCACCCACAAAACGATTCAATTGTTGGTGGACGAAGCCGATCATGGCGATGATATTGTCGAAGCTGAGTCTAAGGCTGCCTATGAACGGGCTGTTCAGATGCGCAAAGATGCCAAAGACCAAGTTGAACTGGACAAGGCTCACGAATTAGTTGATCGTCATGCTGTCAGATTGAAAGTCGCCGAATTACGACGTCGCCACCGAGGCTAGAATTACTCGAACTTCATCGGTGCTGGTAGTGTGCATCATTTTATCGCGCACTTCACTGGCACCTGGAAAATTGCGAACATAAATTTTCAAAAACCGTTTTAAAGGGTCAAATTTTCGTGGCTCTAATTCGATTGAGTATTTGTCATGCAAATCTAAATGTAGATTCAACAGGTCAACTAATTCTTGATTAGTGTGTTCCCTTTTTTCGACTTCAAATGCAAATGGGTCTTGAAAAACACCACGGCCAATCATGATGCCATCAACGCCGTATTTTTCGGCTAGTTCTAATCCATGTTGGCGGTCGCGAATATCGCCGTTAATCGTGATTAATGTTTGTGGCGCAATTTCGTCGCGTAATTTTATAATTTCAGGAATTAATTCAAAGTGAGCTTCGACTTTGGTCATTTCTTTACGAGTTCGTAAATGAACAGTTAAATTAACGATATCTTGTTGCAGTAAAAATGTCAGCCAATCACGCCATTCTTCGACTTTACGGTCGCCAATACGAGTTTTGACACTGACGGGCAGTCCACCAGTTTTGGCAGCAGTAATTAATTGTCCTGCTAGTTCGGGTGTGCGGATTAATCCGCTACCTGACCCGCCATGAACTACAGATTTGTCGGGACAACCCATGTTGATATCGATACCGGCAAAACCAAGTTCGGCCATACCATGGCTCATTTGAGCGTATTGGTCGGGTTTGTTACCCCAAATTTGGACGACAATTGGTTGTTCGTCAGCTGTAAAAGTCAGACGGCCTTTGGTGCTGGCAATTCCTTTGGGACTGCAATAGCTGCTGGCGTTAACGAATTCTGTAAAAAAGATATCCGGTCGGGCCGCGCCAGCTACAACATGACGAAAAACAACATCAGTTACCGCCTCCATCGGAGCCAGTACAAAGAATGGTTTTGGTAGTTCCTTCCAGAAATTTTTCATTATCTTTACATTATTATCTCATAATTATCAAAAATATCAATTTCCAGGGTCCGACCCTGGTTGATTATATAGCATTGTCAATCAAGTCTTGTTCAAAAGCCAGTACGCCTTTGAATGATTGGTCGTATCCAGATATATCTGGTAAATCTAGTTTTTTGATGCGCTTCCAGACGGCATTAATTAGGGTTTTGAATTGGTCGATTTCGTCACTGCTAAATTCGGCGTCCAGCGACAAAATGTCACCCGTCATAGTTGGTTCGACGAATTGCATAATGCCAGATATAACTTTGAAATCACGATAATCGCGGGCTGATTCGACCAATAATTTATAAAACAGTAATTGTTGTTTGTATTTATGTAATTTAATCTTTTCGTAATCAGTTTTGCCGGTCCAATTATCCGACGGTTTGCCGGTTTTGTAATCTGTTACGGTAATTGTTTTGTCGGGCTTATTGATGTCGACCAAGTCTAGCGACCCAGTTAAATGAGCTTCACCGACAATTGAATGTTGACCGCCAAAATTTAGTTCGGTTTGGTTGGTTGTGGCGAATGAATCATATTTGTTGTCCAAAAATATGCGCAAAGTGTCGCTGCCTTTTTGTAAGTACATCTCAAAATCGCGCTGACTTAAATGTTGGTCGTGCAAAATAGTTTCAAAATTAGATACTATGTCTTCGATAGCCTGTTTTTTACCAGTCGAACTGAGTTGGTTGTGAGCTTGTTGTAAGGTATTGTGAATAGCTGTTCCAAAGGCAGCATTGGCACTTTTGGCGCTTGGAAAACGTAGCAGATTGTTTAACAAAAATGCTGCTGGGCCGCCGCGCGTGACGTCTAAAAAGTTATGCAAATGTGTGACACTGAGTTTGTAATTTTCAAGAGTTGGCATCAATAAGTCATGCATACTGGTAGTGGTCGGATTAACAATTGGCTGATACCATGCCATCTCAACCGATTCAATCAATTGGTCGGCAGTCGTAGGCGTTGGAATCAGTTGCAAATCCCATTTGCTGTCGACCAAAAAGGCGGCGCGCAAAGTATTTTTGCCGTTGTCGTCACTTAGACTGTAACTAATATGTAGTTGGTGCTTGGCACGAGTAATCGCAACGTAAAACAATCGCAAACGTTCGTCCTCGCCTTCACCTGCTGGCGCTAGTGGCAAGTTTTCGGGGTAGTTGATTAATCGGTTGCGACTGCGAGCGCGTTCGCCCCAGACGGTGTCAACGGCATTGACGACATAGACGCTGTCAAATTCAAGGCCTTTAGATTTGTGGGCGGTCATAATGTTGACGGCGTTGTCAGACCCAACTGATTGCCGAGTAACATTAATGGTGCTGCCGACTTTGCGATTTAATTCAATAAATTCGATTAGTGTCGATAAAGTTGGTGTTTGGTCGGGACGATATTCACGCAATTTTGAACGGATGGTTCGCAGTGCTTCTAAATAAGTTAAATATTCAGTTGGACTATCGTTCAAAATGTCAGTTGAGAAAAAGTAATTATAAAGCGGGCTGACAAAGTCTGGCGTTTCGTCTGGATTTGGCTTGCCGATAATAACATCCAAAATTTCTTCTAGTGGCATGTCAATTGATGATAATGCGGTTTGAATCAGCCAACCATGCAGTGGGACAAATTCGGGTGTGACGGCCATAATGTCCAGCCAGCGACTGTGATTGTCATATGCTTTTAGGCTGAGTTTCCATAATTCAATCGGTTTAATTCCCCAAGCCTCATGCGCCAATATTTGCGGCATCAAAGCGTTGACCTCGTCATGTTGGCCATCGGCTAAACTAATTAATAATCGCGATAATTGTTCAATAATTTTAATCGGGGCCAAATCCAAAACGTTATCGCGACGTTCATAATTGACGGCAATACCTGATTTAGCAAAATATGGCAACAGCGCATTAATCTCATAATGTCGGCGAGTCAAAACGGCAATGGTATTTGGTTGTTGACCTGATTCGATACGTGATTTGATGTCACTGACTATCCAGTGGCGTTCGTCATTAATTGTTTCGGCTTGATGCAGGCTGACGTTACTGCCAGGTTTAGTATTATTAGCCGTTAGTTGTTTGTTGATATCATCAAAAATATTTTCTAATCGACCACTGCCCTGCAAAATTATATCGCGCGACCCGTCCAAAATATTAGCAGCTGATCGATAATTTTCGGTCAAAGTAATAATAGCGGCCTTTTTGTAATTAGTGCGAAAATCAATAATATTGCTGATGTCGGCACCTTGAAAACTGTAAATTGCTTGGTCGTCATCGCCAACTACCATAATATTTGGCGTATCGCCTTGGACTTCGTTGTTGGTTAAATTATGCAAAATACGCATTTGAGCCATGTTGGTATCTTGAAACTCATCAACCATAATATATTGATATTTTTCTTGCAGGTTAAATCGCAAATCATCAAAAACTTCCATGGCGTGAACGACGCGCAAAATCATATCGTCAAAATCATACAGTGACGCTTCTTGCATACGATTTAAATATTGGTCATAGACCGAACTGAGGGCTCGTAATTTAGTTTGGCGTTCTTGTGATTTCAGTATGAATTTGCCAGATTTATCTTTGGCAAACCAGTCGTTGCGCCATGCCGTAATTGGTTTGGTCGAATTGTCGCTGATTGCCGCGTCAGTGGCGGTCAATAATGAATCGGCAATGACACGCGACAGCGGTACGATTGTCGGCAAGTTTTCTTCGTCGCCACAAGTCCGAATTGCCTGTACAGCGCCAGCGGCTAATACGGCAGTATTTTTGCTAATTTTTTGCGCAAAAATTGGTGATAATAATTGTTCGGTTTTTTCGATGGCAATGTTGTTTTCGTCCAGGACTTTAATTAATTCATCGCTGGTCAGGCCACTACGTTTTAATTCAGAAATAGTCGTCAAGCTGTCGGATAAATAAGTATATTCGTCATTCATTTTGCCGGCAATTGGGTTGTTGTAATCCAGTTGGTCAAAGATACCACGGATGATCTGATAACTACTTAAACTGTCGGCCGCATGAAACTGTGCGCCGCGATAAAAATATTGGCCGTTTTGATTAATTACTTCTGATCCAAAACTATGAAAAGTATGGACGGCAACTTTGTAGGCGTCTTTGCCGATTATATCGGTCAAACGCTGGCGCATGGCATTAGCGCCGCTTTCGGTAAACGTTAAACACAAAATATTTTCAGGTAAAGTGTCGGTTTTTTGTAAGATATTTGCTGTTCGAACGCTTAATAATTCAGTCTTGCCTGTACCTGGGCCAGCAATTACCATCACTGGTCCGTCGATGGTGTCTACCGCTTGCTTTTGGCTGGAATTTAGGTTATTATATCGTTTAATAAAGTCCATCCCGTTAGAACTCCTTTCGTGACTTATTGTAACTAATAATTAGCCGTTTGATACGCAAAAGTACTTGATTCGAATGGCTATATTGCAGAGTTCTAACGGGATACATTAAGTCTATTGTAGCCGAGTGGGTCGGCTATTGGAAGATAGCTTCGCTGTCCAGCGAATGGAACTTGGATAATTGTTTTAGCCTTTAGCCTGCCACTGTATATTATTTGCTATATTCCAATAGCCATATTCTAATAGCTATTAAAGGTGATACAATAGAACATATATGAGTCCCGTTAAAACTTATTTATTAGTAGCTAGCCAAGCAATCACGGGGCTGATATTTTCTATAAAAGGAGAGTTTTAACGGGATGAGCGATAAAATGTATGATGAATTAGCGCTGGAACGCTCACTGCAGACTAGTTTTGGTGTTGATATTGATATAATGCAACCGATTGCTTTTCGAGTGCCAGTTAGTCATACTGCAACAGCGACATTATTTTTGACAACCAAAAAACAGCTATATTTATATATTAATGGTCCGTCAAAATTATTATTAAGTGATATCAAAAAAATCATCACTCGGATGGGCTTAAAGTCAGAATTATTTATTCCCCCGAAAGGCCAGCCACAATACTTTGAAGATATCGCCCGGGCTAAATTCAGCGAAGTTTTTCCGGGACGCAAACATGTTAATGACGAAGATTTGATATTTTATCGTACCTTAGTGCCTTATAATCCAGCGCTTATTTTGATAAGTGAAGTCAAAGATGGTCATATCTATCAATTTGATAGCGACTCAAATACAAGTTGGCGTATATCGGCAAAATTTGCATATCGCCGCATTAAAACAAGCTAATTTATTTAATCTAGTTAGAAACTGTTGAGCCAGTCGCTGATTGGGTAGCGGTTTTTGATGATGTTGTTTGATGGCTAACTTCATATATCTTTCCGTCAGTTGCGACTATGCCATCTGTATTCTTTGCATCGACATATATTTGTCTGGCCTGTTCGTAAAGTTTTACTGCAGCATCTTTTTGTTCGTTCAAGGCGGCAGTGTCAGCTTGAGTAATAAGATTAGCGGCCTTATCGCCGGATGTATCAGTAGAATAACTAGTCAAATCTTTGTTGGTTTGGCTTTTATTGGATGATTTTAAGATAAAAATAGTTGACGCTGTTGCAGCCCCAATTATTAATATTGATACGATTACGATGATTATTTTTTTCTTGTTTGACATAATATTTCCCTTTTCCTATTACCCTAAGGCATGATTAGTGAGCCACTTTGTAGACGTCCAGTTGATGCGCTCATTCGTCCAGTAGTAGGGTTTTGGCATCTGGCTTCGATTGCAGTTGTCCATGGCATGCCAGTTGGGATGGCGGTAGGTGTAATAGTGGTCTGTGTGTGATAAGAATAGGCGTAATTTGTAAAAGTGTTATCTACCCATGCGCCACCGTGTACATCTGCGTACCATCCGGCGCCAGCATAGCCTGTCCAATTGTACGGAAGGCCGCCATACGGAGTTGTCAAAAATATATCGTCGCGCGCGTAAAGTGACGCATTGCCAGTGCATGATGTCGTGAACCAAAAGTAGGCTATATTTGCCGCTGCCCTTGTTATACCGAATGTAATCGTACCTGGGCCTGCAACTGCATGAATGTAATTAGTGGTTGCACTGGCTGTCCAGGCACTTGCTGCGCTAGTTGAAACACAACTTGCTTGAACTTCAATTCCGTATTGCCAACCTTCTTCGTAAGTATTGTAGACTGCCGATAATCCAGTAGTGGTGTACCAGTTAGACGTATAACCTCCAGAATAATCTACGACATAGCGGTATTGGTATTTGGCCGTCGTACCACCAGCGCTACAAGTTACAGCAGTCCATGAAAATGTCGTGAGGCCATAATTGGTTGTGGCGCTAACTGTTGGTGGTGTTGGTGCACTGATTGGATGTATATATGGTGTAGCTTCGACTCCAAGGGCTACAGCACTGTACGAGTTGTTGCTTAGTAAACACTTAGCTTCAGCTCGGTAGCCATATTTAACTCCAATTACTGCTGTAGTTGATGATGTTAAAACAGTTGATGACCAATTAGAAAACCCAGTCCATGCTCCGTCATTTGTTCGACTGTCAATCGCGTAATAAGCCGTTGATCCACTACCACACGATACGGCTGGAGTGATAGTTGCAAGGACGTTAGGAGAATTTAAGACAACTGTCATAGCTGGTGCCGACGGAGCCGCAACTGTGACCGCAGCTAATGCTACACGTCGACTTGGCAGTGTAATAGGATTACCCGAACCTTCTTCTCTGTATTTGATTGTATATTGTAAGCAAGCTGTGGTTGAGCAGTTGCTGCCAGTTCCAATATAAGCAAAGGCATCAACGCCGACACTTAAATCGGCGCAACTAGCCAAGATTGAATTAGTACCATTACTGGCCGTTGGTACAGCCAGTACATTTGGATCAACTCCTGGTAAAGTGCTAATAACGACCGTATTGGCCGGCTGAGCCATTGCACTACAACTTGGATATTCACCATTTTTGTCATAATACTTTTCTAAAGCCTCAGCGATAACCTTTACTCTAGATGAACGTTCAGAGTCACGTACGTTGGCTTGGACTAAGTTGTAAGAGACAAAACTAGCAGTCGCTAATATTCCGATGATGGATATCACAACTAACATCTCTATGACGGTGAAGCCACGTAGGGTTCTTTTCATAAGCTTATTGTATCAAACATAAGTATGTTAGTACAATGATGGCTATTTTTTCAAGTCAAGTATGACCAAGTGCTCAATATGAGGTGTTCGTGGGAAGAAATTATAGCCCATGTGATAACGAATGCCATATTTTTCAGCCAGTCTGGCGGTGTCGCGAGCTTGAGTGACTGGGTTACATGATAAATAAATAATTCGAGCTGGTGTTACTTCTAACAGTTTGGCAATCACGTCTTCATGCAGTCCGGCGCGTGGTGGATCGACGATAATTGTGCTGTCGCCTTTGATATGTTCAAGCGCAGTTTCGCTGGGTGCCAAAATAGCTTGCACGGCTTTTTCACGGTCTAGGGCTTTGATATTGCGCTTCATTTCGATCATGGCGTGTTCGTTAATTTCAACCATCGTGACATTGTCGCCGCCGATTGTTAGTCCAATTGTGCCAACACCACTGTAAAGGTCAACGGTTGGTTTGTCGTTGGTCACCCATTTTTGCATGTCACGGAGTGCTTGTTCGTATACCGGTACGTTAATTTGGAAAAAGCCTTCGACTGCATAAGTAAACGGAATATCTAAAATTGTATCTGTTAAATTAGTTGTTCCCCATGATTGCAACCGTTCAGTAATGACACTAGCTGGGCTTTTAGGGTTAGAATAAATTAATTCAAAACCACTAATGCCAAGTTTTTCGATTTCGGCTTCGCTAAACAAGGCAAAAGTTTGGTCTTTGACGTAAAGTTGCAATGCAACGTTGCCCAATTTATCACATCGAACCAGCAAAGTTTTTAACATAAAAGCGCGAGTATCAGGTTTGGTGCGCAACAAATCGCGCATTGCGATGGCAGCGCGGTTAATGCTGGGGTGCGCCAGACTGGTGCCGTCAACTGGGGTTTTACCATGTGTGCCACGTTTAAAAAACGCCAAATCAATCTGTTCGGATGTTTTGTCCCACCACCAACTGAATTCAATTTTGTTACGATATTCGTACTGATTATTATCGGTGTAAACTTCGATTGCTTCGGGTAAAACAATGTCGTGTAGTTCAAAAGCCTCTTCGATGAGCGCCGCTTTGTAATGTTGCTCGCTGTCAAAAGTCATAATTTGCCAAGGGCTGGTCGACAGATAACTAGTATCGTCTCGCGGATGAATCCGTTTATCACTTGGCTGTAAAACTTCAACAACGATACCTTCGGCTAATTTAGCCTTCTTTTTGGTCATCTGAACAGCAACGGTTTCGCCTGGTAATCCACCCCAAACGAATATTTTGCGACCGCCGTCGAGTGTGCCAAGGGCTTGGCCGCCACCGACGATTTTATCAAGGACGACATTAACAATAGGTAAAACTTTTTTCTTCATCTGTTTAGTATACCTTATATTGTTAATTACTGATTGGTAATCTTATTTTTTTACGGTTGAACGTAATTTTTTGACTTCATATATTATCATACCTGTACCAAATAAGTATGAAGCGATTGATACGACAAAGCCAATAATTGGCACAGGGATAATTGTTAGTACGATAATTATGCTGACGCCTGATAAGATAATTGCGATTGGTTGTTTTAATTTTGGAAATAGTTTTTTGCCTAGTGCATAACCAGCAAAAGAACTACTTAGCATTGATATTGCTATCCAAATCAACAAAGTTATTACTGCTAAAGGTGCGCCGATTATGGTTACAAACAAGATGATAATCAAGATCGGAACAAAAATAACCGCGACAAGACCCTTTAATGCAGTTTTGCCTGGTGCTTTGATTGCGTTTGTTGATGCGTCATTTAATAATTTTGGCAAGAAGATGGCTATTACTAATGCGATTAACAGAGATGCAAACAGCATATATATCGACAACCCAAAACTAAAGGCGACGAATGAATTTTTTGCTGATTGTAAATCTTGGCTTGGCGCAGTTCGTGTGACCGTGCCTGATACTTTGCCGCCACTGATGATTGTGATGTCTTGGTTGGCTGTATAGTCGATATTACCACCAATTGATCCGGTTGATCCGACAGTTAAAATTTCGACATCGCTGTTGATGTTGCGACCAACAATTCCATTAATTGTAATTTTGCTTGATCCGCTGACAACATCGCGAGCGACGGTGCCATTAATGGTAATATTGCTGGTTCCGCCCAGCAAATCACGGCTAATTGTAGCTGTTTTTTCGATAATTAAATCGCTGGCGCCGATTGTTGCGCTGTTGCTGATTATGCCACTAATAGTGACGGTCTGACCTCCTAAACGGACACTACCATCAACCTTACCGCTGATAATTATTGTTCCACCACCGCAGATAACGTCGCCGTTAACAGTTCCGCTGATAGTAACAGTTTGACCGGCGCAATAGACGTCGCCGTTAACTGTTCCGGCAATGTTTATATTATTGCCTGCCGTAAACAACATACTGTCGACGGTCTCGCCAACCGCGACAGTTATCGAGTCGCCTGTTTTAAAACTAGTTGCATTTGCCGCCCCAACAAACATTAGCGTTGATAATAATACGAGACTTAGGCTTAAAACAATTATCTTGATTCGTTTCATAATACCCTCTTTATTCAATATGCTTATATTATACTCTAGTTTAAATATAGGGCAAAATTGACAAACGTTATACAAAATGATAATGTATATTTAAAGTTATTTATTTGATAACAATTGAACCTTTAAAAGTCAAATTATTACAAGTGTGCTTTCACTTGTGACGTTTTTTAATCATTAACGGTAAAACAGGTATGTATACATTATTCTTCAGTTTTTGCAGTATTATTTTGTTTTTTATTATTATATGGCTGATAAAAAACAGCAGCAGTATTAAAGCTGAGTTATTAAAATCAAATATTGAGATATCAAAATTGCATGAAGAAAAAGAAATGGAATATATAAGGCATAAAGAGTTAAAGAATAGGTGGGAAAAATCTCATATGCCTAGAGTGATAAAATATACCATTGCACCATCTGTGAGTACAAAACAAGCTTGCGCTGATAATAGGTTAATAATAACCAATTATAATATCGGCTTTAGTCAAGCGCCCCATGTTAGAATATTTCATTATTTCGATCTAGTAAATGATGAATCAATTCACACACCTGTGGGCGTCAACTCAATTGACTGTGATTTTGTATTTTCAGATTCATCAGATTTAAGTTGCATTGTGACTGAAAAATTTAATCGGTCATTTTACGACGAAGACCGTGACAGTGGTAGGTATGTTGCTTCTAGGTATGAAATTCATATTCCAGATGGATTAGAGTTGTCTGGACATTTTAATGAACGTTAAAACGTTAAGAAAAGTAGCACAATTTATAAGTGGGGTTGATTTTTTTATCCCACACTTACAAATAGTGAAAGCACACTATTTGTAATAATTTGATTTTAAAAATAGAGCCCTCATATGGGCTCTATTTTATTTCGGAAAACTTAATTGATTACTTTTCTTCGCGCTCAACAATAATAGTGCATTCGGTAACTAGGGCAGCGATTGCACCAATAGCGGCCAATGCGGGTGCCAAAACTGCGCCAACAACACCTAATGTCAATGGCAATTCAACAATAGTTTTACCTTCTTTGCTTTTGACAGTAATACTACGGACATTACCCTCGGCGATAACCGCTTTGACCTTTTTTAACAAGTCTTCGCCATTTACTTTGAATTCCTCAGTCTTTTTTGTCATATCTACTCCTTTTAACAACCTTTTCTGTTAATCATTATATAACAAATGCTACTATCATCAATTTTGAATTTTGGCTACCGTAAGATATAATAGCCTGCATATGCAGTGGTTAAATCAAGTAGTAAATGAAGCAATTGACCGTCAACCCACAGGTGAAATTTTAGTGTCTTCGGGTGCGTCGCCGTCTGGAATTTATCATTTTGGTCATTTGCGAGAAGTAATTACGTGTGACGCAATTGTTTTGGCGTTAAGAAAACTTGGCCGCGAAGCTCGTCATATACATGTTGTGGACAATCTTGATGGTTTTCGTAAAGTTCCAGTAAATCTTCCTGAAAATTATTCACAATATCTTGGTATGCCACTTTGTGACGTGCCTGTTCCAGATGGCTCCGCACGATCATATGCCGATTATTGCCTTGACCCTTTCGTAGAAAGTATGCACAAACTAGGTATTGAATTTGACCTAGTTTATCAAAATGAAAAATACCGTGTTGGGTTTTATGTGCCAGCTATCGAACGCTCGCTACAAAGAGTTGACGCTGCTAAAACTGCTCTTGAGACCGTATCTGGACGTCAACTTGATGACAATTGGACACCGATTCAAATTATGGAAAATGGCCGCCTCAAAAATCGTAAATATCTTGGCCTTGATACGGACGCAAAAACAGTTTCGTATGAGGATAGTGACGGCAATCAACAGACAGCAAAGTACGACAAAGGCGAAGTAAAACTTGATTGGCGTCTTGACTGGCCTGGCCGTTGGTGGTTAATGAATATCGCCGTCGAACCATTTGGTCGTGATCATGCTACAAAGGGTGGGTCGTTTGATACTGGTTGTGAGATTGCAAAGAATGTTTATGATACCAAAGCGCCTATTCCTGTGCCATACGATTTTGTTAATCGTACTGGCGATACTAAAAAAATGAGCGCCAGCAAAGGAACGGGCGTTAATGCTCGTGATATTACTGACGTCTTGCCTAGTGAAGTGATACGTTATTTTATGTTGCGCTATTCTCCTAGTAAGCGACTATTTTTCGATGAGACTGAAACATTAATTAAGTTGGTTGATGACTATTCAGAGTTGCTGTCCAAACAAGGTCAGGATGATCGTGATGAAGAGTTGTTGTATCTTTGCAATCGTGGCGTTAATGAAAGGACCATCAGTAGTGTACCATTTTCACACTTAGTTGCTACGTATCAAGCGTCACTTGGTAATGTTGATGAGACATTAAAAGCAATTGGACGTACTGAATATGTCGAATCAACCAAAAATGAGGCGGATATAATTCGCCGCGAGATTGAATTTGTTTCTCGTTGGCTAAAGACGTGGGCTCCCGAAGACGTCAAATTTAGTCTACTTGATAAAGTAAATCCAGCAGACTTTAGTGATATTGAGTTGTCATATTTGCGTGCTCTTGGTGACGAGATAAAGTCTGCACCACTGGATGCTGACGGTCAATGGTTTCACAGTCATATTTATGCCTACAAAGATACCACTGGCCTATCACCAAAAGAATTATTTTCGACAATATATAAAGCACTTATCGGCAAAACGTCAGGCCCAAGAGTAGGTTGGTTTTTGTCTATTTTACCGCGCGATTGGCTAGTTGAACGACTTGCTATGCAAGATTCGTCCTTAAACGCATAAATCAAATTATTTACAGAATGTGCTGAGCCGATGCGGCCAAATCGAGAGCGCCGTCGAATGACAGCACTCTTGATTGTGAGCCGGAGGTGATTTTTAAGTCTAACGAAGCTGGCATAATCTTAGAATCACTTCTTCGTCATTTTTGGCTATAAGGTTGCTGACACCAAGATCAGCAAACCTTTCTTTGTTTTTTTCTTTGTCTTTGATTAGTAAAGAAAAAAACTCTTTTTCTGGATTAGCCTTGTAGCCTTCGACTGAAGTGACGAATGCACCATAAGTTTCATGCATAGTGACTTCTAGGTTATACTTGTTTTTAAAAAGATTAATTGCGTTGGATGTACCATCGCCATTAACCTTAAATTCTGTTTTCTTCATATGGGTATTAAAAATAAAAAATTAGCAATAAAAATCATCGCAAATCGTAGCAGCAGCACATTCATAAATAATCTGACTTATTGTAAAAGTTCAATTTTTACCCAAAATACAAATTTTGAATACTTAATTTTATAATATCACAAAAACAGTAAAAAGTCAATCCAAGGTTATTTATATTTTGCAGTGAACTGATAAACAAGCTGCTCAGAACGGTGTACGCTATCTTTAAATTGGTTTGGATTAATAAATGCAACTTCATCTGCGTCTTGGCCAAGACCGTATTTCAAATCATCAACTTTAACTATAAAGACCAACCACAACAACCAAGCTTCTTTTGTTTCGACGTACATCGATTCGCTGTCGATAAGTTGTTCGGTGAATGGTGAATCAATCAAGACCTCTTCATAAAGTTCTCGTTTTAAAGCGTCGTGTATACTTTCGCCATGATCAATTCCACCGCCTGGCAATGTCCATTGGCTGCCTTTTTCTTTGACAACCAAAACTTCCCCATTTTCATTTCGGATAATGGCCTTTAGTGAAACTCGGTAAAATGTATTTGGATATTTTCCACTCATTGGTTATATCATATCAAGAATACTTATTTATGTATAAAGTCGGGTAATATAATCGCGAATATTAAATGCAAGGGGCAGTTCAAGCGCCTGTTTAATTGTGCGCCATTTTGCCTGAATAATTTCATTCTCTTGGACTGATATTTCTCCGCTGATGTAGGTTGCATCATAAATATTTATTTCGTCTTGACCGTTTGGCGTCATAAAGCTATCTATTCTTTTGGATATTACGCATTTAATATTTGTCTCTTCGGCAACTTCACGAACAAGACCGCCAATAATATCTTCGCCAGCCTCAATCACACCACCAGGAAAATTCCATTTATGAGATTCGGCAAAAGGCGGAGCGATTTGAACAAGCAGAATTCTGTCGGCATTGTCTTTAATGATTGCAAATGCGCATGTAGCCATAGCAGTATTATATATTTTTAATGATTAGTTGCAATGTAGCTATCTGTTGCGGCTTTGATAAAATCGATTTGACTGTCAATGATATTGCCTGGTAACTTGTTTACGTCGTAAAAAATACCAATTTTAGATTCGCCATGGACTTCGACCCAAAAGATTTGAGCCTGTTCGGTACCGCGTTTTACTTTGTGTAGTATTGTTTTAACATACACTGGGGCACTTGTTTTTATGTCGCCAAGTTCACCATTTAGGATACGTCGAAAAGCATCACTGTTGTCATCGCGATCATTAGCTCGCACGACGGTTCCAGGCGTATGTAGCATTCCAGGCCATATTGGGTCCGAATCTTCACGTTTTGTTAACAAGACCTCTGTATAACCGTCGGCATTTGTCCGTAAGGGTACGATTTCTATAATTGGCGTAACAGTCAGTCTGGCGACTTCAATAAAAATATTAAACGGCAATTGTCCAGGTTGTAGCTTTGAAAGCAACTCTTTCGCCTGTTGTATGTCTTTTCTGGATATTTGAAAATCAGTCGAAGCTTCGTTCATAGTGTTTATTATAACAGCCTATGAATATCGTTATAATGCCAGGTGTGTTAATATGCCAATATTTTGTCATATACTACAAGCGTAATTGTTATTGATGCATATTTTGGATTAGGTTTAACAAGCTTTAGTTTTATTGTTGTGCTGTATGAATTTATATCTATGTCTTTTGCGTACATAATATTATTATATAATTATATTTGATAATGGTTTATAACCATGGCTATTAACTTATCTATCGAATCCGCTGTTAAAGTGCCTGCATCTGATAGAAGTTTAGTCTTTGCTGCAGCAGTTTCGTCACTGGATTGAATAATTGCACCAGCATGACCAAGCTGTTTATTGATTGGTGCGTAATGTCCTGCTATATATGCAAAAACGGGCTTGGTTATGTTATTCGATATATATTCTGCCGCAATTTGTTCATCGTGACCGCCGATTTCGCCTATTAACAAGATAGCGCTAGTAGATTCGTCTTGCTGAAATTCGCGCAGATAATCAACAAATGTTAGCCCTTTTATTTGATCCCCGCCGATACCAACGATAATACGCTGTCCGATACCAGCCTGTGTAAGTGAGTTGGCTGCCTCATAAGCCAATGTACCCGATCGGCTGATTATTGCTATATCCCCAGGTAGACCTATGTTGGTTGGAATAATTCCTAAATTTATAATTCCAGGCATTAATATACCTGGACAATTTGGTCCGACGATCCGTACTCCATTTTCTTTGGCATATTTTTTAACAAATATGAAATCGTGTATTGGTACTCCTTCGGTAACGCAGATAATTAGAGGTATTTTGGCGTCAACTGCTTCGATTAATGCTGCTTTGCAAAAAGCTGGTGGAACGAAGATGATGCTGATATCGATGTCTGAGTAATCTAATACATCTTTGACTGTGTTAAAAATCGGTATTTCATAAATTGTTTGATTTGCTTTTCCTGGTACCACACCAGCGACAATTTGAGTACCATAATCAAGCATTGTTTTTGTATGCGAACTGCCATGTTTTCCAGTAATGCCCTGGATTAATACTTTAGGATTATTTTCAAGTATGCTAAACATTTTGCGCTGCCTTTATACATTCATTTAATGATCCATACATTTTAATACCAGCTTTATCTAGAATAGCCTTTGCCTGATCGTAATTTGTCCCGTGTAGTCGGACGAATATTGGTGGTAAGTTTTTGATGTCTTGATAAGTTTTTACGATTGCTTCTGCGACTTGGTCACAGTGTGTTATGCCAGCAAATATGTTGACAATTATTGATGTTATATTAGGAAAGTCTGTAAATTTTGCAAATTGCCTGGTAATATTAGCAGTTTCAGTACCGCCACCGATATCTAAAAAGTTTATTGCTGTCATTCCTGATTGGTTAACCTGGTCGACTGTAGCCATAGCCAAGCCAGCGCCGTTTGCTACAATTGCAACATTGCCATTTGGGTTTAGTGTGACGAAGTTTGCATCAGATTTTATGCTTGTAATATCTGTATGGCGAAATAGCGCATTGTTATCAATTTCAATTTTACAATCCAAAGCAACAAGTTTATTTTCGGAAATAATCAGAGGGTTAATTTCAATTAAATATGCATCTTTAGCTATGAAGCACTTATATATATTACTTATAAAATCAAACAACTCGTTTTTTAATGAGTAATCAATTCTATAGAAATTTTGTAATTTATCGGTGGCTGTATCGATGCTGTTTGATTCTATTGGGACAGATAATATAGCGTCATTGTGATTCTCAACATCAACTCCACCGTTTAGGCGTGCTAACAACATAATCTGTTCAGCGTCACGGTCGATTATCAATGAAAAATAATATTCTTTGTTAAATTTTATTAATTCTTCGACTAGTATTGATTCGGTTTTATAGCCTTCAATCTCTAACTCGCGCATACGTTTAAGTTCGGCGTCAAGTTGCTGGGCATTATTTACTATTACCACCCCGCCGTTTTTACCTCGACTCCCTGTTAGAACTTGAGCTTTTAAAACCACTGGTCCATTAAAAATATAATCCTCGTTAAGTAATTCACCTTTAGGGATTTTAACTCCAGCGTTCGATATTATTTTTTTAGCTTGATATTCTAGTAGCCGCATTATGTAATCAGTATACTATTAAGTAGTATAAATACCTGTAGCATTTTATATTTATATATATTTAATATACATTTTTACATGCTTTTGCAGATTTAGACTGCAGACAAATCTGATGTGCTGTAATCAGGAATTTAGCGTAATTTGGACTATAAGTACACCAAGGATTGGCTATTTCATCAGGGTCAAGGCAACACTCCATGTCCATGTGTTTTTTGCCTTTGTTGTTTTCTTTGCTAAAACCTGGCTTATCATTTTTCTTTTCGCATACTCGCTTGCCGTTTTCTAATTTAAATGTGTTTGGAAAATCAGCTTTGTTAAGAGGGGCGCGACTTGGCAACGTTTGTTTTTCAGTTGTGACTGCTACAGTTATTGCAGTTGTTTCATTGGCGGTATTTCCATCTGTTTTAGGGGATGCTTTTGACTGTTCTTGTTGTTTGGCAATAACTTCTAATATATCTTGAGTACCATTGTGAGTTTCAAATGCAACTGGTATTTGTAGTTGATCGGTACCAATATCGTATGTATAACCATTAAATCTATCTTTATTTTCTTCTTTTTCGACTGCGGCTTCGGATAATAAAGGCAATACTAATTCAAGGCCAATTACATAATACGACAAAACAGTCGTACCAAAGTTTCTGTAAGGGTATCGAAGTGGTGCTTGTTCTGTGGGATTAATTAAAAAGCTAGGGTTTAATAAATCTAGACTCATTCAATATTATTATATACCATTATCGGTAAATAGTCAATTGCTCTGTTGGACAAGAATGTACCCATTTTTTGTATACTATCTAATTATTTTTTACTTCTTTCAAATGATGGAGTAAAATGATGTATGAATAAGGTAATTTGTTGATAGTTTTAAATAACATAATCGCTAATTATCATATTTCAATTATCCCGACTAGTATGTCGGACTTTTCTTCACTTAAACATTGAAAGCAATGGCATGTGACGAAGGTGGTAACGGGTCGGCTGTAGTTACGGCTGGTGCAGTACACGCTGCTAAAGAGTGTGCAATATGCAAATCAGTTGTAACGAAACCGTATAAAATCCTTTTGGGCGGTGACGTCATTTGTTCTCCTGGCTGCTATCAAAAGCATCTTGGTGACCCTGACGACGAACAAAAGTGATCTTTTACGGGTAATTCAGCCAAAAAAGCGCGGCAGGACGCTAATATCCTGCCATTTTTATTCCTCGATAAATCCACCACTTTGGTGGGCCCAAAGTTTGGCGTAGGTTCCCTTTTGGGCCAACAGGTTTTGGTGAGTTCCGTCTTCGATTATTTTACCGTTTTCCAGAACGATTATTCGGTCGAGTTTGGCGATGGTACTGAGTCTGTGCGCAATGACGATTGACGTGCGATTTTTCATTAAGTTTTCGAGTGATTCTTGAATGAGTTTTTCAGATTCCGAATCAAGGGCTGAGGTTGCTTCGTCCAAAATTAATATTGGCGAATCCTTTAAAATTGCTCGGGCAATCGCGACACGTTGCCGTTGACCACCTGATAATTTAATGCCTCTTTCGCCGACCATTGTATCGAAACTTTGTGGAAGTTGGTTAATAAAATCGAGGGCATTAGACCTTTTGGCGGCGCTAATTATCTGTTTTTCGCTGGCGTTAGGTTTACCGTAAATTATATTTTCTTTGATTGATCGGTGAAATAACATTGGCTCTTGTGGGACGTAGGCGATATTATTGCGTAGACTGGACTGCGTTATGTTTTTGATATCTTGGCCATCAATTAATATCGAACCGTCGGTGGTATCTGAAAAACGAAGCAATAAATTAACTAATGTTGATTTGCCGGCGCCAGACGGTCCAACTAATCCAACCTTTTGTCCGGCAGGTATTGTCAGCGAAACTTTTGATAGTACATCAATGTTAGTGCTGGGGTATCTGAAGGTTACGTCGTGTAATGTGATTGATGGCGATTTTAAAACTAAATTTTTGCTGTGTGGTATGTTATCAACACTGTTTTGACTTAACAGCATTTCGGTCATTGGTTGGGCGTCCAAAAACGCTTGATCGTATCCGTTGATGATATCGCCCAAGACGAATAGCTGCGACCCAATACGTTGCATATATGCTAGTACGAACACGGCGGTTGCTATATTCATTTGGCCACTTTTAATTAAACCAGCCGATATAATAATTGCCACGATTTGAGTGATTATCATCAGTAGCACTCGGGTTGAACCTTCGGTCATAATAAAACCAATATCTTTTCGGAATATAACCGTAAAACGTCTGGTCTTTTTTTGTAGTTTTGCTATTTCTCTGCCTTCGCTGGCATAGCTTTTTACAACCAAACTGTTTGTTAATGTATCAGCAACGTCGCCGTGTATTTCGCTAATAAGATTTTTGCGTTCGTGGCGCCATGGTGCTCTTTTTTTGGTGCTCCAACGAATCTCAAATACTAATATAGCGATTAAAATAACAAAAATTTCAGCAACTGTTGGTGATTGATTCGCCAAGATTATTGTGCCGCTGCCGACAGTCAAAACAAATCCAAGTGTTCGTATGATAAATAAATCTTGAATAGTGACATAACTGCGGACAAAATCGATGTAGCGACTGGTCATCGAACCAATTTTGTTATTTGCAAAAAAGTTATAATCTTTGTGCATCAACGAAACAAAGGTGCTTTCCCTTAGGTCTTGAACCATATTTGATTCGTGCATGACCAATGTTCGAAAACCAACATAGTTTAATATTGCACCAATTAGTCCAACTCCGGCCGCTAACCATAATATGCTGGTCAAATTGCCGTCATTATTTTGACCACTTAATTCGCCAATTGCTTGAGCTAAAACATATGGCAATATGCTGTCGATTACGGCTGCTCCAACAGGAATAGCAAACAGCATCACAAAAAATGTGCGTTTGTGGTTTTTGATATGTCGCCAATATAGGTTGAATGTTTTTTTGTTCAAATGAACCTCCTGTTTATTTAGTTGTTATCTACCAACAGTGGTTGGTTGTGCTAGAGGTTCGGCAGGCCCGAACGTTTACGGAAAAGAGGATTCATCGAATCGTAATCAATTTAATTTTATGGTATTACAAGTTATTTGTAAAGAGACGGTAGACTGCCGTTTAAATTCAGACTTGTTTTATCTGTTAAGGGTTAGACCTTGAAGATGAACTATATTTCGCGCTAGGATAACGCTTATGCATAAATTTAGTATAACATTATTATTATGAGTGTTTGATATTTTAATTTGGCGCGACAATGCTTGTCGAGGTTGCTGATGGTGAAGTTGTAGTAGCAGATGGAGTAGTGATAGTCGCGGAAGGAGTTGATACGGTTGCCGTCGGGCTAGTTACGGTTGCTGTTGGGCTACTAACGCTAGCCGTTGGACTTTGACACATTGGTGATGAGCATCCGGTTATAGAACCATCCGATTTGTATTTAGCTAGGAACATATCATAATTGCCTGAACCATAATCGTTCGTATTTCCTGACACAACGTAACCGCCGTCACTGGTTTGGAATAGCCAGCCACCATTATCACTTCCAGCACCACCCCAAGTTTTGCTCCAAGTTAGACTTCCGTCAGAAGCATATTTAGCTAGGAAGATATCAGAACCACCAGCACCAAAACTATTCGTATATCCAACCACAGTATAACCACTATCACTGGTTTGGATTAAACCACCACCATAGTCAGCGCTAGTACCAGCACCACCCCAAGTTTTGCTCCAAGTTAGACTTCCGTCTGAAGCATACTTAGCTAGAAACATATCGTTACTACCAATACCAAAACTAGACGTATAACCTGTTACGGCATAACCTCCATCACTGGTTTGAATCAGACCATGGCCTTCGTCAAAAGCAGCACCACCCCAAGTCTTGCTCCAAGTTAGACTACCGTCTGAAGCATACTTAGCTAGAAATGTGTCGACACCTCCTGCTCCAAAGCTTGCTGTATACCCCATAACCACATAACCACCATCGCCAGTCTGGATAAGAGCATTGCCGTAATCAATTCCAGTTCCTCCCCAAGTCTTATTCCAAGTTAGGCTTCCGTCAGAAGCATATTTTGCTAAGAACATATCGTCACTGCCGGCGCCATAACTAGCCGTATCTCCCGTCACAGCATAACCACCGTCACTAGTTTGGACTATTGCATAGCCAAGGTCAGATCCAGTTCCACCCCAGGTCTTATTCCATAATAGACTACCATCGGTGGCATATTTAACCAGAAACATATCGCCATTACCAGCTCCGTAACTATTTGTTTGACCCGTCACGACATAACCAGCATCGCTAGTTTGGAAAAGTCCATTGGTAAATTCACCGCTAGCTCCGCCCCATGCCTTACTCCACGACAGATTGCCATCAGTGGCATATTTCGTTAAGAACATATCATAATTGCCAGCACCATAGCTATTTGTATGCCCAGTAACAGCATAACCGCCATCACTAGCCCGAACGAGTCCAGTACCATATTCACTACCAGATCCTCCCCATGACAATACGAATGAACCAGCACCAATACTTGGGCAAGTACCAGACGTCGGATTATTATTAGATGAAGTTACATAATAAGTTGTATGATTGGTAGTATTCGTCGCCTGCAAACAATACGTATTTAGGTAACTAATATATATGTATGTCAATGCCGTCCCTTGGCTGGATTTTAGGCCCTGATTATTATTGGCCGATTCTTTAGTTGAAGGATATTTATCACTACCGGTGGTCTTATCAATCTCTAACTGCAAGGCGGCCGACTTCAAGTCCGACTGTAACGCAGCTATAGTAGCTCGTTGCGATATGCCCGAATAGGATACAATAGTAATCGCAGCTAAAATACCAATTATAACGATTACGACTAATAATTCAACTATAGTAAAACCCTGTCTTTTCTTGGGCTTATTAACTTGATTATTTTCAAAACTAAAAGTTAGCGATTTACGAGAGAGAGAGAGAGAGAGTAATAAGTCACGCTTTTTCATAGTTTTTAGTATAGCACTAGCATTATGTTATTTAAAACAAAATTGTAATAAATTTTTACTTATTCAACAAATTACTTGTAAACACCATCGATTCTGATATAAATAATTCTAACGGCATGTAGTCATTATTGGTTTGAGCTAACTCAAGGTATTTGTAATAGGCATATTTACGCTCTTTAACGACAAGTGGTGGCACTAAACCAGCCTTTAGGGCTTGGGCTAGCAAAATCAACCTGCTTGTACGTCCATTGCCGTCACTAAATGGATGTATCTTTTCGAATCTGGCATGAGTAATAGCCATATTGGCGATAATATCGTCAGACGTATTCTTTATATCAGAAACTAATTCGACAACCAGTTCAGTAATTTTTACATAATTAGCCAAAACGACATGTGAACCCATGATGAGCATTTTATAGGGTCTAACCCTTAACAGATAAAACAAGTCCGAATATATAAATAATGACATTAAAGTGCTAGTTGTTTTTTAATTTCTTTTAACAATAAACGGCGGTCTTTGTAGTCTTCTAGAAAGTCAATGTATAATTCTGGCGTCATATCGACTATACGATCTGGATGAATCCAATTTGGCGGCGTGGTATTTAAATAGTATTTTAGGCTAGACCAATAGTATGTTCTATATGTTCTAGGGTTCAGGTGTATATAACGCGAAATATGTAATAAATATGGTTCTTCGGTAATCCGCGAAGCGCGAAATACACTTTGAAATACATGGCCTTTGTTCTTATAGCGAAGGTTATAATACATCGAATATGCCGTAGATACCGATCGCATTAGTTTTGTGATCTCGTCAGGTTCACTGTCTTGATAAAGCAGTAAGTGATAGTGATTATTCATTACACAATAAGCCAAAAGCTCGATACCAAATGTTAAATAATTTTCGTTAGTCTCATCCAAATAACGCTCAAGAATCGACATAAACTTTCGTTTATCCTGTGAATCTTTAAAAATAACAGCACCGCCAGCCCCTCGATTATAAACGTGGTAATAAGCCGGCGCGTCGTATTCTCGAATCGTATTTTTTGACGGCATAATTATATTATACTACCATCTAAATTCGGACTTATTGTATCTGTTAAGGGTTAGACCCTGAAGATGAACCAAGTACAGATATTATGGGAATTATGATAGTCCAAACATCTAATCAATTTATTGATATCACAGTAAACTAGTAACTATTGATCAGAAATACAATTATCATACCTTATCTAAGGTAAAGTAGTAAACGAATTGTCTGCAGAATAGCTGACACCATTCGCATTTGTTGCGTAGCCTCTGTAATATATTTGTGTATTAGAAGTCATACCATTTGCCATTTGACTATAAACGCCTACTGAGCCAGTTGTAGTTGTCTGTCGCCTAAACATAGATATTGTTCTCGTAGTATAGTTCGCCACATAGACCGAACTACCGTCGGCCGATACAGCAAGATGGGCTGGATTACCTACGCCCGTAGCTATCGTTGGTGTCGACAGCGGGGTTAAAGCGCCAGTGCTGGTGTCGCGACTGTACATGTATACATAGTTTTGGAAAGCTGCCACATAAACCGATTTGCCATCAGCCGAAACGGCGATATCTCCTAGGGTATTGCCTAAAGCTATCGTTGGTGTCGACAGCGGGGTTAAAGCGCCAGTGCTGGTGTCGCGACTGTACATGTATACATTTCCTCCAGCAGCTGTTAAATAGACAGAGGTGCTGTCAGATGAAATGGCAATACCCATGGCAACTTGGGCATTCGTTCTTGCTACACCAGCGCTTAGGGCGCCAGTGCTGGTATCGCGACTGAAAGTTATCATAATATTACTTAGCGTTATTACGTAGACCGAGTTTCCGTCAGGCGAAACGATGATATCTTCTGGCATTCCGCCTACGAAATTTGTGGTTATCGTTGGTGTCGACAGTGGGGCTAGAGCGCCAGTGCTGGTATCGCGACTGTACATTGAAATAAAGGTAGAGTTAGCATTTGCTACATAAACTGATTTACCATCAGCCGAGATAGCGATACCCTGTGGACGGGCTCCTGCGGTTATCGTTGGTGTCGACAGTGGGGCTAGAGCGCCAGTGCTGGTATTGCGACTGTACATTGAAATAGTGTTATTAGGATTAGTAGATAAGTTTGTCGCATAAACTGATTTACCATCAGCCGAGATAGCGATACCTGACGTAAGTGGACCCGCGGTAATCGTTGGTGGTGTTACGGCAGCTAAAACACCAGTACCGATGTCACGACTAAACATTGAAATAGTACCCGTACTAGCATAGTTCGCCTCATAAACCGATTTGCCATCAGGCGAAACAGTGAGAGGCCTGCCAACACTCCAGCCGACACCAGTGTAGTTGATTGCGCCTGCACTGATCGTCGGCGGACTTAGAGGTGTTAGCAAGCCAATAGCTAAGTCAACACAATTGGTGGTTGGCGCTGGCGTTGTCCCCCAGCATGTACCAACCGAAGTCAAGCCAGATCCACCGTCCGAAGTTACGTTTGCCCCAAGGATTGCATTTGTACTAGCGATAGACGTCACAGTTGGACTAGAAATAGACGGTTTATGTGTAAAGACTGGACAATCACCAACTTCAGGATATTTATTAGTTGATAAGATATGATAGACGATGCCACTATCTTGTAGACTAGTCGCTTTTATACAATACAGCTTGTTATCATTTGAGCCACCGCCAGACAGCGATACAATAGAATTGCCATCCTTATCCTTGCTTGGCGAAAAACTAGTAAGGCTATTGATATCCGCAGGGTATGAATTGTTAAATGTATTTGAACTCTCCATCGCCGCCACAGCGCCGTTTAGGTCGCTTTTTACCTGATTGGATATAAGGGTTTTGTTATAACTACCATAACTTACGAAACTAACCGTAGCAATAATACCAATGACTATAATTACAACTATTAACTCAGCTAAAGTATACCCTTTATCATGACTATAAATACTTCTATTCATGAGTTTAGTATAACACTAACTTAACTTTTTGGGAATGATTAACAACGTTAACTATTGTTACTACTGAATTCGTTGGTTGGAACTTATGCAGCGTTTCGTCGTCGAGCTACTATGTCATAAATAAAGACGATAAGAGCAATCACAATAAGAATGTGAATTAGTCCTCCACCTATACTTAGCGAAAATCCCAGTAGCCATAGAACTAATAGTATTGCAACGATTGTTAATAACATAACTTTTACTCCTTATTATTTACCGTTTATTGTATTTTTAATTTTATCGACAGCATGTTTCAGGTTGATTTCGACTTTGCCTTTAGTCTCTTCAAACTTGCCTTTTGTCTCGAGCTCTTTATTGTTAGTGACTTTACCAACTACCTGTTTAATTTTGCCGCTTATTTTATCAGATGTACCGCTCATAGATATTTCCCCCAATTATTACTTCATTTGTGCTTATATTATGTGCTTTTTTGGTTAACATATATGTGCGATATATCACATCTATCTGGGATAATAATTATTGAGAAAAAAGAAACAAAAATAAGCACCTTATATAAAGTGCTTATACTTGGTTGGGCTAATGGATATACTTCACAATAATTCAAGTTGTTTCGTAATATCTTCAATTTCATCATATTTTAATATTGAAGTAGCAATACCGTTATAGAATTCTTTAAATTCAACACCTTTTTTTACAATTACATATATCGGTTTGTTCAGCGAGTATGCCATTCCAGCTTCAACTAAGCGACCTCCACTGGGTGAATCGCTGATATCTATTAAAAGAGCATCACATTCGGTTAAATGTTTAAGTGCAGCCGCCCATAATTCCCTCTGGCTTTTAAAAAAGTTAGGCTGATAATGTTCTACATCGCGAATAAAATGAAAGTCTTCCATGCCAGCGCCCCTTACAGCGGAGCAAAGTTTTTCAATTTCAGCCTTATTTTCAGATGAGCCTTTAAATCGTGAGGTTATGTAAATCTTCATATTGGTATTGTAACAAATAAATAGACCTTATGAATGTGGTTTATTTAGTCATAATAATTTTGGCTGGGATGCATGTCATGGCGACACAACGCTATGCAGTATTGCATAGTGCCGTGGGAGGGATTCGGTCACGTTCCGCGACCCCGCGATTTCACGATTGCAAGTATAACTTGCATCGGAAAGTAGCCTTGCGAACTGCCATTCAAGGCAGTTCTCACCCCCGAATGTTCCATTCGGGGCCTCAAGTCCCTGTCAGTCTAGCCAAATAAAATAGAGTCCAAAAGGACTCAATTTTATTTGGCTGGGATGGAGGGATTTGAACCCCCGAATGCTGGTACCAGAAACCAGTGCCTTACCACTTGGCGACATCCCATTACGATTATCATTATAACTTATAAAACGTGCTGTTGTTAATGTTTCTGGTAGCCTGGTCCAGAAACCATGTCACAGTAAAATTCATTCTGAATTTTCTGCGACCCCGCCTCAACTTACTGTAGGCACAGCCTACAATCAGTTTCCGGCCTTGCAGATTGCCACTGGCAATCCTCACCTTACCACTTGGCGACATCCCACTACAGTTAATCATTATAATCTATAAAATCAATTTATTCTACATTTCTGGTAGCCTAGACCAGAAACCATCCAACAAATATTTATCTGGTGATAAATTTTGTTGGCCTGCCTCAGCGCCGTCGCGCTTCCGGCCTTGCAGATTGCCACTGGCAATCTTCACCTTACCACTTGGCTAAAATGACGCTTCCCTTTTTATAACACCATAGGTTTACTGTACAGAGATAGTGGGTGGTATAATCGCTGTATGTTGGATAAAGATGTGCAGATTGTTGGTATTTTAAATATTACGCCGGATAGTTTTAGTGACGGCGGACAATATTTTGATTCGGCGACGGCTACTTTGCAGGCGGATAAATTGTTTGTGGATGGTGCTAGTATCGTTGACGTTGGGGCCGAATCAACTCGGCCAAATGCCATTAAATTAACAGCTGATGAAGAATGGCAACGATTGCAACCGGTTTTGGAGGTCTTGATTCCTAAATATACAGGCAAAATATCGCTGGATACTTATCACCCCGAAACAGTTCGACGGGCGCTGGCGATTGGTCCAATCATTGTTAATGATGTAACGGGCATGAATAATCCTGACATGGTTGATGTTGTGGCGGAATTAAAACCAACTGTAATTATTAGTCATTTGCCTGATATGGATATTCAGACAGCACATCAAACTATGCCAATTTCAGACATTAATCAAGTTAAAGATGACTTATTAGCCAAGGCGCAACAGTTAATCGATCGTGGTTTGCCAAAAAGTCAGATAGTTTTAGACCCTGGTATTGGTTTTGGCAAGACGCCCGAAGTTAACGTACAATTGTTGAAATTCGCTGGTTTGGTGCCTGATTACGACGTGATGATTGGCTATTCACGCAAGCGTTTTTTGGGTGAAGACAGGATGGAATTAGCGCCTAATTTAGACGCTGGTCGCATTGCCATCAAATCAGGTGCAAAATACCTGCGTGTCCATGACGTCGCTGGGCACACGCAAATAATTAAGTGATTGTTTATTGCCAAATTCTAATAGCCACCTTCCAATAGCCAATCCTTGCTATAATAAGGTTATGACTAATCCCAATCAAGAACTAATTGTTTATGTTGATACAAATGGTGTGCCGACTGGCGAAACAGCGCCAAAGTTGGACGCACATACTGCCGATACTCGCCTGCATTTGGCTTTTTCATGTTATATATTTAATGATTTAGGTCAAATATTAGTCACGCGGCGCGCGTCAGGTAAAAAAGTTTGGCCAGGTGTTTGGACTAATAGTGTTTGTGGCCATCCTGCGCCTGATGAACCGATGTTTGATGCGATTGCGCGTCGGGCTGAATACGAACTTGGTATGAAAATTAACAATATCACAGTGATGTTACCTAATTATAGTTATGTTACTCCCCAATTCAATGGCATTGTTGAAAACGAATTTTGTCCGGTCCATTTGGCGCGAATGGCGACTGCGCCATCGCCTAATCCTGACGAAGTCGATGATTACAAATGGATGAATTGGACTGACTTTGTGTCCGCATTGCAATCTGATACGACTGATGTTTGGTCATTTTGGTGCAAAGACCAAGTAGCGCAGTTTGACGATAAAATACTGGCGCCGTATATTAGTAGTTAGTATGACCGAGCTGACGAAAATACAGGCTGAAATTACTGCAAATGCTAATCCTGAAAAAGCTGTGATATTGCAACGGTTTTTTAAAACTGGTGCTGGTCAATATGGCGAAGGTGATAAGTTTTTAGGTTTAGTGGTGCCGATTTGTCGCAAAATATCAAAAAAATATTACAAAGATTTATCGCTAAATTCTATTGAACAATTATTGCATAGCCCTTGGCATGAAGAACGCCAGATTGCCCTATTTATGTTGGTTTTGCAATTTGATAAGGCAGATGCTGATAAACAAAAACATATATTTGATTTGTTTTTAAACAATACAAGATATATTAATAATTGGGATTTAGTTGATTGTAATACACCAAGGGTTGTTGGCAGATACATTTATGAACACCAGCAATTGTTGCCTACATTAGATAAATTAGCTGATTCAAATTCGCTTTGGGAAAGACGTATCGCTATTTTAAGTACGATGTACTTTACAGTTATTGGTGGTGATCCGACACCGACACTACGAATTGTCAAAAAGTTATTAACCGATAATCACGACCTAATTCAAAAAGCCAACGGCTGGATGTTGCGCGAAGTTGGTAAACGAATTGACGAAACAATTTTGATTGATTTTTTGAGACAAAACTATGACCACATGCCACGTACTACGCTACGTTATGCAATTGAAAAGTTTAAGCCAGCCGTTCGGACTAAATACTTGGCCGGCAATTTTAATTAGAGATACTTTTTTGTCGATATAAGTGTATGGTTAAATAATTAATTTAAACTATTCAGTGATCGTAATGTTACTGAGGCGGTCGATTAAATGCCATCTGCCGTCAAGAGTTTTAACGTAAACGTCAACTCGATAAGTGCCTGGACCATACAGATAGCTTCCGCCGTGGAAGTAGTGAACTGACGCCACAACGTTATCACTGGCGACGTTGTCATTATTTGATATCGCGTATGAATATGTGGTTTTATTGTCGGCGCTACAGGCTTCCATGCCAATGCCATATCCAGATATATATGACCCATCAGCTTTTTCGATGCGAGCGTAAATGCTGTTTTTTTCGGTTTTGGTTTTAATGCCACTGTACGAAAAACTACGGATATTATTGGCCTGGTCAGGGTCTGGAGAGTTGCTGGTTAGCGCAGCTGAATAAATAGTTGATTTCCAGCCATCCAACATGACAGGTGTATCGCTGGCTGTACTGGTGCATGTTGTCAATGCGATACCATTAGCGCTTTTTTCTGTGCCGGACGTGCTGTTTTTATTGCCACTGACAAAACTATACACACCAAATATGTTAAATGATAAAATGACTGAAAAAGTGAATGTTATCGCAATGACGGCCCATAATATGTAGGTTATGATAAAAATTCTTTTTACGTAAAAAATAAAGTATATAATAATCCAAAGTATTAAAATTATCCAAAACCAAACCACAAGGCCTAGCTTGATATATAAGGTTATGATTGATAAAATTGCAGGCAGTAAAAAGATTAGTAAGGCTGTTAAATTATTATTCTTTGATTTTTCCATCGTTCTTCCCTTTTAATTGTTGCTTATTATTATATACCCGTGCATAATTAATATGTTAACAATTTCAAAAAAGGTGGGTAAGATGCATTCTATTATTGGTTTTGTGTATATGGTAGCAGGTGTGGCGGTGGCAAACGGCCAGGGCTATTTTGCTAATTTAACGACACTCCCTAATATCTTGGCGGCTGTTTTAGCGGTTGTATTGTGGCCACTTTTGATAATGGGCATTAATCTACATAATTTGTCAGTTTAATCTTTTTATATCGAAGTGTTTTTAAGGGCAGTTTGTAAAGCTGTTTTAGCTGCATTCATGTTGGCTTGAAATGTTGCGTCGATGGCTTTAAAGCTAGCATCGCGAGCAGCTGTTAACTGTGGTAAATCAGTTTTTACTTTGTCGTCATTTGAACGGTTACTCTGGAATGTCGTACGTGCTGTAGCTAGGCTATCTTGATATGCTTTGTGTACAGCAACACCACTGGCTGATTCGCTAGCGCAGGCATCTGTGGCGGTTGCAATCGCAGTATCAACAGAGCTTTGAAAGTTGCTCAGCTGAGTTAGTACGGTATTTTGACGAGTTGTCAGCAGATTGTCAACGGCGCTTCTAAAAGTAGTGCGTGCAGTGTCAATATCGTTTCGGCGAGTTGCTAGGGCGGCGTTAACAGCGTTAGCATAATCTGTAATTGCTTGTTTTTGAGTGTCGTTAATGGCTTTTTCGGTCAGTTTTGCTAAACTATCAGTTAATTTAGTATCAGCTGCGGCACGGTTAGCTGACACTTGTTGGTCAACTTTTTGCCAATCAGTTGTCTTTGTCGTACTTTGTTGTGTCCAGGCGGTAGTTAATTTATTAGATAATTCAGACAGGTTGGCTTTGACTTTAGCTGATTCAGTCGCTAGATTAGTACAAAATGGGCTGGTTTTGGAGTTAGCTGTACTTGATTCTTGCTTGGCGGTAGTTACTTCAATGGCGTAGATGTTTTTTGGTGACAATATAATAACTGCAAACAATAATATAATGCCAGTAGCTATAGTGAAGTTTGATCGACTAAAGATTTGACGCATCGTAAGCACCTCCAATATTTGTAATTGCACTATTTGTGCTGGTGGCGTTATCTAGAATACTGCTGTCAATTGATGTGTCTATGTTTTTTTCTGACTCAAGGGCTTGTTGTAGTATTTGGTTGATATTGTCTGTCGTTCCAGATGGAGCGGTTATTTGGGTCAAGACAGTTGGGGTATCTGGAATTGTATTAACAGTTGCAGCTATTTTGTTTTGTTGAGTGAAATAAAGTATCGTTAAACCTGCGATTACGACTACAATTAACAGGCCAAGAAAGACTTCTATTATTGCAAAGCCTGCGCTGCCCTTTTTTTGAAGTTTTATCTTCATGTTTACCCTTTTTGCCGTAGCGTTTTTATTTTTGTTGTTTTATAAGCGTAATTATAATGGATTATCGATAATAAATATATAGTTTTTTCGAAAATAATATAGCCCATACAATTTAAAGTATGAGCTATATGTTTAACAAGTTATTTTTGTAACTATTTAATAATTTACGATGCGTACATCTGTTGCGGTGATCGTTTTGTCGGTTACTGTACCAGATACGATGACACTGTCGCCAACGGCAACTTTTTTGGTAGTTGTGTTGTATTCCGTAGTGTCGGTTGTATTAACAGTGTATTGGTTACCATTGCCACCAATTTCGAAACTGTTGGATCCGACAGATATTACAACTCCGTTGGTTATGTCGGTATTGACGGTGCTAATTGGAGCCCGTCTTTGACTTTGCATGCGACCCATCCGAGGACTTTGTTGGTCTTGAACATAAGAATTCATAATTGTTGGTTGGTTAACAAAACGTCCTCGGTCTAAATTCATAACGTGCCCAGCTAGACCGGCTACGGCGATAACCAGCACGACAATAGTTGTTGACAGTAATATTACAAAAGTTTTCTTTGGGTTTTTATGATGATATCTCCGATCAGTTTGATCTGATATTTCATCGTTTTTTGATTCAACTACTTCAATATTTTGGTCCGATTCATCATTGATGTGCTTTTCATTTTTGGGCATATATTATCTCCTTATGTTATCAATAATAAGGTGTAATGATTAAAGATTGCTTAATATTCGTCGAGTTTAAGAAATTGATGCAGCGATTTTTTTAGATTCACGTAAGATTTTGTTTAATGGTGCATTGACATCAGTTACAAAACCGACAATGATTTTTGATTGCAAGCTGGCAGGTAGTGAATCGGCGACCTTGCGGAACATTTCGGCATGTCCACCAATGATTACAAAATTAATATTGTTAGTTTTGGTGAACTTCGTTATCGCTTTGGCAACAGAATCTATATGCCTTTTTAACAGCACTTCGTTGTGGCGAAAATTGGTATCAGTTTGGTTTTTGAAATTCTCTCGTCCAGTTGATTTAACTCGCGGCGGAACATAACTTCCGATAGCCTCGGATTGATCGGTAATTTCACCTTGTTCGACAGTAAACATTCTAGCTTTTTCACGGTCAACTAAAATTACTAGATATTTAGAGTGTTTTTGCAAAGATTCAACTAATTTGGTTGTGTCCGGTGAATTATCAATCGTGATTTTAGCTGGCATGCCGAATTCTAGGCTGGCAACTTCCCATAGATGTTTGCCAGCACTGAAAAAGACTAAACTTCTAAATGATGGAACGTGTGCTTCCAAGTATTTCTCGATGCGTTGAATATCAGATTTAAAGATTGTTCGGTCGACGGTATTCAGCTTTTTGTGGATTAATGAGTGAAATTGAGTCAATAACATTTCACTTGACGGTGCCTGCAAGGTGTCAGTGCCCAAATAAACGGTTAATATTTGAAAATCAGATTTTTCTAATTTACTTAGTTTTTCGATGACGTTTGATTGAATCATAGGCCCTCCTGGTTACATATCTATTATAGTCCTGTTGAGGTTTAGTAGATAGTATATGGTAAATAGTAGAATTTCGATAATGATCCCTACTATCTGCTATCTTTGTCCAGGTTATCGTCAAATATGGTGATTAGGCCTTCGCATCCAAGTACGCGTCTGGATTAGTGGTTTGATTTTAATAACTAGAATAACCTGCGGTGCCGTAATTAATCTGATTATATATTCGTTCGTAAATTTTGTTAGCTTCTTCGTTGGTAATCGTTCGTTCGAGATGGCGAAGTGTGATACGAACCAAGATGTTCTTTTGGTCCGGTTTGATGCCCAATCTCTGTTTGATTTTCTCAGGTAAATTATCGTACTTTTCTTCATTTAGTATCTCTACGTTCTCCAATGCTTCGACGTCACCTTCAAGGGCCTGCCTAATATCGGCGCTTACGTCTTCTTCGACGTAATTATTTGGTATACTATAGGACATATCACGTTTAATGGCGGGCTGATTGGAAACTTCGTGATAGGTCTCGGTGTTCGTCATCTGTTTAGCAATTTCAGGGTTCTTTGATCGAAGGTAGCGGATATCTGGAATGTCCTTTATTGTCATAACTAGACGGTCTAGTCCCATACCTAGTGCCCAGCCAGAATATATTTTTGGATCAAGTCCTGAGTTCGACAATATTTCATCTTTAATTAGGCCACATTCCAATATTTCAATATCTCGGTCGTCTTTTACGGCATTTACCTCTATTCCTTGGTTAGTATATGGGTGTGGCGAATCGATAATTCGTAATTTCCAATCTGGTGCAGCGGTTTTTGCAACGCCATTTACTACTGTTAGTAAATCATCTTTGGTGATGACTTTGCGTTTTGAAGTTTTGACAACTCGCCACATCTCAAGTTGATGAACTTCGCTAACATGTTTCTTATCTGATACATCACGCCTATAAGATAACCCTGGTAGCAATATTACGACGTCTTGCCAGTCATTTCGTTTTGATAATTCACGTAATATTCCAGGCAAATGTGCGCTGGTGTGGGTTCTTAGTATATGGGACTCGTCAACATAGTGAGTGTATGTTGAAGATCGGCCGATGTTGTCGGCTGGAAATAACAGATTGTCGTAATTATCGGCGATACTTACGATTGGGTTTTTGCGATATACTCTAACGTCACTTTGTGGGTGCGTTGAAAGCATATATTTCTCGATGTTTTCATAAACTATTTTGATAGCGTGCGGAGATTTTGATTGAGTTAGGTCCGAGACACTCAAATATCTATCGAGCTCTAATTTACTGATTGGTTTGACGTACATTTTCATAAGTTTTACCTCTTTATCTAGGTTTTGTAGTGTTTGGTTGGCTAGTAATGGTATAAATATAAGTTGCTGCTAGGCAGCAAAAAAACCAAAGAAAAAAGAGTTAGCCGCAATATTGACTCGCTGTATGAGAATTGGATGGTTAGAGTTAATGTTGGCGGCTTTCATAAGATGTATCATAGCATAAATACTATGATTTTACAATTTTTTTACTAACTCTTCGCAAATTCCGTTTAATACCACGGCTGATTTAGACCAAGCAAAATTGTTGGCTTGTCTGTGCCCCTTGGTAATAAGGTCTGATAATATCGCTGGGTCGTTTAATTTCAATACTTGATCGGCGAATTGTTTAGGGTTGTTGGCTTCAAAAAATAGTGCGCCATCAGCCGCAACTTCGTGAAAAATCTCCATATCGTTGCATACAACTGGCGTTCCTAGGGCTTGCGCTTCGACTATCGGCAATCCAAAACCTTCTTCGGTTGATCCTGTTGCTAGACATAATGCGCCTTGTAATAATTTAATGTAATCTTGGTCGCTGGTACCGTTATGAAAAACAACTTTTGTATCTGGTTTAATTAACTTTTCAAGCTCGGCTTTGCGGTCATCGGCAATACGGCTTAACAGGTGTAATTCACAGTCATGTGGTAAAAATTCTAGCCCTTTAATCAGGACTTCGACGTTTTTGTAGGGCATAAACGAACCCATATAAATGATATTTTTAGTTTTTACGACGCCTTCATTTGAAGCCGGCAAATCTAAACTTGAGGCATTATAAATGACGCCAATTTGGCGCTTGGTTAGTTTCATTTCTTGAATAAATTTTCTGGAAGTTTTGCTGACCGTCGTGACATAATCGGCGCGATTTAATATCAACCTTTGTGGCCATTTGGCAGCGTAAAACAGTCGCCAGACGATACGAATATATAGTGGTAACCCAGTAGGCGGTTTTGGTCGGTGGTAATAAATAATATCTTGTAGGGTCAAGATTAGTTTGTATTTTCGGCCGAATGAACCCATAACCTGTAATGGGCTAAATACAACATCGGCGCCTAGTTTATTGATTTTGCGAGCTACAAAAAACTCTTTAATTGACATTGGGTTATTGATAAGGACGTAAGGCAGCCCTTCGGGCAAAAATTTCAACTGTTTTTCGTCGTTAATTAACATCGTAATTGGGATATTACTGTCTTTGAATCCACTGACAACACCTACTGTATAGCGGCTGATGCCATCATGATAATCTGTTCGTGTCCACCGAGCATCGATAAATATATTCATATTTTTATTGTATCATGTCACCTTTTATATATTTTGCTATAATAGTAAGTATGATTCGACGTTCTTTTTGGGCATTTTGCCATTGGTCATACGGTGTTATTGCTAAACCACTGCTTTTTTTGGTTTCGCCCGATAATACTCACAGTATGATGATTCATATGACATCGGTGTCGGGACGCGTGCCGCTGTTGCGTGGTTTTGTTAAATTTATTTTTGTTGGTCGTCGCGATGAACGTTTAATGCAAAATTTTCATGGCATAGAATTTAAATCTCCTGTTGGGTTGTCGGCTGGTTTTGATAAAAACGGCGAAATTATGCCGATGATATCGCGCTTGGGTTTTGGTTTTGGTACGGTTGGATCGATTACAGCCAAACAATGCGATGGCAATCCCCGACCTTGGTTTTATCGGTTGCCTGAGTCTAAATCGCTGGTTATTAACGCCGGACTGGCTAATGATGGGTCAATTGCGATTTTGAAACGAATTCGTAGTTACAGTCAAGCTGCAATTTGTGATTTTCCTATCGTTTTGTCGGTAGCTAAAACAAACAGTTGTGAAGTTGTTAGTATCCGCGAAGGTATCGATGATTATGTTGCAACCGTCAGGCGGGCTAAAAACCAGTCACGCATCAAGATGATTGAGCTTAATATATCGTGCCCTAATACTTATGGTGGTGAGCCATTTACGACGCCTGAAAAATTAGAGAAATTATTAAAAGCCGTCGATGCCGTCGGCGCCAAACAGCCGGTATTTATCAAAATGCCAATCGATCACGAATGGCCAGCTTTTAAGAAATTGTTGGACGTAGCGGTAAAACACAAAATTGTTGGTGTGACGGTGTCTAACCTGTATAAAGACCGCGCTTCAGCTGATTTGAAGGATAATTTACCAGATACTGTTAAAGGAAATTTAAGCGGCCAGCCAACTTGGCAGCGTAGCAATGATTTAATCGAAAAAACATATTTAGAATATGGTAAAAAACTAACAATCATCGGTGTTGGCGGTATATTTAATGCCGAACAAGCCTATACGAAAATTCGTCTTGGCGCCAGTTTGGTTGAAATTATTACCGGCGTCATATTTAATGGCCCACAACTAGCCGCCGAAATCAGCTATGACCTGTCAAAATTATTGGAACGTGACGGATTCACGAATATTAGTCAAGCAATTGGCATTGACGCAAAACTCTAAATATTGGGTGTATAATATAGCTGTAATGTAATTGGAGATTATAGTTTATGAAGCATAGCTATTGGATGATTACACTGGTCTTATTAATTATGTCGATAATTGCAGTTGATGCGGTTGTATCGTTAAATTCCCCCAGGGCGTCTGCGCCATCTATTACTAAAACCAAAACAACTACTGGCTCATTGACGGTTTATTACATCGCAATCGATGACAACGGCAAATCAGGTAGTGTAGTTGGCTGTGGTGATAGTGCCGTTGCCGTAAAAACCGCTGATATCACGACCGATAATGTCGTCAAAGCTACGTTTGATAATTTATTATCTAATCACAGCCAATATTATGGTGAGTCTGGTTTGTACAATGTACTTTATAATTCAAACTTATCATTCGTCAGTAGCTCGGTTGCTGGCAACACGGTGACAATTAAATTGTCTGGTAGTCTTAGTCTGGCGGGTGTTTGTGACAATCCAAGAGTCCAAGCCGAACTAGAAATGACTGCTATTTCAGCTGCTAAAGTTGGCAAAGCTAGTGTCTATATTAACGACAAACCACTTAGTGAAGTATTATCGTTGAAATAATATATTTGTCTATTGACGCCTACCTTATGACCCGATGTATACTAAATATAGTCATGTGAGTACTGGTTAAAACCTTTCCACCCACAGGCTTTTATAGCCAAAATAAACGTTGTCACACTGTGCTTATACATAGTCACTGATCAACGATATACAATTAAAAGTAACTCTCAGTAAACAGATTAATAGACTGAACGGTTTTATTATTCCTATCTGAATTACTACACCTTTCGGGGTAAACAATCCGTTCGCTGGTCAAATCACTTTTACCGGTACTTTTTGTATATAAACTTTATGGAGGATAATAAAATGAAAAAAGTTCAAATCAACGAACAAGTTACTGTCACTGCTATCGGCTTTCGCAAAAACTTAGCCGCCTATCCTCGCCGTATGGAATTTCGTGGTGCAACTTATGATTTCATCGATGCTGGCCTGCGCTGTTTAATCCGCCATGGCGAGCGTATTGCTGAAGTCATAACTTTGTCTGATGGCATATCTGATTACCACCTACGTAGTGACAACAGCGGCCACAACTGGACACTACTGAGTATCGCATCATGAAATATTGTAATCAACCAGGGTCGGACCCTGGAAGCAAAAACATCCGCTAATTGGCGGATGTTTTTTATATTATACTACCTACTACCTACCAATTACTGCTATGATATTCGAATCAATTGGTATTGATTGTATTTTTTGCCGTTGCCCCACATGATGATGTCTTGGACGGTGCGACCGATTAGGTTGCGACCTAGTGGACTGGCAGTCGAAATTCGGCCGTCACTGGGGTTAGCTTCGATACTGTCGACAATTGTATACCTGAACAAGTGCCCGTGTTTATCGATTAAGTCGACAACTGATCCAATTGCCACTTGCAGTCGATTTTGTTTAGCTGGCATTAGTTTAGCGCTGGCCAAAGTCATTTTTTTGTCGGCTAGTTCGGATTCGATGCCTTCGAGAATCGATAGCTTTTCATTACGGTCTAACCGTTCTTCGTGACCTGTTGTCTTGTCAAGTTCACGTAACGTTTGAATGGCTTTTTTGCGGTCATGTTCGAGTTGGCTAATCGATTTTCGTAATTCTTTTAAACCTTTTTTGCTGAGTAAAATTATCTTGTCGGTGATGGTGGTGTTCATAATGAATCCTCCTCCTTTTTATTTGTTGGTACGAATCTATTATTGCGCATCGTTCTGAAATAATGCTTAAGGCGGCTGGAAGTGGAATATAGCTATTGGAATATGGAATATGGAATATGGCAAATTACAATAACACCAATAGCCAATAGCCAATAGCCAATAGCCAATAGCCAAATTTAACTATATAATATACACAGATGAAAGACTTTTTCGTAATAGTCCGTCGTAATTTTTTGTCACCTATTGTGGTTGCGATTTTAATTTTGGCGGTTATTTTGCTGTTTTTACAGCAATTTCGTGATGCTTGGTTTATATCATTTGTTATCGTATTTAACACCTTGCTAGCAATTGTTCAAGAAGTGCGGGCACAGCGGGCCTTAAAAAAGCTGGAATTGATGAGTGCACCACTGGCACATCGAATCTTGGTTGACGGCAGGATTGAAGACGTTATGTTTGACCAACTGGTCGTTGGTGACATGGTTCAATTACGTTTGGGTGATGAAGCACCGGCTGATGGCAAAATCACCGTCAGTGCTGGCCTAGAAGCTGACGAAAGTATTTTGACTGGTGAATCAGCCCCAGTTGAAAAACCTATTAAATCAACCATTTATGCAGCCAGCGCCGTTGTGGCTGGTAATGCCACGATGCGTGTAACGGCGGTTGGTATGGACACCAAAGTCGGCGCCATGTCAACGACCTTAAAACGCTACACACCACAACTAACGCCAATTCAGCAAGCAATCGCTCGGGCAATTACTTGGCTGACATATGGCGCCCTAGGATTAGCGATTTTGATTTTTGTTGTTTATTATTTTTCAGGTCAAAATGCCGTTCAAATATTCAAAACAATTACTTCAGCGGCCGTGACGATTGTGCCAGAAGGATTGTTGTTGGGCAGTTCCCTGTTGTTGGCCTTTGGTTCGTTAAAGTTGGCTCGCGCTCAAGTTTTGCCACAAAAATTAGCAGCAATTGAAGCTATGGCGCTGCTGGACGTACTTTGCGTTGATAAAACCGGTACATTAACTAGCGATGAAATTGCTTTTGAGAAATTCGAGTTATTTGATAAATCTGCTAAAAATATCAGTGAATTAATCGGCATTGCGGCATTCGAAACCAGTAGTCTAAGTGCGACCAACAATGCCATCATTAGTGGCTTTCCGGCGCCACAGCAGTATCAAGTACTGCAAACTCTAGCCTTTTCGTCTGCACGCAAGATGAGCGGTGTTAAAGCGATATTTGGTCGTAAAACCTACAGTATTATGATTGGTGCGCCAGAATTTGTCGGTAAATTGGCGCCACTAACCGAAGAAAAACAGTCGCAAATTGAGTCATTGGCATCGGTTGGAAAACGAGTTTTATTGGTGGCATTGTTTGACGATACCAATAAGTCGCTAAAGGATTTACCAGATAATTCAGGCAATGCAGTCGGCATCATTGTGCTGTCAAATGAACTGCGTGAAGGTGTCAAAAAGACAGTCGCCTATTTACAAAAAAATGGCGTTAGTTTGCGTGTTATCAGTGGTGATAATCCTGACACAGTCCAATATATTGCTGGTCGGGCTGGAATCAAAAATTATCAAAATGTCATTACTGGCGCCAAGTTGAAACACGTTGCTGATGAAGATTGGGATGAAATGGTAGCTAATACGACGATTTTTGCCCGAGTTTTGCCTGAGCAAAAAGAACGTTTGGTTGAAACTTTTAAACGTCTAGGTAAATATACTGGTATGGTTGGTGACGGTGTTAATGATGCTTTGGCGCTGAAAAAGTCAGATTTAGGTGTAGCAATGTATGCTGGTGCGGCTGCAACCAGGCGCGTGGCTGATATTGTCCTGTTAAACAACTCTTTCAATTCATTACCAATGGGTATGAAGTTGGGCAACCGTATTATGCAAGCTATCGAGATGATTGCCTGTCTTTTCTTTCATAAAATTATTTTTGGCGTTGTATTGTTGTTGTCGACATTAGCACTGGGAATAGTATACCCATTTTTGCCACGACACATTACATTTATGAATATGTTCTTGGTTACCTTGCCAACCGTGATTTGGACGATTTTCACACCATCACCGCGTCATCGTTTGTCGCCAAAATATTTTTGGAATGATACTTTACATGCCGTAGCGCCGATAGCAGTGCTGTCTGGCATTGCGGTAACTACGTCATATATAATGCTGCGCGCTATTCACCCAAATGATATTACAGGTGTTTTGACAACGACGGTGATTGTGGCGACATTCTTTGGTATATATTTGGTCTTTTTGGTGCCGTTGATGTTTGATGTTAAAAACACCAGAAAAGCTCGATTGTCACGATTGTTTTATATTTTAACAGTAGCGATTATTGTATTTCCAAGTTTCAGGATTAGCTTTATTCGTGACTTCTTTGACTTTACGATGCCAGCATGGGAGAGTGCTTGGCCACTGCTAGTGATGATTACTTGTATTGCGGCTTTGCAATGGCAAATTGCGGTTAACGCTGGTAAGCGACTGAAAGCCCGCGAGCAAGTCATCAAGGAGTAACTATTGAATGACAAAAAGTGTATTTGAAATTATTCCTGGTGTTGGTCCATCACTAGCTAGAGACTTAATTATACTTGGTTATACAAATATAGACGATTTGAAAACTCAAAATCCCGAACGAATGTACGAACGACTAATGTTGATGCAAAATTCGCATATCAATCGTTGCGTGCTGTATGTTTTTCGTTGCGTCGTGTATTACGCTGGTGGCGGACGCGATGACGATAAGTTAAAGTGGTGGAATTGGAAAGATAAATAGCGACTCTGAGTGAGCCGCTATTTAGTTTTATTTTGGCAGATTAGGCGATTATTTTGCCGTCTTTGAGTTTAAATGTTCGATCGGTTTTGCCGGCGATGTCCATGTCGTGGGTTACGGCCAAGATGGTCGTTTTTTCACTGCGGGATAGGCGGTGTAACAGATCAAATATCTTTTTACCGGTTTCGCTGTCTAGGTTGCCGGTTGGCTCGTCGGCCAGTACAATTGCTGGATGATTAGCCAGAGCCCGAGCAATCGAGACACGTTGCTGTCGCCCACCGCTTAAACGAGGTGGTTTGCGTAACTGCTCGTCGGGTTCAAGGCCAACATCGGTCAACAACTGTTCGGCCCTTGCCTTGCGCTTTTTGGCGGGCATACCGCCAAATTCTAGGGCTAACATGACGTTTTCAAGCGCGGTTAGGTTTGGAATCAGATTGTAATGTTGAAATACAAAACCAATCTTTTTGGCTCGGTAAGCCGTTTGTTTGCCGGCCGAAAGTTTGGCGATATCAACACCGTCAACTTCGATACTACCGCTGGTTGGAATGTCTAAGGCGCCAAGCATGCTTAACAGTGTACTTTTGCCACTGCCTGATTTGCCGATGATGCTGGCGAATTCGCCGGTTTGGACGGTCAGATTGACTTTATTAAGGGCGGTTACATCACCGCTGGCGCTGGAAAATGATTTGGAAAGATCTTTGACTACTAACATATATTCTCCTATTCTGTCCTTAAGACTTCAGCTGGACTAATTTTAGAAATAAACCAAGCTGGTACGGCCGCACCGATGATTGCAATTAACAGAGTAATTCCAATGGCCGAGGCAAAGATGGCTGGTGTTAAAGTGCTGGTAATTGAAGTTAAGTTTTTGTTGATTTGATTAAATCCACCGCGCATCATCTCGCCTGGTCCACCGGCTGGTCGGCCGTTGGTTGACGTGGTTGACGATGTACTGCTGCTGACCAGTGATGTTGTCATTGGACCACTGACGGCAACGCCCATAGCTAGGCCGATGATTGATCCGATGACTGTTAATGTCAACGCTTCGGTGACGAATTGACCAACAACTTTGCGGTTGCTGCCGCCGATGGCTTTGATGACGCCAATTTCGCGGCGACGTTCGCGGACGACCATAATCATGGCCAACAGCACGATGACGGCTCCGGCGATAGTGGCGCCGATAACACCACCTAGGGCTAGGCTAGCGATACTTTCAAGTGACGTAACACTGGCAGCGGCTTGTTCGGCTTGGCTGGTGATGTCAGCTTTGTCGCCTAGAGATGATTTAAGTGCTGTGACGGTTGAATTGACGTTGTCGCTGCTGTCGACTTTGGCAACAATACTGTTGACTGAACCAGCTTGGTCAGTTAGGGTTTGAATAGTGGCAAGAGGCATGATTATGCCGCTGTCTTGGAATTTGTTGCCGGTGCTGAATATTCCTTTAACAGTGATAGTTTTGGTATAGGCGGTAAAGGTACTGCCAACGACTAAACTGTTTTTGGTCGCTAAATCACTGCCGACTAAGGCAACTAAATCACTACTGTTACCGTCAATTGTTGCGCCACTGGTTAGTGTCAAATCACTGCCGTTGGTCGAGATTGAATTAGGGTTAGTAGTGCCTGTGACTGTTGTACGAGGCGTAGGAACGGGGCGAGATGCGGTTGTGTCTGTTGTACTGCTATCTAAAGATGGTGAGCTAGAACCCTCGAATCGCATTTGGCGAGCGCCGAAATTACCTAATTCTAGCGACGCAGTTAGGCTGGTATCAGTTGAACTAAGTTGGTCATTTAAAGAGGCGGATGTACCAGTAATGTGGGCTGTACTGGTAATCGTAGCCAGTTGAGCGCTAGTTAAAGCGTCGCCACCACCAGCAAATCCCATAACACCGGCTGGTGTAATCGTAATACTGGTGCCAGCGGTTGATTTGACTTCGTCAATCTTGGCGTTAACACTGCCACGCGCCACCAGCATACTTAATATTAGACCGATACTGATGGCTAGCATCAATACGATAGCGCCTGATCGGAGTGGACTGCGAAGGGCGTTTTTGACACCCCGCGAAAATACATTCATGTTTTCTCCTTATGTTAAATATTTATTAATTTAACTTTACAGTCTAGTTCTGAGTTTTCGCTTGAGATTTGATGTTTAAGGCCAAAATGAATGAAAAGATTGTTTCGTGGTCAGGTGTGCTGGTGGCGATTAGTTCGCCTTTGTGTAATTCGACAATTTGTTTAGCCAATGCCAAACCCAGGCCGTAACCCTTTTGAGGTCCGCTAGTACGTGAAGAATCAGCTCGATAAAAACGGTCAAAAATATGAGGTAATTTGTCGCCTGATATGCCAGGTCCGGTGTTGATAATTTCAAATGTTGCGGTGGTGTCGTCTTTTAGTAAATTAATGACTATTAACGAATCTTTTGGGCTGTATTGCAATGCATTGTCTACTAATATTTTAATCAATTCGGTGACAGCAGTTTCATTACCGCGAATAATTGGTTTTAGAGTAGAATTTATTGTAATGCGGCTGTCTGGTAATTTAAAGTCGTCAATAACTGATTTTGATGCCTTATATAAATTAACTGGTCCAAGTTTAAGGTTGTTGTTGTCAAATTGCGACATATTTAGTAGCATTTGAGCTAGTTTTGATAGTTTATCGACTTCTTCAAGATTACTAATTAGTACCTCGCGTAAATCGGTAGTTGAGGCTTTTTTGTCCATTAGGGCTACTTCCATTTCGGTCTTCATGACTGCTAGTGGCGTGCGCAATTCATGGCTAGCGTCGCTGGTAAAACGGGATTGAGCTTCGTGAGCTTTTTCGATTGGTTGCAGACTACGACGAGCCAATAAATAACTGACATAGCCGCCGACGACTAATACAAATAGGTTTACAAAGATTAATTCGGTCGAAATTGTTTCGGTCGCGTCGTTAACTTCGCTATTTCGGAGTAGTGCAGCTTTGATTGGCGGTGGTGCAAAGTCAAAATCGTGCGACTGTTGCAAACTCGTCTGAAACTTTTCCAAACGAGTTTGAACTTCACTAGTTGTAATTTGGTAAATAACGGCACTAAAAGTAATACTTAATGCCATTAATACCAGCAGATACCAACCAGTCAAGCGGAGTGTCGCCGATTTAAACATAGCGGGTCATTGCCCTATTTAGCTTCAATTCTGTAACCAAAACCGCGAGCCGTGTGAAGCAGTTTAGTCTTGAAAGGATCGTCAATTTTTTGGCGAAGATACTTCATATATACTTCAACAGTATTTGGCAAAACATCAGCGTTGTAATCCCAGACATGACTGATAATGACCGTCTTGGTGTGTGGTCGACCTTGGTTGCGCATTAGGTATTCAAGTAGGGCGAATTCTTTGTTGGTTAAATCAATAATTTTGCCAGCACGTGTAACTACGCAGGTTACAGTGTTAAGTGATAAATCGCCAACTGTCAAAATTGTCTGTTGGACTTCAACTGGTCGGCGTAGCAGGGCGCGAACGCGGGCAAGCATTTCTTCCAAGGCGAATGGTTTTACTAAATAATCATCAGCACCTGAGTCCAGTCCTGTGGTGCGGTCTTTAATGGTTCCTTTGGCACTTAATAGTAATACTGGTGTGTGAATTTTTTCTTTGCGCATTGCCTTTACAATGTCGACACCGTTATATTCGCCTGGAATCATCCAGTCGATAATTGCTAAATCGTAAGGTTCGGTTGTTGCCATAGCATATCCATCGTCCCCGTCGTAGGATACATCAACAGCATAGTTTTCTGTTTGTAATGCCTTTTTTAAGGCGGTTGCTATCTTGTGTTCGTCTTCGATTATAAGTATTCGCATGTTCTTATTATACACCATGTATGGCTGAGAGAATGCTTAAACATATGCAAATTCAAAGATTTTTTTATTTAGTGTATAATACAGATATATATGAAGACACGAATAGAGATAGACACAAAGACGTTCGTAAGATTTTGGTTAGTAGTTATCGGATTTGCATTGGTGGCGCTGGCAATTTACAGTGCACGCACAGCATTAATTATTATTGGGTCAGCTTTGTTCTTGGCGATTGCTCTTAGCAAACCTGTTAATCTGTTAACAAAAATTTTACCTGGTAAGAGTCGTGTTTTGAGTACCGCTTTGGCATACGTCGTGGTTATTGGTCTGCTGGGCGTGATTGTCTTTTTGGTGATTCCGCCAATTATCAGTCAAATGACAAAGTTTGCCGAAACTGTTCCGGATTTAGTTAATTCTGCCACCAGACAATATGCTGGTGCTAGTGACTTTATCAGCAAATATAATTTGCAGCCTCAGGTTGATAAGTTAGTTACCTCATTCAAAGATGGAATGACTGGTGTTGGATCTAGTTTAGTCTCTGGTGTCGGGTCATTGCTAGCAACAATAACGGCGTCTATTTTAGTGCTAGTATTAGCATTTTTGATGCTGGTTGAAGGCCCAACGTGGTTGAGTAAATTGTGGGCTGCTTATGATGACCGCGAACAAATGGCCGCTCATCGCAAATTACTTGGACGAATGTATAATGTTGTAACTGGCTATGTTGTCGGACAATTATCAGTCTCGGCAATTGCTGGTACAGTGGCTGGTGTTGCTGTTTTCACTCTTGGCATGATATTTAGTAGCATTCCAGTCGATTTGGCAATACCGTCAGCTATGATTGTTTTTGTAGCATCATTGGTGCCACTTTTTGGCGCCATGATTGGCGCAACACTTGTCAGCTTGATTCTGGCATTAAATAGTGTCAGTGTTGCTGTTATCTTTTTAGTCTTCTTTATCCTATATCAGCAAGTTGAAGCAAATTATATCTCACCTACTATTCAGTCAAAACGGATTGACTTGTCAGCCTTAATTATTTTGATAGCTGTAACCGTCGGTGTCTATTTGTTTGGCATAGCTGGTGGTATTATTTCGATTCCAATTGCCGGCTGTATCAAGGTTATTGCCGAAGATTATATAGCACGTTCTCATAAGCATAGAGCAATAGCTGAATAATAAATAAGTAATTATTTGTATGCCGCTTATGCTATAATTGGCTTATGCGCAACAGACGCGATAATGGTTTATCTGGTTTCACAATCGTCGAACTACTAGTCGTAGTCGTAATCATTGGTATCCTAGCCTCTATCTCATACATCTCATACATGGGTATATCTCAAAAAGCAACTGTTGCTGTCTTAAAGTCTGATCTTCGTAATGCTGCAACTACACTAGAACTAGATAAAACAGTCACTGGTAACTATCCATCTAACCAAAACGATGCCAATGGTGGTAAAGGTCTACCTAAATCCCCTGGAACATCATACCAATACACTGTAGTTGGTAATGACTACAATCTAAGTGCTACATCTGGATTATTAGCTTTCTACACCTCATCAACACTAGGTGGCACGATTGCTGATGGTGTCTGGTCTGGGCATACGGCGCCAGGTGAACCAGTTTGGAAACAAATAGGACTCTTTAATCAGCATGCTTGTGTGATTGTTTCTAATGGTCAAACTTATTGTTGGGGGCGAAATACTTCGGGTCAATTAGGTAATAATTCCCAGGTTGATAGTTCGTTACCAGTGGCGGTTAGCATGACTGGTACTTTGAATGGTAAAACCATGAAATCAATCAAGCCCGGGACTTCTCATACCTGTGGTATTTCGTCAGATAATTTAGCATATTGTTGGGGTTATGGTCAGTATGTAGTAAATAGCCCTGGAGGTTCGTTGGTCCCAGTGTCAGTTGATGTATCAGGTAATCTAGCTGGCAAGACAATTAAATCGATTTCATCGAGTGATTATTATATATGTGTTGTTGCTTCGGATGATCGTGCCTATTGTTGGGGTGATGGTCCAGATGGTCAATTGGGTAATATTTATACAAATACAAACTCGGGCGCCTTGCCTGTTGATACTAGCGGTGTAATGAGTGGAAAGACTATTGTGTCGATTACCGCTGGACAATCTCATACTTGTGCGTTAGATTCTAATGGCTTGGCTTACTGTTGGGGAAATAATGGCTATGGTCAACTTGGTGATGGTACTACTACAAATAGACCACTTCCAGTAGCTGTCAGTATGACTGGAGGATTGGCCGGTAAGACGATTAAAACGATTGCCGCCAGTAGCCATAAAACATGTGCTATCGCTAGCGATAACCTAGAATATTGTTGGGGTGATAATACTTTTGGTATGCTTGGTGATAATACAAGCTCTAACAGGAGTATACCTACTGCAGTATATACTGGAGGCGCATTAAGTGGTAAGACAATAAAAATGATTGCGCCAGGAACTCAACATAGTTGCGCAATTGCTAGCGATGATAAGGCATATTGTTGGGGATTTGGAGGCATGGGTGCGTTGGGTGATGGGATAGGAAGCACAACTTCTGAGGCTGTTGCTGTCAGTACATCCGGTGCATTAAGTGGTAAGACTGTTAAGTCAATTGTGTCTGGCACATCGTCCTCGTGTGTGGTTGCATCTGACAATCAGGTTTATTGTTGGGGATGGAATACTTACGGTCAATTAGGCGATGGAACGACAAATAATTCCAACGCACCAGTGCATGTTTTATCCTTGCCGTAATATTTAGATTTTGTATTCCCAGACAGTTTCCGAGTTTGTATCGCGGATGATAACATCTAATTTTAGTAATTCATCGCGAAGTTCATCAGACTTGTCCCAATCTTTTCTTTCGCGGGCAGATTTACGTAGTAAGAGGATCTTTTTTTCTTCATCAGATATATCTGGCGTGCTGTCGATTAATTGTAGTCCCAGTGTTGAGTCAATCGTTTCTAATAGTTGAATTAGCGACTGTCTATCGACTCTGCTTAGACTCGATCTGGTGATGCGTGCAAACGCCTCGTCAATAATCTTTAAGGCCTGAGGTGTGCCTAAATCATCATTAAGAGCTTCGATAATAGCTTGTGATGTTGCCAGTAGTGAAATTGTTTTGTCATCTTTAGCTCTTTCGGCTTCACTTTGTAGAGTATCGTGAATTTGATGACGTAGAGCGGCAATGTTGCGCCAGTTATGTAGTCTGTTTTTGGCAGATTGCAGATTATCAAATGTAAAGTTTCCTTCTTTGCGGTAATTACTTTGCAAAACAAATAAACGAAAATCGAGTGGCGAATATCCCTTTTCTTGCAGGTCTTTTAATGTATAACCATTTCCGAGTGACTTGCTGATTTTTGTATTATTAACTTTCAGGTGGTTATTATGTAACCAATAATTACTGAAAATAACACCAGTCGCAGATTCGGATTGGGCGATTTCATTGGTATGGTGTACTGGAATATGGTCGATGCCGCCAGTGTGGATATCAAGCGTTTCACCCAAAATTGACATGGCAATTGCCGAACACTCAATGTGCCAGCCAGGGAAACCCATTCTTTGGCTATTGGCTATTGGAATTTGGCTATTGGCAATTGATTGCGATTTGCCATCTTCCATATTCCATTTGCCATCTTCCAAAATTTCCTGTGGCGTTAACCACTCCATGTCCCGCTTTTCGCCAGCTGGAGTAAATTTCCATAATGCAAAGTCGCTGGCATTGCGTTTTTGTTGGTTAAATTCTACGCGTGCGCCAGCTTTTTGGGCGTCTAGGTTCAAGTGGGCAAAATCAGCGTAAGTTGGGAATTTTGAGGTGTCAAAATAGATACCGTCGTCAATTTGATAGGTGTAACCTTTGTCGACTAGTTTTTGGACTAATTTAATTTGATCTGGTATATAATCGGTAGCTTTGGCGATAAATTGTGGTGTGACTAAACCCAATTGTTTCATGCCATTTAAAAAGTCATTCGTATAAAATTTCGCTACTTCCCAAGCCGTTTTACCTTCGCGACGGGCGCCTTTTTCAAGTTTATCCTCACCTTCGTCGGCATCACTAACCAAATGCCCAACATCGGTAATATTCATTACCCTAGTAACGTCATAATCGTTGGCCATTAAAACTCGAACTAAGGTATCCCAATAAATATAGGCTACCCAATTGCCGATGTGAGGGTAATCATAAACAGTTGGGCCACAGGTATAGATTGATACTTTACCAGGTACGATGGATTCAAATTTGTCGATTTCGCCAGTTAGAGTGTTATGAAATTGTAGTGTCATGTGGCATACCCTTTAGCACCTTATCGGTGGCTGTTAATAGTTCTGGGATAATTGTATCAATAGATTCATAGACACGAAAGCCGGCCGCGTATTCGTGGCCACCACCGCCAAAGAATCCGGCCACATCGGCCGATATTGGCAAGTTGCTACGTAATTTACCAGTTAATTTTCCATCGGGATAAGTTTTGATAGCGACGCCTAATTCAACGCCTTCAACTAAGCGCATTTCGTCCAAGACTAAGACACTAGGGTTATATTGATCGCTGTATTCTTGAATTTCCTCAAATGGTATGCGTATTAATGCTAGTTTGCCGTCCAAATAATATTCGATACGTTGCAATAATATACCTTTATACTTCAAAATATCGGCCGATTTTTTCATGAATTCACGGCGACGTTGTTCAATCTCGTGGTTACTGGCGCCCAGTTCGACTAGTTTTCCGGCCGTAAAGTAAGTTCGTGGGCTGACTTTTTGGACGGTCAATCCTAGGCTGTCACTCATAATTGCCACCATCATATTTTCGGCAGCTTGCTTGTTGATAGTCCAGCCAGCATCTGTTACGAGGCTGTAAATTACCTCACTGGATGCGATGGCTTCTTCGACTAAAGCGGTGTGTTTAAAACTTAAATTTGATGCTGTTAAGTGGTGGTCGATAACTAAAACTTCGTGCGTATCCAGATAATGACGAACGCCAGGTGTATCCAGAACACGTGTCAGCAAAACGTCGGCCATAGTATCAACAATAATCGCCAAATCAGCTGAGGTGTCAAAATCGCCAATAACTCTGTCCCAACCCGTTATGTAACGCATATATTTTGGAATTTCGACTGGACAGTATAAAATAACTTCTTTGCCAATATCACTTAAAATTTCTTCTAATGCCAGGGCGCTGCCTAGTGAATCACCGTCAGGGTTTTCGGCCTGAATGACAATAATTTTACGGGCTGCGTTGATTAATTCTTTGGCTTTGTCGTACATTTAAAATGCCCTTCTGCCCTCTAGAGCGTGAGTTAATGTAATTTGACCAGCATATTCCAAATCAACGCCAACTGGGATGCCTCGGGCCAATCTGGTTAATTTAATGTCAATACCAGCATCAATAATATGACGCTGTAAATATAGGGCGGTAGATTCGCCTTCGACACTGGCGTTTGTAGCGATAATTACTTCTTGGACGTTATCACGCGTCAAACGTTCCAACAGTTCGGGAATATGTAATTGTTCAGGGCCAACGCCGTCAATTGGACTGATGGCGCCACCAAGCACATGGTATGTGCCATTAAATTGTCCAGTGCGCTCTAGGGCGATGATATCCAGCGGCTCTTCGACAACGGCAACTATTGTTTTGTCGCGTGATGGGTCGCTGTAAAGTATCGAAACGTCTTCATCGGCATCAATTAGGGCGAATGTCATAGGGCAACTTTTGACACCACTATGAAGTTTAGTCAGCGCGTCAGCTAAATCTTCACTGACACGTTTGTCGGCGCGCAATAAAAAGTAAGCATAGCGTTCAGCCGTGCGAGCGCCAACACCAGGTAAACGGCCTAATTCGTCGATGGCCGTAACAAGTGCCGATGGAAGTAGTTGCGACAAGATGTTTCCTATAGCCCTAGTTTACCTAGGCCACCCATTAAAGGTTTCATTTTTTCAGCAGCAACTTCTTGGGCTTTGGCTAGACCATCACGCAAGGCAATTTCAATCCAATGTTCAAGTTGTTCAATGTCGTCAAGATCAACTTGTTTAGGGTCGATAGTCACCTTTTTAACCTTCAATTCACCAGTTACTTGAACAACGACAGCACCGTCGCCAGCTTCAACTTCGATAATTTCTTTTTTTAATTCATTTTGAGCTTTACGTAAATTATTTAACATTTTTACTTGATCAAATGCCATGATTAATACTCCTTAGTCTGATAATTATGTTCTTATTATACTTTACTTTACAATCTTTTTGTATAAGTAAAAGCGGTCGCTTTGATTTAACTTTGGCGAGGTTATGATTCGACTGATTTGATAGTCAGTAATGTTTTGTTTGGCGTTTCGAGTTGCTAAAAAAGTATCGTTTGTTGGTGTTAATGTTACGATAAATTTTTTATTATATTTAGCAACAACTTGATAAAAATCAAATTCATCAGCGGCGACAACGACGTTTTTCGTATCCTTAGGAATCAATTTTAGGTCATTTGAAAAGTTTGGTGCAATTGATGGATCATATCGGTATCCATTAATGTATCTGTCGGCGCCTGAAAATACCAAGACAATTACTAGTATAGTCACGGGGATTAATCCGCCAATTCTGGCGTATGGATTGCGTGGGAACAGAATATACCAACGAGCCAATAAAGTACGAATACCTGACGCCAATAAAAGTACAAGTGGGACGAAAGTTATATTGGTTAGACTTGGGTCAAGGATAATAAATGGGATTAAAGATATTGTCCAAAATGCAATTACATAACTTTTTGCAGCTGCCCTTGTACGAATATTGTATAGCGCACCAAACACAATCAATATCATCGATCCCAATTCAAAAAACGGTGTCATTAGCGTGGCTCCACCAGGTTTAGAAAATCCAAAATATTCAGCACCAAGGGTAGCAAAATTTGTTGACCAATTTGGCCAAGTTGTCGGTATACCCAGTAATGTCAATATTAATTTTGGACTGATAATAACAGCGGCGATTAATGGAATTATTAAAATAAAAGCAAAAATAAGACTAACGATAATTTGTGGTTTTGATAGTTGTTTAATAATAAAACGTAAGTGCGGATGCAAAAATACGGCCACAATTAATGCAATAATCATGTATAAACTCAGTGGCGTATATAAACTTAGGCCAGCTAATATACAAAAGCTGATTTTATATAACATTCTGAACTTTTTTTGCCTTGCAATTAAGTCAGCGAATAGCAACAAACAAATTGACCAAAATACGTACAAAATACCTGGTGTCCCATCTTGGGCGATAAAAATAAATTGGCCGGTTGTAATGGCAATTAATGACGCCAAGACTCCAATGCCAGGCTTGTACCAACGTCGCAGCAAAATTATAATGCCGATGGCTGAAAATAATGCCAAAATAATTGATGGTAATTTGATTGTAAAAATCGACACGCCAAACATCGACATGCTGGCTTTTTGCATCAAGTGATACGGCAGATTAATAATTTCTAATGACTTGAAATCATATAAATTAACTGAGCTACTTTTTACAGCTGACTGCATTTCTTGACTTGATATTCCGCCTGGCGCGAATAATCCGGCCAGCACAAACATTGTAATTAAAATAATTGCAATTAGGCCATAGCCAATATAATATCGGTGGCGGTAAATGAATGTTTCGGAAATTTTTAGTCTACCCATGTTTAGATATAATTATAACACGATAAAGCTAGTCGTTATGCTTGTGATCCAGTGACATAAAACGCAAACGTTCTGGGTGGAAGTATAGTTCGACGCGGCCAGTTGGTCCGTTACGGTGTTTAGCGATAATCAAATCAGTAATATTTTCGCGTTCGGTTTCAGGATTGTAATAAGCTTCGCGGTAGATAAACATGACAATATCGGCATCTTGTTCGATAGATCCAGATTCGCGCAAATCGGCCAACTGTGGAATTTGCGGACTGCGTGATTCGACTGAACGTGACAGCTGCGACAGGGCGATGACAGGCACATTTAATTCGCGGGCAATTAATTTAAGACCGCGGGATATCTCGCTGACCTCTTGAACACGGTTGCTAAAGTTACTGCTGCTGCCACTACCCTGCATTAACTGCAAGTAGTCGACGATGATTAATCCTAGTGGTTGTTCGTGGGTGGCGCGGCGTGCTTTGGTGCGCATTTCAAGGACTGATAAACCTGGAGTATCGTCAATATAAATTGGTGCTTCGGCTAATTCACCCATGGCTTCGGATAATTTACCAAAATCTTCGTCTGACAAATTACCTGTACGAATATTCCAAGCATCAACGCCCGATGCGTCGGCCAACATACGGTCAACCAATTGTTCTTTGCTCATCTCGAGGCTGAAAAACAAAACTGGTTGTTTGGCAATCGTTGCCACGTTGTAGGCAAGGTTTGTAACCAAAGTCGTTTTACCCATAGCAGGTCGGGCGGCTAAAATAATCAAGTCGCTACGCTGCAGACCAGCTGTCATGTTGTCCAAGTCTTTGTACCCCGTGCGAACGCCACGCAATGCGCCTTTGTTGCGGTGCAATTCTTCCATACGGTCGAAACTTTCGGTCAAAATACTTTCAATGCTGACCAAATCTTGTTTTAATGATTGGTCGCTAACTGAAAAAAGTTCAGCTTCGGCTTTTTCCAACAATTCCTGAGTAGTTGTCTCTTCATCATACCCTAGTTCAGATATTTCGCTGCTGGCTTTGATCAGTCGGCGACGAACGGCTTTTTGGGCAACCAATTCAGCGTAAGCTTCGGCATGGGCTGATGTTGGCACGTAATTGGTCAATTCGGTTAAATAGGCCGATCCGCCGACGGTATCAAGTTCTTTTTTGCGTTTTAATTCATCAGTTAATGTCAACAAATCGACGGGTTTGTGATGTTCGTACAGACGCATCATGCCACCATAAATAATCGAGTGGCGCTTTTCGTAAAAATCTTTGACAGTAACGTGTTCAGAAATGTCGGCCAATGTTTCTTCGTCAATCAAAACCGCACCGAGCAAACTTTTCTCGGCGTCAAGATTTTGTGGTGGAATTTTTCCGACTGGTACTTCCCTAGTTGCCATTGCCTTACACGGACTCTATTGAGACCTCTTCTCCTCCACCCATAATAACAGCTATTGCGGCAGCTTGGCTATCCGTTGGCGGTGGCGCTGTGGGAATTGTGTGGATATCCAGTCCATAAACTCCTAATTCTTGCAAACATTTATTGAGTAAAGGGCTGTATTTGGTATCATCCAACTTTTTCTTATAAAAGTTACTGTTGGTATACAAAGTTAAGTCTTTGCCGTCCAACGCGTAATTGCATTTGGACAGAACGCTATACAGGGCGACGTGATGTTGGCGGACGTATTCGACGAATTTAACCCAGTCAAAATCGGTGGCTTCGGCTTTTTTTATTACAACTTCAGCTTCAACTTTTGCGGCAGGTTTTTCGATATGTTTTGGTACAGTTGGTCGGCTGGCGATTTGTCTGACGACATGGTCGGCTGGTTTGTCAGTTTTGGCGATTTTTTCAAGTTCGGCAATTGATGCACTGACTTCCAAAACTGGGGCAGCCAATGCGATTGTTTTAACGACTTGTTTCGGAAGGGCTGCTAACCCTAAAACGCTCAATAATTTTAATTGTGGTTGCGGACTTTTGGAGACGTCAATTAAGCCGTCAAGTAGTGATAGTAACTGAGGTTTTTCGGCAACTCGCTGACTGATACTGGCGGTTAATTGTGCGACCAAAATATTACTGCTGATACCGTCGTTGAATGTTTGGTTTAACAGTTCGACTAGTTTTGATACATTTCGTGCTTCAACCGCGTCTAGTAATTGATCGATAACTTCAGTTGGCGCCATACCTAAAGTGTCTTCAATTAGTTGGGCTGTGATGGTTTGCTTTGGCTCGACCAAACTTGATAATTGGTCCAACAAACTGATGCTGTCGCGGAAGCTGCCATCGCTGCGAATAGCAATTAATTTTAGGGCGTCGTCATCGATTTTAATGTTTTCAAGTTTAGCGATATTGGCTAAATGTTTGACAGCATCGTCGACGCTAATCGGGCGAAAACTAAATCGTTGGGTGCGGCTGATAATTGTGGCTGGTAACTTTTCAACGTTAGTTGTGGCTAAAATGAAAACGACGTGTTCAGGCGGTTCTTCAAGGGTTTTTAATAGTGCGTTAAAGGCGGCCTTAGACAACATATGAACTTCATCGATAATATATATTTTGCGCTTAGCGCTGGCTGGCGCAATTGAAACTTTGTCGCGCAAATCGCGCACGTCCTCGACACCATTATTGCTGGCGGCATCAATTTCAATAATATCTAGATTTGTATTTTCCTCGTCGTATTTAAGACCGTTGATTTCGTGGGCCAGAATCCTGGCGACGGAAGTTTTGCCGACACCACGTGGTCCGGTTAATAAATAGGCATGCGAGACGCGACCTGACGCAATCGCTCGCGACAAAATATCGGTAATATGTTTTTGACCGATCACCTCATCGAGTGATTTGCTGCGATATTTTCGGTACAATGCTTTGGACATTGTTATACTCCCCTACTCCCACTTGTTCATACTTGATTATACGCACTTTTTGTGTCGCATAATGCCGTATTTTTTACGCTTTTTTGTTTTCACCTCATGTGATGATATTAATATACTGCTAATGTTTGGAGAATGCAAGGGCTAGTAGTTAGTATGTAGTAAATAGTAAATAGTAAATAGTAAATAGTAAATAGTAAATAGTAAATAGTAAAATCTCAATAATGGTACCTACTACCTACTACCTACTACCTACTACCTACTACCTACTACCTACTACCTA